>DATEEF010000188.1:0-9871 GCA_035281265.1 Steroidobacteraceae bacterium
CGCTCACCGAGCCGCAGGCCGGCGCGCAGGTAAGCGCGGGCCGCCAGCAGCCTGCGTCCGGTGCCGTCGATCCTCTCCAGGGTCGAGGCAGCGCGTGGATCGAGGCCGGCGGTCAGCGCCGCCAGTACGGCTTCTATGTCGGCCGCGGCGGGCTCGGCGCGGGCGAAGCCCGCCGCCAGCGTGGTCGCCGCGACGACCGTCGCCAGCGCCGCGCGCACCTCAGCGTGCCTTGAACTGCGCCTCTTCGGTCGAGCCGCGCATCGCCGTGATCGACGAATTCCCGCCGTTGACCGTCTGTGTCACGTCGTCGAAGTAGCCGGCGCCCACCTCGCGCTGGTGCTTGGTCGCCGTGTAGCCCATGGCCTCGGCTGCGAACTCCGCCTGCTGCAGGGCGACATACGCACTCATCTGCGCGTCCTTGTAGCCGCGTGCCAGCTCGAACATCGAGAAGTTGAGCGCGTGGAAGCCCGCGAGCGTGATGAACTGGAACTTGTAGCCCATCGCACCGAGCTCGCGCTGGAATTTCGCGATCGTCGCGTCGTCGAGCTTCTTCTTCCAGTTGAACGACGGCGAGCAGTTGTAGGCGAGCAGCTTCCCCGGATACTTGCGATGGATACCCTCGGCGAACTCCCTCGCCTCGTGCAGGTCGGGCGTGCCCGTCTCGCACCAGACCAGGTCGGCATAGGGCGCATACGCGAGCCCGCGGGCGACCGCCTGCGGGATGCCTGCCTTGACCGGAAAGAAGCCCTCGGCGGTGCGCTCCTTCGAGGCGATGAATTCATGGTCGCGCTCGTCGACGTCCGAGGTCAGGAGCGTCGCCGACTCCGCATCGGTGCGCGCGACCAGCAGAGTCGGCACGCCGCAGACGTCCGCCGCGAGCCGGGCCGCGACGAGCTTGTTGACCGCTTCCTGTGTCGGCACCAGGACCTTGCCGCCCATGTGGCCGCATTTCTTGGCGCTCGAGAGCTGGTCCTCGAAGTGCACGCCGGCGGCGCCGGCATCGATCATCGCCTTCATCAGCTCGAAGGCGTTCAGCACGCCGCCGAAGCCCGCTTCGGCGTCGGCCACGATCGGCTGCAGCCAGTCGACCTTGTCGTTGCCCTCGGCATGGCAGATCTGGTCGGCGCGCAGGAGCGTGTTGTTGATCCGCCGCACGACGGCGGGCACGGAGTCCGCCGGGTAGAGCGACTGGTCCGGGTACATCTCGCCGGCGAGGTTCGCGTCGCCCGCGACCTGCCAGCCAGACAGGTAGATCGCCTTGAGGCCGGCGCGGACCTGCTGCATCGCCTGGTTGCCGGTCAGCGCGCCGAGCGCGTTGACGAACGGCAACTCGTGCAGGTAGCGCCAGAGCTTCTCGGCACCGAGCCGCGCGATGGAATGCTCGACCTGCACGGTCCCGCGCAGGCGCACGACATCCGCGCCGCCGTAACCGCGCACCACGCCTTTCCAGCGCGGGCTTTCCTTCCAGTTGCTCTCGATCTGTGCCGCCGACTGCAAGCTCATGTTCGCTCCCGTGTCAATCCAGGTCTTCGTATGCGCTGAGGGTCAGGAATGCCTCGAACCCGTGACCGGCCGTCAGCCGGTCTAGATGCGTTGCCGCTCGGGCGAAGTGTCCCTGGCCGAAGGCGTCCTCGCCGGTCTCGCGCCGGATCTCTGCCAGGACGGACTGTGCCTCCTGGCGCACCAGGTCGAGCGTGACGGTGGTCCCATCCTCGAGTGGCGTCGCGTGACGGACCCACTGCCAGAGCTGGGCCCGCGAGATTTCCGCGGTGGCCGCATCCTCCATCAGGTGGTGGATCGGGACGCAGCCGTTGCCGCCAAGCCAGGCGGCGAGGTACCGCAGCCCGACGTCGATGTTGTTCCGCAGGCCCGCGCGCGTCACCTGCCCCTCGGGCACGCGCAGCAGGTCGGCGGCGCTGACCTCGACGTCCTCGCGCAACCGGCCGAGGTTGTTCGGCCCGGGCATGAGGCGGTCGAAGACTTCGCGCGCGACGGGGACGAGTCCCGGATGGGCCACCCACGTACCATCGTGCCCGTCGCCGGCTTCCCGTTCCTTGTCGGCACGCACGCGGGCGAGCGCCCGCGCGTTCGCTTCGGGGTCGTTCTTGATCGGGATCTGCGCCGCCATGCCGCCCATCGCGAACGCCCCGCGACGGTGGCAGCGCTGGATCACGAGCTGTGAATAGGAGCGCAGGAAGTGGGACGTCATCGTGACGCTGCCGCGGTCCGGCAGCACGAACTCCGGCCGGTGGCCGAGCTTCTTGATGAAGCTGAAGATGTAATCCCAGCGGCCGCAATTGAGCCCGACGATGTTGTCGCGCAGCTCGTAGAGGATCTCGTCGATCTCGAAGGCCGCGGTGATCGTCTCGATCAGCACCGTGACCTTGACCGTCCCGCGCGCGAGGCCGAGCGAGCGCTCGGCGTGCGCAATGACGCCGGCCCAGAGCCGCGCCTCGAAGCGGTTCTCCAGCTTCGGCAGGTAGAAATACGGGCCGGTGCCCCGCCTCAGCAGTTCCGCCGCGTTGTGGTGCAGGTAGAGGCCGAAATCCATGAAGGCGCCCGCGATCGGCTCGCCGGCGCCGAGCCAGTGCTTTTCCGGCAGGTGCCAGCCGCGCGGGCGCACGACGAGGACCGCGGTCCTGTCATTGAGTCGATAGGACCTGCCTTCGGGCGTCGTATGGGTGAGCTCCCGCCGCACCGCGCGCATCAGGTTCGCCTGTCCGTCGACGAGGTTGGCCCAGGTCGGGCTCAGTGAATCCTCGAAATCCGCCATGAAGACATTCGCGCCCGAGTTGAGCGCGTTGATGACCATCTTGCGCTCGGGCGGGCCCGTGATCTCGACGCGCCGGTCGATCAGGTCGTCCGGCACGGCGGCGACCCGCCAGTCGGCCGCACGCAGCTCCCGGGTCTCCGCCGGGAAGTCCGGCAGCTTGCCGGCGTCGAACTCGCCCTCCTCCGTCGCGCGCCGCGCGAGCAGCTGGGCCCGGTCGCCGGAAAAGCGGTCCGCGAGGTCGTTGACGAAAGCGATCGCCGCGGGGGTCAGCACGCCGCGCCACTCGGGCAGCGCCAGATGCGTGCCGCCGGGAATTTCTTTCAGTGACTTCTCAGGACTCACGCGTAAGTACTTGTACCGCGGTCACTTATCCTGCGTGTGCTGTCGACCGATCAGCATGGCGAGCTCGAGTGCCTGCTCGTAGTTCAGCCGCGGATCGACCGTCGTGTGGTACGCGCGCGCGAGGTCTCCGTCGGCGAGGCCGCGCGCACCACCCGTGCATTCGGTCACGTCGTCGCCCGTGAGCTCGAAATGCACGCCGCCCAGGATCGAGCCGCAATCCGCATGGATGCGGAACGCCGATTCGACCTCGGCGAGGATGTTCTCGAAGCGCCGCGTCTTGACGCCCTGGGGCGTCGACTCGGTGTTGCCATGCATCGGATCCGCGACCCACAGCACCTTCCGTCCCGACTCGCGCACGGCGCGGATCATCGCGGGCAGCGCCGCTTCGATCCGGTTCGCGCCGAAGCGGTGGATCAGCGTGAGGCGGCCGGGCTCGTCGTCCGGATTCAGGATGCGCACGAGCTCGCCGATTGTCGCCGCGTCCATGCTGCCATCCACCTTGACGGCGATCGGATTCGCGATGCCGCGGAAGAACTCGACGTGCGCGCCGCCCGGCGCCGCCGTGCGCAGCCCGATCCACGGCATGTGCGTCGAAAGGTTGTACCAGCGCTGGCGGCGCTTGAGGTAGCGGGTCTGCGCCTGCTCGTAAAGCAGGTGCAGTCCTTCATGGCTCGCGTAGAAGCGGACCTGCGAAGCTTCGTGCACCGGCGAGCCCGAGATCGCGGCATAGAAATCCAGCGAATCCGAGATGGAATCGATGATCCTGCGGTAGGCGTCCCGCAGCTTCGCGTGCTGGAGGAAGCCGAGGTCCCAGTACTCCGGGTGGTGCATGTCCGCGAAGCCGCCGTCGACCAGGGCGCGCACGAAGTTGAGCGTCAGCGCGGCACGCTCGTATCCGCGCAGCAGAAGGTCCGGATCCGGCTCGCGGTCGGCGGCCGTGAACGCGGCGCGATTGACGAGGTCCCCGCGATAGCTGGGCAGCGTCACGCCGCCGCGCGTCTCGGTGTCCGCGGAGCGGGGTTTCGCGAACTGGCCGGCGATGCGGCCGACGCGGATCACAGGCTTCTTGAGCCCGTGCAGCAGCACGACGCTCATCTGCAGCAGTATCTTGAGCTTGCGTGCGATGGTGTCGGAGTCGCAGTCCGCGAAGCCCTCGGCGCAATCGCCCCCCTGCAGCAGGAAGCGCTCGCCGCGCTGGGCCGCCGCGAGCTCGTCCTTAAGCTGGTCCACTTCCCAGGAGACCACGATCGGGGGCAGGCGCGAGAGCTCGCCGAACACGCGCGCGAGGCGGTCCGGGTCCTTGTAAACCGGCTGCTGGAGGGCCGGCCGGCGCTGCCAGCTTTCGGGCGTCCAGCCGCCCGATTCGAGCGCGAGGTTCATGGCTCAGGCCATCGTACACGGAGTTGATTGCACTGCAAAAAATACCCTTCCAAGGGGTGGTTTATGGCCTCCGGAATGGGCAGAATGCGCCACCCATTTTCAGGTGAAATTCCGATGCATCGCGTACTGGTCCTGGGCGCCGGCAAGATCGGCGCGCTCATCGCCGGACTGCTGGCGGAGGCCGGCGGATACGAGATCCAGCTGGCCGACGTCCAGGGCGACGCCGCGCGCGGCGTCGCGCGCGCCCACGGCAAGCGCAACATCACGGCGCACGGCCTGGATGCAGGCGATGCGGTTGCTCTCGCGGCTCATGTCGCCGCACATCCCTGCGATGCGGTGATCTCCTCGCTGCCCTACTTCTGCAATCCGGGCGTCGCCCGGGTCGCCCGCGACGCCGGTTTGCACTACTTCGACCTCACCGAGGACGTCGCGGTCACGCGCGCCGTGCGTGCGACCGCCGAGGGCGCGACGACCGCCTTCGTGCCGCAGTGCGGGCTGGCTCCCGGCTTCATCTCGATCGCGGCCAACGAGCTCATTTCGCATTTCGACGAGCTGAAGAGCGTCCGCATGCGCGTCGGCGCCCTGCCGCAGCACCCGAACAACATGCTGAAGTACTCGATGACGTGGTCGACCGACGGCCTCATCAACGAGTACGGCAATCCTTGCCTCGGGATCGCGGACGGCAAGGCAGTGGAGTCGGCGCCCCTGGAAGGCCTCGAGGAGATCGAGATCGACGGGACGCGTTACGAGGCGTTCAACACCTCGGGCGGCCTCGGCTCGCTCGGCGAGACCTACGGCGCCCGCTGCGAGCAGATGAACTACAAGACCATCCGCTACCCGGGCCATTGCGAGCAGATGCGCCTGCTCATGAACGACCTGAAACTTAACCACGACCGCGCGACGCTGAAACGCATCCTCGAGAATGCCGTGCCGCAGACGCTGCAGGACGTGGTGATCGTCTACGTCGCCGTCAGCGGCCGCCAGGACGGGGAACTTCGCGAGGAGAACTACGTCATCAAGGTCTACCCGCAGGAGATTCTCGGGCGGCTCTGGTCGGCGATCCAGGTGACGACGGCGGCAGGCATCACGGCGGTCCTCGACCTCGTGCTGGCGCGTCCCGAGGCCTACCGGGGCTTCGTGCGCCAGGAGCAGTTCCGGTTGCCGGACGTGCTGGCCAACCGGTTCGGAGCCTGGTACCGGGACGGCGCCGACAAGGCCGTGTCGGCGCGGGTCATGGTCGAGGGCAAGGCAGGCAGGCAGCGCAGCCGCGCGGGAGCGATGCGATGAGCACTGAACGCAAGGCGATGCAGGACGTCCTCGCGGACGAAACCGGCCGCATCCTGGCCGGGCTGGGCCTCGGCGCGGTGAACCCGGGTGCGTACTCGGGCGGCGAATGGCATGCCGCCGCCGATGCGCCCTTGATCGACTCCACCAACCCGGCGACCGGCGCGGTCATCGCCCGCGTGCGCGCCGCTGGCACGGACGACTACGAGCGCGTCATGAAGAGTGCCAGCGCGGCGTTCGCCGCCTGGCGCGACGTCCCGGCCCCGCGCCGCGGCGAAGCCGTACGGCTCATGGGCGAGGCGCTGCGCGCCAAGAAGGGCCTGCTCGGGAGCCTCGTCAGCCTCGAGATGGGCAAGATCAAGGCCGAGGGCGACGGCGAGGTGCAGGAGATGATCGACATCGCCGACTTCGCGGTCGGCCAGTCGCGCATGCTGTACGGCCTGTCCATGCACTCCGAGCGCCCGCGCCACCGGATGTACGAGCAATGGCACCCGCTCGGCGTGGTCGGAGTCATCACGGCCTTCAATTTCCCGGTGGCCGTGTGGTCATGGAACGCCTTCATCGCCGCGGTCTGCGGGGACATCAGCGTGTGGAAGCCCTCGCACCACACGCCGCTCTGCTCGATCGCGGTACAGAAGATCTGCAATGAGGTCATCGAGGCCGAGAGGCTGCCGCCGATCTTCCAGCTGTTCATCCCGGCCGACAACGCGCTCGCCAGCCGGTTCGTCGACGATCGTCGCGTCGCGCTCGTGAGCTTCACGGGTTCCACGCAGGTCGGCCGCCGCGTGGGCGAGCGCGTGGCTTCACGCCTCGGCCGCAGCCTGCTCGAGCTCGGCGGCAACAACGCCATCATCGTCGACGAGTTCGCGAACCTCGACCTCGTCGTCCCGTCCGTGCTGTTCGGCGCGGTCGGCACCGCCGGCCAGCGCTGCACGACGACCCGCCGGCTGCTCGTGCACGCCTCGCGCATGGACGAGGTCGAGCGGCGCCTGGTCGCGAGCTACAAGCAGGTGCGCATCGGGAACCCGCTCGACCCGAAGACGCTGATGGGCCCGCTGGTCGGTGCTTCGGCGGTCCGCCAGTACGAGGCGGCGCTCGACGATGCCCGCGAGCAGGGCGGCGAGATCCTGTATGGCGGGCGCACCCTCCCGGGTCCCGGCCATTTCGTCGAGCCCACGATCGTCCGCGCGCGCCACGACATGCCCGTCGTGAAGCACGAGACCTTCGCCCCGATCCTGTACCTGGTCCCGTTCAGGACGCTGGACGAGGCGATCGCGCTGCACAACGACACGGACTACGGCCTCTCCTCCGCGATCTTCACCGACCGGCTGCAGCACGCGGAGCGCTTCCTGTCCGCGGGCGGCAGCGACTGCGGCATCGCGAACGTCAACATCGGGACGTCGGGCGCGGAGATCGGCGGAGCGTTCGGCGGCGAGAAGGACACCGGCGGCGGCCGCGAGTCGGGTTCCGACGCCTGGAAGGTCTACATGCGCCGCCAGACGAACACGATCAACTACTCGAGCGACCTGCCGCTCGCCCAGGGGATCCGGTTCGACGTCACTTGACCGCGACGGCTCCGGCGGCGTCCCGGTACAGGATGCGCACGTAGCGCTCGGGCGTGATGAACGCCCAGGTCTGCTTCTCGTCGAACTCGGCGGTGGGCTTCGCGGCGAGGACCTCGTCGACCGTCTTGCCGGCTTTCACCAGCTCGGCCACGCGGGCGCTCGTCGCCGCGAGCATCTCGCGGTAGGCGGCGAGCCCCGCCTTGTCCGTCACGTCGCCATGGCCCGGTATGACCCGGGTCCTGTCGTCCGCGAGTTCGAGCATGCGGTCGACGGCGGCGATGACGCCCGCGACCGAGCCGCCGGAATCGAGATCGATGAACGGATAGCGCCCGGCGAACACGAGGTCGCCGGTATGGATGACGTTGGCCTTGCGGAAGTGGATGAAGACGTCCCCGTCCGTATGCGCGCTCGCGACGTGAATGCCGCGGATCTCGTCGGCATTCAGGAAGAACGACACGCTGTCGTTGAATGTCACGACCGGCAGCGCCCCGGCGGGCGACGCAGGCGTCGCGCGATCGAAGAACTTGTTGAACTGCTCGGTGCTCATGCGCTGCCGCACGTTGTCGTGGGCGACGATCAGCGAGCCCTTCGCGGCAAGGTTCTCGTTGCCGCCGGTGTGGTCGCCATGCCAGTGGGTGTTGAGCACGAAGCGCGGCGGCTCCGCCGCGATCTTCGCGAGCGCCGAAGTGATCTTGGGCGTCATGACCGCGTACTGGTCGTCGATCAGGAAGACGCCGTCAGGCCCGGCAGAGACGCCGATGTTGCCGCCGCTGCCGTACAGCACCCAGATGCCGGTGCCCACCGGTTCGGCCCGCACCTCGACATCGGCATCCTGGGCGCGGGCCGTCAGGGACAGCGTGCACAGCAGGATGCAGGCGGCACGGTTGAGCATGGGGACTCCCGTTGAGAGACGAGACGATGCGCGCATTCTAAGCCCCGGGCGCGGCAAACTGACGATTCAGCGCCCAGGCAGGCGCACCGTGACGCGGGCACCGCCCAGTCGGCCGTCGTCGATCTCGAGCGTGCCGCCATAGGCCTGCGCGATCTCGCGCGCGACAGCGAGTCCGATCCCCTGCCCCGCCACGGTCTCGTCCGCACGGGCCCCCCGCTGCAGCACCCGCCCGCGCTCGCCGGCCGCAATGCCCGCGCCGTCGTCCTCGACCTCGAGCACGAGTCCCGGACGACGCCAGGCCGACGCCGCCCAGGGCATCGCGGACAGCGCGACGCGCGTTCGCCCGTACTTGCAGGCATTGTCGGCGAGGTTTCCCGCGAGCTCGAGGAAGTCGCCTGCGTCCATCGGATACGCCGTTCCGGCGGCGACCTCGAGCGTGATCGTGACCCGCTTGTCCACATAGACCTTGGCGAGCGCCGCACGCAGCTGCTCGAGCGCGGGTTCGACCGGAAGGTTTACCAGCGTCGCCGCGCTGCCGCCCAGCACCGCGCGCTTGAGCTGGTGCTGGACGATGTCCTGCATGCGCCCGAGTTGCGGGGCGAGCGCCGACGGCGCCGTCTCGCCGCGCTCGACCAGGCTCTGCAGCGCGGCGAGCGGGGTCTTCAGGCTGTGCGCCAGGTTTCCGAGCGTGCCGCGATAGCGCTCGGCGCGCTTTCGCTCGCCGGCCAGCAGGGCATTGAGGTTCGAGGTGACGCCGGCGAGCTCGCGGGGCCAGCCGCCGGCCAGCGCCTCGCGGTCACCGGATTCGACCTGGACGATCTCCTGCTCGAGGCGCCGCAGCGGCGCCAGCGCCAGGCGAAGCGCCGCGGCAAGGCCACCGAGCAGGAGGAGCGACAGGATGATCGCCCCGCTCGCAAGGCCCGCGCGCACGCGCAGCAACTCGTCGTACCAGGGCTCGAGGCTCTCCGCCGCGCGCAGCAGGTAATCGCGCGGGGCGGCGCCGGTCTCCTCCCAGCGAATGCCGAGGGAAAGGCCGAGCACCCGCGTGCCGTCGGCAAGCACGGCGCGTTCGAAAATCCGCTCGCCGGGAAGCGGTTCCGCCGACAGGTTGAGACCGCTGCCGACGGCGGACGGCGACCGCCACGTGCCGGTCGAGCCGAGGATCTCGGCGTAGAGGCCGGAGCCGGGTGCCGCGAGGCGCGGCTCCGCGAGCGTGCGCGGCACGAGGCGACCGTCGGCCTCGAACTCTGCGGTGGCGAGCAGCGCGATGACCTGGGTCTCGAGCACATCCTCGAGCGAGCGGCGGCCGAGGTCCCGGTACAGGGCATCGAGGGCGACGGCGCCGGCGACCGCCGCCAGCACGAGGAGCGCCGCCAGCGACAGGAGCAGCCTCGACTGCAGGGAAGGTGCGGTTCGCGCCACGGTCAGCCGCGTGTAATCCGGTAGCCGCGGCCCCTCAGGGTTTCAATGGGCTGGTGGCGGTTGTCGGGATCGAGCTTGCGGCGCAGCCGGCCGACGAACACCTCGATCGTGTTGCTGTCGCGCTCAAAATCCTGCTCGTAGAGCTTCTCCGTCAGTTCGGCTTTCGACACGACCTGCCCGGCGCGCAGCATCAGGTATTCGAGCAGCCGGTAC
>DATEEF010000189.1:0-8318 GCA_035281265.1 Steroidobacteraceae bacterium
CGCGACGGCTCGCGCGCACGAGCGTTGCCAGTGCCGCTCCCGGATCGAGCGCGCGCGGCGCGGCCGCGACGGCGGCGAGCGCCTCGCGCCCGTCGGCGTAGTCGATCACGAGGCCGAAGAGCTCGGGGTCCGCGAGCCGGACGGCGAGGACCAGCGCGAGCGCATCGACGCGGCGTCCCGCGCGCAGCGCGGCCGCGACGGCGGGCCGCTGGGACGCAAGCTCGGCGATGGGCGCTGCGCGGAAGGCATCGGCAATGCCATCGCGCGCGGGCGCCGACTGCTCGCCGACGAACCTGGACGTGGCGCGCGCATCGCGTGCCGCGAGGTCCGCGGACGAGGCCGTGCGGGCGGCACTGCGCTCCCAGGACCTCAGCACGAAGCGTGCCGTCGCACCTGCGTCATATAAAGGAGTGGTCCGGTCGCCGTGGTCGGGGTCGACGCGCGTGAACACCGTGGGCGCGCTTGCGGCGAGCCGGCCGACGGTCGCGCGCGCGGCGGGCGAGGGTTCCATGCGCGCCAGCGCATGCAGTCCCCGGTCGAGCAGCCATGCCCGGCCGATGTCGCCGAGCGAGGCGTCATGGGCGATGAGCTCGAGTCGCGCCGCGAGCTCGGTCGCGCGACCTTCCGATGCGAGCGCCGCGAGGCCGGCGTCGCGCGCGGTGACGGCGGGCGACGAGATCGCCGCTCGCGCGCTCGCCGGGTCGACGATGCGCGCGGCGAGCGCCGGCCCGCCGCAGAGCAACGCGAGCGCGAACGCGCAGATACGGGCAAGCCCCCCTGTCATGGGGGAATGTGACCGGCGGTCGGTGACCGGGTTCCGGTCGCTTGGCTGGCGGGTCAGCCGGGGTCGAGCGGTGAAGCGGGCGCGGACGCGACGGCGGGCTGGCCGTTCAGGAGGTCCCGCCACGTCAGTTCGTGTCCCTTGCGCTTGCCCTTCGGCACGAGCTTCAGGCCGTCCGGCGAGATCGTGAGCGTGTACAGCTCGTCATTCACCGGAAATTCGCGTCTCAGGGGTTTTTCCAGCTTGGTTGCCATGTTTGCCTGACCGCCTCAGTGGTTGGCCGAAGCCCGGAATCGACGGTATAGCACCCTTGTGCGCGGAGCGGCAAATCACGGCGTCGGCGCGTGCGCCGTCGAAACGGGGTGCTCCGGTACAATCGCCGCGATGCCGTTGACCGTCGTCATCCTGGCCGCGGGCCAGGGCAAGCGCATGGGGAGCGACCTTCCCAAGGTGCTCCAGCCGCTGGCGGGACGGCCGCTTCTCGCGCATGTCGTCGAGACCGCCCGCGCGCTCGGGCCCGCATCGATCCACGTCGTCTACGGCCACGGGGGCGAGCGTGTGCGCGCCGCATTCGCCGGCACGGAACTCGGCTGGGCGCTGCAGGCGGAGCAGAAAGGCACCGGGCATGCGCTGATGCAGGCGATGCCGGCCGTGCCCGACGGGCACGCGTTGCTCGTACTCTACGGCGATGTGCCGCTCATCCGCGCGAAGACGCTCGAGAGCCTGGTCGCGCGGGCGGGCACGGCGGGGCTCGCGCTGCTGTCGGCGCGTCTCGCGGATCCGGCGGGCTACGGCCGCATCGTCCGTGACGGCGCCGGGCGCGTGGTGCGCATCGTCGAGGAGAAGGACGCGAACCACAAGGAGCGCGCGATCGACGAGATCAACACCGGCGTGCTCGCCGCGCCCGCCGCGAAGATGCGCGGCTGGCTCGGCAGGCTGAAGGCCGACAATGCACAGGGGGAGTATTATCTGACCGACTGCATCGGCGCCGCGGTTCGCGACGGCTGCACAGTCGATGCCGTAATCGCGGACGACCCGTCGGAGGTCCTGGGCGTGAACGACAAGCTGCAGCTCGCCGAGGCCGAGGCGGCGCACCGCCGGGCCCGCGCCGCGGAGCTGATGCGCGCGGGCGTGACGGTCGTGGATCCTGCGCGCCTCGACGTGCGGGGCGAGGTGCATTGCGGCCGCGATGTCCTGCTCGATGTCAACGTGATCCTCGAGGGCACGGTCAGGCTCGGCGACCGCGTGAAGGTCGGCGCGGGCTGCGTGCTCGTCGACTGCGAGATCGGCGACGACAGCGAGCTGCGCGTGAACAGCCTCGTCGAGGGGTCTATCGCGGGCAAGGGCTGCGTCATCGGCCCGTTCGCCCGGCTGCGGCCCGGCACGCGCCTCGCCGACGGCGTGCACGTCGGCAACTTCGTCGAGGTCAAGAACTCGACGCTCGGCGCGGGCAGCAAGGCGAACCACCTCACCTACCTAGGCGACTCGACCGTCGGCAGCAAGGTCAACGTGGGCGCCGGCACGGTCACCTGCAACTACGACGGGGCCAACAAGCACCGCACCGAGATCGGCGACGGCGCCTTCATCGGCTCCGGCTCGATGCTGGTGGCACCGGTCTCGGTCGGCGCGGAGGCGACGATCGGCGCGGGCTCGACGATCACGAAGCCCGCACCGGCGGGCAAGCTCACGGTGGAACGCAGCCGCCAGGTCACGGTCGAGAGCTGGAAGCGGCCGGAAAAGAAGCCGAAGTAGGCCATGAGTTCGGGCTTTACGCTGGAGCCTCGCGAAGGCTACCTGTATGTCCAGCTCGCGCCGGGTTTCGAGATGACCCCGGACGCCACGACCCGAGTCTGGACCGCCATCTGCGAAACCTGCCGCGAGCTCAATCTGCGCCGCGCCCTTGCCGAGGGAGACAACGTCACCCGCCGCCTGACGCATATGGAGGCCTTCGACATCGCGGGCCTCGCGGGGCGGCTTCTGCCCGGCCTGTCGGTCGCCTGCGTCCTTCGGGGTTATGTACCCGACTCGCAAAGCGAGTTTTTCCAGACGGTGGCCTTGAGCCGGGGCGTGCGCATGCAGTTCTTCCCGGACCTGAATTCGGCTCTCCGCTGGCTCGGGGCCGAGGTCCGCCCGGCGGGTTAGAATGGCCGCCTCATGTGCGGCATCGTCGGGGCAGTGGCTGACCGGGACGTCGTCCCGATCCTGATCGAGGGCCTGAAGCGCCTCGAATACCGCGGCTACGACTCAGCCGGCGTCGCCGTCCTGAACGGCGGCACCGAAGTCGCGCGCCTGCGCGCGGTCGGCAAGGTGTCGAAGCTGTCCGATGCCCTGAAGGCGCAGCCGACCTCCGGCCATCTCGGCATCGCCCACACGCGCTGGGCGACGCATGGCGTCCCGAACGAGCGCAACGCCCATCCCCACGTCTCGCGCGACGGCGTCGCGATCGTCCACAACGGCATCATCGAGAACCACGAGGAGCTGCGGGCCGAGCTCGAGCGCGCGGGCTACGAGTTCGCCTCGGACACCGACACCGAGGTCATCGCGCACCGCATTCATTATTACCTGGGCGAGACGCGCGACCTCTTCAGCGCGGTGCGCAAGACCGTCGCGGAGCTGCGAGGCGCCTATGCGCTCGCGGTGATGTGGGGACAGGACCCGGACTGCATCGTGCTCGCGCGCGCCGGCTGCCCGCTCCTGATCGGCCTCGGCGACAAGGAAAACTTCATCGCCTCGGACATCGCGGCGCTCCTGCCGGTGACGCGCACCTTCATCATCCTCGAGGAAGGCGACGTCGCCTGCATCCGGCGCAAGAGCGTCGAGATCGTGGATTCCGCCGGCAACCCCGTGGAACGCAAGCCCTACGTCTCGGAGCAGTCCTCCGAGGCGGCGGAGAAGGGGACCTTCGAGCACTTCATGCTGAAGGAGATCCACGAGCAGCCGCGTGCCGTCGCGCAGACCCTGCAGGAGCGCATCGCCGGCGGGCGCCTGCTGTCGCAGGCCTTCGGGCCCGCGGCGATGGAGGTCTTCAGGCGCGTGACCTCGGTGCACATCGTCGCCTGCGGCACCAGCTATCACGCGGGCATCGTGGCGCGCTACTTCATCGAACAGCTCTGCCGCGTGCCCTGCCGCGTCGAGATCGCGAGCGAGTTCCGCTACCGCGACCCGGTGGTGCCCGCGAACTCGCTGTTCGTGTCCATCTCGCAGTCCGGCGAGACCGCCGACACGCTGGCGGCGCTGCGCCTCGCGCGCAAGGCCGGGTTCCTGTCGACGCTCGCCATCTGCAACGTGCCCGAGAGCTCGCTGGTGCGCGAGTCGGAGCTGGTGCTGCTGACGCGCGCGGGCCCGGAGATCGGCGTCGCCTCGACCAAGGCCTTCACGACGCAGCTCGCCGCGCTCGGCATGCTGGTCGTCGCGATCGGGAAGCACCACGGCCTGCCCGAGGAGCGCGAGAAGACGCTGGTGCACCGGCTGCTCGAGCTGCCCGCGATGCTGGAGCAGACGCTCGCGCTCGACGGCGTCGTCCGCGCGCTCGCGAAGAAGATCGAGCCGAAGCACCACGCGCTCTTCCTCGGCCGTGGGGCGATGTTCCCGATCGCGATGGAGGGCGCGCTGAAGCTCAAGGAAATCTCGTACATCCACGCCGAGGCCTATGCGGCCGGCGAGCTCAAGCACGGCCCGCTTGCGCTGGTGGATGCCGACATGCCGGTCATCGCCGTCGCGCCGAACAACGACCTGCTTGAGAAGGTGAAGTCGAACCTCCAGGAAGTGCGGGCGCGCGGCGGCATGCTCTACGTGTTCGCGGACCCCGAGTCGGGCATCGAGGCGTCGGAAGGCGTCGAGGTGATCACGATGCCGAGGCACGTGAGCTACTTCCAGGCGCCCGCTGTCTATACCGTGCCGCTGCAGCTGCTCGCGTACCACACGGCCGTGCTCAAGGGCACGGACGTCGACCAGCCGCGCAACCTCGCGAAGAGCGTCACCGTCGAATAAAAGGGGACGTTCACCTTTTCCACGCGGAGGGACTTGCGGCGGAAGGAATCACCTCGTGGAAAAGGTGAACGTCCCCTTTTATTCGACGCGGGGTTCTACCGCCGGTACTACGCCGATCCGCGCACCCGCGTCGCCTCGCGCGCGGATGCGCTGAAGCTCGGGCGCTTCGCGTGTGCCTTCGTCGATTACCTCGGCTTCAGGGTCCGGAGGGTTCTGGATGCCGGCTGCGGACTCGGCCACTTCGAGGTGCCGGTCCACGAGTGCTTTCCGCGCGCCCGCTACGTCGGGCTCGAGACCAGCGAGTACCTCTGCCGGCGGCACGGCTGGCTGCAGGCGAGCATCGCGGACTACGCGCCGCGGCGGGCTTTCGACCTCGTCTTCTGCCACGACGTGCTCCAGTACCTCGACGACCGCACGGCGGCGCGCGCGATCGCGAACCTCGGCCGGCTGTCGCGAGGCGCCCTGTACTTCAGCGTCCTGACCGCGGGCGACTGGCGGCGGAATGCCGACCGTGGACGCACGGATTCCGGTGTCCACCTGCGGCCAGCGGCCTGGTACAGGGCCCGGCTGCTCAGGCACTTCCGACACGTGGGCGGGGGCGTCCTGGTGCGTCGCGGCTACGATCCCTTGCTGTGGGAGCTGGAAAGGCCCTGGCCGCAGAAAAGGTGAGCGTCCCCTTTTCTGCCAATTGTTCTAGAATCTACGGCTGTTTTCCGGGTCCCGGTGCGGACCGACAACTTACCGTGGGGAGATATCGACGATGTCGATCCTGAAGCATTCGGGCCTGCGCGCCCTCGGCACCGCCTCCGTGGCGGCCTGCGTACTTGCCGCGTGCGGCGGCTCGGGCAGCGCCAACGACGCACTGCCGCTCATCCGCGCGAACGTGACCATCAAGGCCGTGTCGCAGGGCGGTGTCTGCGAGACGATTCCGGTGCGGGTGACGCCCAAGCAATTGAAGGGTCAGGCCAACAAGTACGCGAACAACCGCATGATGGTGACCGACGTCGCCATGACCGGGCCGACGGACGAGGCCGGCGCGCCGATGTGCAACGGCAGCGGGCAGACGCTGCCGCTCGCGCCGGGCGACTGGGAATTCAGCGCGCCACTCGCGTCGGGCACGACGACCTGCGTGCGCGACATCCAGGGCGGCGGCGACCTCAACATCACGTTCGTGGACGGCGTCCTCGGGTGCGGCGGTCCGGAAGCCGCGATGGCGCCCGCCGTCGATCCGCTCGCGCCGCCCGTCGAGGGCGAGGTCCCGGCCGAAGGCACCGAACCGGCGCCGGCCCCGCCGACAGGCTGACGTCGACCGTCGATCCGAGAGGGGCCGGCACGGGCAACCGTGCCGGCTTTTCCATCCGTGCGGAACCCGATTCCTTACTACGCGCCACTGTTCCTCGGTCTCTACGGGCGAGTCGCGCCACGGCAGGCCGCGCGCTTCCTCGCCGACCTGATCGCGCGCCCGGGCGGGCAGAATCCCACGCAGGCCTGGGAGCTCGCGAGCGGCACCGACGGCAAGGCGATCGAGCTGCGCACCGGGCTGCACGCCAAGAGCTGGGGCGACAAGGGGCCGCTGGTCCTCGCGTTGCACGGCTGGCGCGGGCGCAGCACGCAGTTCCGTCCGCTCGCGGCACTGCTCCTCGCGCGCGGCCTGCGCACGGTCGCGCTCGAGCTGCCCGGCCATGGCATCTCGACCGGTGACAGCGCGACGCCGCGCCTGATCGGCGAGCTGCTCATCGAGATCGAGCGCATCGTCGGTCCCGTGCACGCGGCGATCGGGCATTCCTTCGGCGGGGCGGCCCTGGGTGCCGGACTCGTCTACGGCTTCCGCCCGCAGCGCATCGTGATCCTCTCGAGCCCGACGCGCGTGAGCCGGATCCCGCTCTGGCTCGCGAAGGCGGCTGGCCTGCCGCCGCGGGCGATGGCGGAATTCCAGGCGCTGCTCGACCGCGACGCCGGCCGGCCGTCGGCCGAGCTCGACCTCGTCGCCGCGGCCCCGAAATCGGGCCTGCCAGGCCTTCTCATCCACGACATCGAGGACGCCGTGATCCCGTACTCCGAGGCGGAGGCGCTCAAGAACGCCTGGCCGGACCTCAAGTTCATGACGACGCGGGGCAAGGGCCACCGTGACATCCTGTCCGCCCCCGAGGTCCTGCGCGCGATCGTCCAGTTCGTCGATCCGGCAGCGCCGCCGGCTTTGTAACCGGCCTGCCGGCCGGCGCGCCGGTTTGGCAGGATCGGCATCATGAACACGCGCATACCGGTAGCCACGGCCGCATCCCTCGCGCTCCTCGCCGCCTGCAACGACGACGGCAGCGATCCCATCGAGCTGCCGATGCCGATGTTCTTCGAGTTCAACGCGGTCGCTTCCGCCGAGGAGGGCGACCTCTCGGTCGACTGCTCGATCGGCTTCGTCGTCGAGATCTCCGGCGAGGTGTCGCGCACGAAGGAGGTCGTCGAGTACATCGCCGTCATGGGCGGCGAGGCCGTGCGCGACCTGCGGCGCCCGGACGGCAGCGGCGTCGTCCTCTCGGCATTCGCCTACTACCCGCGCCTGCAGGTGCTGCACATCCTGCCGAACCGCGTGCAGCTCGTGTCTCTCGACTTCCCGCCCGACGGCCCGTCGACGGGCTCGCGCTTCTGGGACGAGCTGCGCTTCTTCGACGGCGTGCTGGAAGCGGACCGCTCGATCTCGGGCGAGTGGCTCTGCGCGCCGCTCGATGTCGAGCAGGGCGGGATCAACGACGACAGCGTGTTCGCCGACGGGACCTGGGAGACGACGGAGATCGTCGAGACGGCGCGCTAGTCCTGCCTCGCCGCGGCGACCGGCGTTTCCGGCGCGACCGTGATGCTGAGCCGCCCGTAGGGAGACGCCGGCAGCGCCGCTTCACCGCGCCGCTCCATGTAGGCGAGCGAGGAAAGCGAGAGCACGTCGCCCTCGCGGTCCGGCGGCGGCGGCTTGCCGAGGAGGACTGCCGGCGTGAACACCACGAGGTACCTGGCGTCCTGCTCGGTCGGGTCGATGCCGATCGACGCCGCGAGGCCGGATTCGCCGCCGGGCGTCGCGAGCGCCGGCTCGAGGCGCAGGCTCTCGAGCCCGGTCATGTGCACGACGATGTAGGTGTCGTCGAGCAGCGCGACGACGGGGTAGAAGACGCCGTTCTCGCCGCCGTCCCTCGCGTCGAACAGGCTCTTCACGCGGATGCGGTAGCGCGATGCCTGCTGCGGCAGGGCGAATGCGGCGAACGGCGAAACGCCGCTCTGGAAGTCGAACACCGGGGTCGCCGGACCGATCGTAGCCTGCGCCTTGCCCTGGCGCGGCAGCGCGCCGAACTCGAAGCCGGACGGATCGTCGCAGCAGGGCGTCGCTTTGGCGAAGGTCGCGAGACGCGCCTCGGTACCCGCCGGGTAGGATGACGGCGGCTGCGACGCGCAGGCCGCGAGAGCCGCGGCCGCGATCGTTCCGAGGACTGGCGTTGAGTGTCGCATCGAAACCTGAGGCTAGCATGAATGTCGCCTCGGTCGCCGTGATCGGCGCCGGGCTCGC
>DATEEF010000190.1:0-15600 GCA_035281265.1 Steroidobacteraceae bacterium
GTCCAGCGCGAGTCATTGAGCGGCAGGAACGCAATGCCGGACAACGTATCAATCAACGTGTGGCAGGCAACCACGAGGTCCGAAAGCATTTGCTCGGGAAGCCTGGGACTCGTCTGGTGACTCGTCATGGTCTCAGGGGAGAATTCCAGGGCAAGATAGTCGTTGGACGCCTGTCCGGTCACAGTGGCCGCATCCACGGACTGCACGAGCGGATTGAAGCCGTCCACCGGATGGCCGATCACCTTCAGTTGCTGCGAACCCTGATAGGTGGCTGGCCCGCAATTCTGGCCCAATCCACTCAGTGACTGGGTGGAATCGACAGCCGCGTCGACGATTCCGGCGTACGTGTCCCCCTGGCGCCTGAGCACTCCAGCAGCCGTATCAGTTCCGTCGCGCGATCCCTTGCCCAGCGGGCCGAAATTGAGCTTCGCTTCGTATTCATTCCTGATCGAGATCCGGAGTCCGCCGCCCTTGCCGCCACCGCCGCCGCCCCCACCGCCGCTGCTGGCGCTACCGCCACCACCGCCACCAACGCTGCTGCAGGCGCTGGTCACCGCGATCGTGGCGACCGCCGTGGCGCATACCGGCGTCGGTGTAAGGGTGTCGCATACCCGGTAGCTGTAGGTGGTAGTGCCGCTGAATCCGCGGGCCGGCGTGAACGTGACCGTGCCGTCCTCGTTCACTCTCGCGGAGCCATTGGCTGAAGGCTCGACAATCGTCACCGAACCCGGATCCAGCGGCGCGCCGCCGCTCGTGTCGTTGGCCAGCACGCTCGTGGTCACCGGTGTCTCCGGTCGCGTGCAGTCGGCGTCTGGCTTGGCGGCAACTTTTGTGACGGCGGCAAGCGCCAACAAGGAAAAGATTGCTGAAAGCATGATGCGTCCCCTGGGCGGTATCTTTCGTATCACTCGCGCGCGACGTAGGCCCGCAGCTTCTCGTAGCCGCGCTCGTCGATGTGGTTGAGGCGCGCGTCGAGCGGCGGGTGCGTCTTGTACAGCGCCGCAAGGCTCGCCGACTGCTGGCCGAGCGCCATCATCCTCTGCAGCACGGAGTAGAGCGCCATCGGGTTCATGCCGGAGCGCGCGAGGTAGATCTCCGCGGCCTTGTCGGACCGGAACTCGGCATCGCGATCGAGCGACGTCAGCAGGATCGTCGCGCCGTTCTTCTCGACGTACTGCCGCGCGTAGGTCTCCGCGGGGCTCGCGCCGGTCTGGACCTGGGCGGAGACCGCGTCCTTGCCCATGGCGGTGAGTTCCTGCTTGCGGATCACGTTGTAGTGGTCGCGCTGCACGCAGTGGCTGATCTCGTGGCCGAGCACGGCGGCCACCTCGCTGTCGGTGGACAGGAGCTCGTACAGCCCGCGGGTGACGAGGACGTAGCCGCCGGGCGCGGCGAACGCGTTGACCTCCGGTGTGTCGATGACGCCGAATGTCCACGGAAGGTCGGGCCGGCTGGTCTGCGAGGCGACCCAGCGGCCGATCACGTTGACGCGCTGCTGGGCGCCCGCGTCCTTCCATAGCGGACGTGCGCCGAGCACGCGGCCGGCGATCTCCGGGCCGAGCGCGAGTTCCTCGGCAGCCTGCTCGCTTTCGGCCTTGGGCGCGACCTTTTCGGCGGTATCGAGGGCCGAGTTCGTCTTCTGTCCCAGCCCGCCCAGCAAGCCGCCGAGGTCCTTCAGTGCAGATGAGCCCGACGAGGACTTCGACGATTTGCCGCCGGGCTTCTGTTTTGCCTCGCCATCCCATTCGACCTTCGTCGCCTGCCAGCCCTTCTGGCCGGCGAATGTGGTCGAAGCCGATGCGTCGGACCGGTTGGCGACCATCGCGTCGAGCTCAGCCTGGTTCAACGAGGCCGACTTGAGATCGCTCTCGTCGATGCCGCGGACGCCCGCAGTCTCGGTGACGCGGCCGGCGCCCGCCTTGCCGCCCGTCAGCACGCCGAGGTTCGCGCCACCGCCTTCCGTGCCTGCGTAGTTCACGCGCACGTCGTTGACGCGGACGAAGCCGGACTTGCCGTTCGGCAGCTTCACCTCGTACCAGAGGCCGGACTGCGCCGCGATGCTCACGGCGGTGTCCTGCTTCAAGGACTCGATCTTCGCCGCTTCCAGCTTCGGCTCGGCATAGACGTCGACTTTCGCCTTTCGGACCACGGCACCCTGGTCTTCCGCCTGGGCCGCGATCGCGACCAGCAGGGCGGCGGCAACTGTCGCTGGGAGGGTTCGCATCAGCTTTCTCCTGTGGATGCCGTCGGCTGCAATCCCGCGATGCTGCGTTGCGCCAGCGGCCATTCCCGGGAGGACGCCAGCACTTCGCCGATGAGATGATGCAGCGGCTTCAGCGTAGCACCGGCGGCGGGGTCCGCATCGGTCGCAATCTCGCCCGAGCCGAAAGCCAGCCGGACCGTCCCGTCGTCCGGGAGGCGCGCATCCTGCTCGGCGAGGTCCTTTTCGAGCCTGGAGAGGTCCTTCATGGCCGTCTCGCGCGCGGCTTCCTCGCTCGCGCCATGCCACATGAGCACCACGAGGTCGCTCAGGGCATCGTGCAGCCAGGTTTTCTCTTCAACGACGCCCTCGAGCATTACGGCGTCCGTGCCGGCGTACAGGAAACGACGCACACGCCGCCGGTATTCGCGCCGGCGGCGGCGGATGGCCTTGCGGTCGAGGCCGGCATCCGGCACGAAGTGCAGGCGCGCGACGGCCAGGAAGCGGTCGCGCACCGGGTCGAAGTCCGGCAGGTAGTCACCGTTGCCGACGGCCCGGCCGCGTTGCGTCTTGGCGTACATTCGGCAGAGCCCGAAGACCAGGCTGATGAAGCCGACCGCCGCGAAGATGTCGAAGAAGTAACTGAAGAACGAGAGGCCGATGAACGAGGCCACGAGCAGCCCGACGTTAGTCGCGACGAAGATCGAGTCGATGTCGTTGTGAGGCTCACCACGGAAGAAGGCGTACGTCGTGACCAGCGACAGCAGCGCAGCAAGTACGTACTTGAACCACGCCGGAGGAACACGAATCACGCTGCCTGCAACGAGAGCCTCGGTGGCTTCAGCGAGAACCTCGACGCCCGGCATCACCGGATCCACCGGCGTCGGCTTGGCGTCGTTGAGGCCGGAGGCTGTGTAGCCGACGAGCGCGATGCGGTCTTTCAGTTCCGGCGCGGCTGTTGCGGCGTTTCGGCAGACGGGCGGTCCTTCGATGAGAAGGTCAGCAGCACTTGCGCGCGGCAAGCGCGTGTCCTGGCGCCAGTTCGGCCGGACGGCGGGCGCGAAATCAGTAGGAGACTTGCCGGTCGCTTTCGTCGCGAGACGCAGCGGCAGGGAAGGGATCCCCCAGTCGCCGGCCGTCTCACGGAGAGGAATGTCACGCATGATCCCGTCTTCATTCCGGGTCACGTTGATGAGCGCGCTCTGTTCGGCCATGGCTTTGCCGTACGGCAGCAGCAGTGCGACTTTAGGATCCGATTGGGGCGTGGCGGTTATCGCGAATGCACCGGGTGACTGCGAAGCGTGCAGTGACGATCCGGCGTCGTAGTCGGGATGCATGCGTGTCGAGGCGAAGACGAATCGCCCGGCGCTCCCCGCAGCGATCGCGTCGAGCGTCTGGTCGCCGGCCGCATCCTCCTGCGAACGGTCCGCGAACAGGACGTCGTAGCCGACGGCCTGTACGCCGGCGCGATCGAGCTGATCGAGGAGATCCGCGTGCTTCTGCCGGCTCCAGGGCCAGCCGCCTTCGCCCTGCGCGCGGAAGTGCTCGATCGAGCATTCGTCGATCTCGATAACGACCACGCGGCCGGATGGCGCAGGCTCGACCGGGCGCCAATTCACTACACGGTCAAAGACGGCGTTCTCCGCGGCGTTCAGCGACCGGTCGTGTGTCCAGTCCCAGGCGAGCCACGCCAAAGCGCCCAGCGCCAGAAGCGGATAGAACGCGAACTTCAACCGGTACGCGAAGCGCGAGAGCGGGCGCCGATAGCCTCGTTCGACCACGGTCCACGAGCGCATGAAGCCTTCGCCAAGAGTGGCGAGGCCGGCGTCTAACCGAGAAAACACCCCGCCGAAGATCCTGCCGGCCATGACACCCCCTTTTTCATGGCCCACCTTGACAGCATTGCGCTTCGGCGCACTATGGCGCCGGCATACGCCGTCGATCAAGAAACGGTGATGCATTCGCGGTTCTGGGGGAAGGCGCGATGAACGGATACGTGCGGAAAGTGCTCCTGCTGGCCCTTCTTTCGATCTCCGCGACCGGCTGCGGAAAGAAAGAGCAAGGCGAGGCGACTTCGGGGCCGGTCGCCGGCGCAGCAGCCGGATCGAACGAGTCGGGGCCGGCCACCGGGGAACCCTCGGAGCTCAATGCGCTTGTCGCTCGTATCGTCGACGAAGCCAACAAGCTGCCCCGGCAGGAATTCGACCCGGCCGCATTAGCCGAAAAACTGGGCAACGACCCCCGGGTCCACTTCGAATGGGTACGGGACAATACCTGGTGGGCACCCTATCGCGGACTGTTGCGAGGCTCACAGGGCGTACTGCTCGATCGCCTGGGCAGCAATCTCGATCGCGCTGTCCTTTTGGGCGATCTATTGAGACGTGCTGGCCACGAAGTGCGTTTGGCCCATGCTGAGTTGCCGCAGAGTCGTGCGCGAGAACTGCTCGACAAACTGCGAACGCCAGATCGGCGGGCTGGCCCAGTGAACCGCGCACCGGCGCCGGACGAGCGCAAACGCACTGAGGACAAAGCGAAGACGCTCGTCGATGAGCAGTCACGTGCGCTCTACGCGATGGTCAAGGACGCAGCCGAAACTGCGGGTACGCGTGATGAACAACGTGCGGTCGCCGCAATGCGCGACTACTGGTGGGTCGAGTGCCGGCAAGCTGGCAAGTGGCTTGCGCTGGACGCTCTTTTGCCGGATGCCGTGCCCGGCAGCGCGCTTGCCAGCGCATCCGACACCAGCTCTTGGGATCCGAAGAAGGCGGCACCGGCCATCCCGGACGATGCCTGGCATGTCGTGCAATTGCGCGTGGTCGTCGAGCGCTTCGAAGGCGGCCACACGACCGAATCGGCGGTGCTGGAACATTCGCTGCGCCCGGCGGAGGTCCTCGAACGTCCCATCATGCTGATGCACAGTCCCAAGCCTTGGCCCGAGACATTCCCGGATGCCACGGCAGACCCGAACGCGATCGGCAATGCCGCTGTGAGCGTCAGGGAATGGGTGCCAATTCTGCAGGTTGGCGACGAGTGGTTTGCGCAGTCAGGATTTTCCGACGGCGGCGAGCCCATTGCGGAACCCTTCAGCGCGGAAAGAGATGTCTCCGCGGCGGGTGGGGCGGGTTTCATGTCGGGATTTGGCGAGGCGCTGGGCGGAGGCGGCGAGACGGCTTCATCCGCGCTGACTGCCGAGTGGCTGGACTACGAAATTCACGTCCCGGGGGAACCTGTTCAGCGCCTCCGACGACCGGTTTTCGACCTGCTCGGCCCCACCAGGCGCGCTGCCCCGGCAGCGGATTTCGACGCTAGCACGAATGAGCGCTTGATCGAACGCTATGAAGCGCTCTTGGGCAGCACCCAGATGCTCTTGCAGGTTAGCGACCTCACGGGAGCGTTCCTGACCCACCTTGAAACCAGGAGCATCGTTGCAAACCAGGCGGCGATCAAGAAATTGTCGAAGGAGGGCGACGACGCCGAGGCGGCCAAGCAGGCTTCCGAGATCCTGAATCGTCTGGACACGTGGGGACCACTGCCGGTCCTTGCGCTTTGGCGCAGTGCCTTGGGCGGGAACCCACGCTCGTCGTTCATTGACAGACCGAATGTCCTCAACTATCGCATCGGCGCACCTGCCGTGAATGCGGATCGAATAGCATTTCGCGAGCAGATCGATATTGCCGCCAATTCAACCGGAGTCACCTGGGGCTCCCGTCGGAATACGTTCGAGGACCGTTTGCGCCAAGGAGTAGCCGATACCGTGGCCGAGGTTCTCGCCTTGGGTGGTGATTTCGGCGAGACGGAGAACTCGGCGGTCGTTTTCGACAAGGCGGGAAACGATCCACAGCGAAGCAAGTTCGTCCCCGCCAACGCGTCGGATTTTGGGGAGGGGCTTGGCTGGTCCAAGGATGCTATCGGGAGGCTCGGCGAGGACGTCAATGCCGGTTTTATGGCCGTGGCACTGCGGGAGCCCGTTCCGGTGGGCGTGCTCGACCGCGTCGGATGGTGGCGAATCGATCCGGCTTCCGGCTCAACCATCGGGGTCATGGAAACCGGATTCCATGGAGCGATGGACGAAAGAGTCGAGATGGAACTCGAGATCGTGCAACTCAGGAATGCGTTGCGAAACTGGCTGAGCAACAATGCGTCGCGCATCAGGGCCGCCAGGGGCAGGGCGAATGTCCCTTGGGATGCCGCACTTCCCGGTGACGCGGAAATTCTGCATGTCGCGAACCGGTGCATGGATGTGCTGCGGCAGGTGGCGCTGGCCGGATTCTGAACGAGCGTCCGGCGAACTCGGGGCGAAAGGAGACTCTCTTGACAGCGGCGTCCCGCAAGCGCATATCACCCGGCACTTCGGAGCAAGTGCTCCAACGACACCAAATCAAATGGGGGATGCATGACCAAGCACTGTCAGAGAGGCCTCGCGGCCGCTAGCACGCTCATGTTGCTCACCTTGATGCCTGCCCACGCCGACGCCCCGGGCGTCCTTTGGGAGTCCACCTCGCAGATGGTCATGGTGGGCATGCCCTTCAGCCCGCCGCCGAACAAGGTGAAGTTCTGCGCCGCCGCTGATTCGAGCCAGCCGCCGCCGTCGCCTCCTGGCCAGAACTGCACGGTGTCGAACATGCAGCGCGAAGGCAGCAAGGTGACTTGGGACACGCAGTGCACCGGCGAAATGGAGATGACCGGGCACGGCGAGATCAACTACGAGGGCACGGACGCATACGCCGGCGAGATCAACCTGAGCGCCGAGGGCGTTAACATGAAGATCACTCTCTCGGGCAAGAAGATCGGCGAGTGCGACCGGCCGATCGGATGAGGTGAAAGCCATGAAGACCCGAATCGTGCTGGCGGTCGGCGCTGTCGGGCTCGCTTGCATGCAGGCGCTCGCGGCAACGACTCCGGCCGGAAGCGGGCCATGGGCCCAGGTGCCGCCACTGCCCACCGCATGCTACTCGGGCCAGGATCCATGGACGGACAAGAACGCCGCAGCCATCGAGGCCGTGCAGCAGAGCCTCTATGCCCAGCAGGAGAAGAACACAGCCCTCGACCAGCAGGCGAACAAGGCCATGAGCGAGGACCCGATGGCGATGGCGCAGGCCATGCAGCAAGCCATGATGGACGACCCCGCAAACGCGCAGAAGATGATGGAAAGGATGGTGCAGACGGGTCAGGAAGCGCAGACGGAAGTCGTGGCCAAGTCGCAAAAGGAATCGCAGCTCGAGGCGGAATCGAAGAAGGTCCTCGAGCAGTACGGGACGGCCCTCAATCAGGCGATGGCTCCCGCGCAGGCGCGCTGGGTCGCCCTCCAGAAGAACATGGGCTGGGAAGTGAGCCAGAACTTCGCATTCGCGCCGGACCCCTCCTGGCCGCAGTCGGCATGGCAGGAGTGGTCACGCATCCAGAAGGACCGCGATGCCGCCTACGTCGCGAACTGCGCCAAGTGGTGGAGCGCGACCGGTCCCATCCAGGCCTACCTGAAGCGCTACAAGGACTTCCTGATCCAGGAGCGCATCCCCTATGAGCAGAAGCTCGGCGACGAGGGGAAGCTCATGAATTACAAGCTGCTGAACGTGCCAGCCGACGACTACCGCACGACGACCGACTTCGAGGCTGCCATCGATTACATGAAGATGGCCGCGTCCCTGTATGGGGAGCGCATGGCAGACCCGTTCTGCCGGATGTTGAATGCTTGTGAATAGCGCCTGTTACTTCAGGGCGGTCGCGACCTTGGGGAAATTGAGGGCGCTTATCATTTGAGTCACGCGCTGAGGATCGCCGCTGATCTCCAGCGTAATGCCGTGCGCCGCCGAAAAGGGCGCGCCTTGGCGGACGGAAGGCTGGAACGAACCGTCAGGCCTCTTGAACCATGTGCCGAAGTGATACAGCGCGTGGTCGCTGCTCTGGGTGTTGTCTTCGACGTGCCAGCGCCAGGCGGACTTCGCCCCGGCTGGCGCGGCCATCGGCTTGGCCCCGGTTGGGACGCTTGCGGTCGTGGGATTCACACGAACTGAGATCGTCAATTCCAGGTCGCGATTCAACTCTTTCGACACGGCATCCATTGCCGCGGGGTCGTTGCCCTCGTCCGCGACCTTCTGGTATTCCTCCTGAAGCGCAGCGATCTGCGGGCCGAATTTTTCAGCGCCTGCGACATCGCCCTTCTGAAGCAGTGCGATCTGCTGGGCATTCAGCTTCTCCATCTTGCCCTGTATCGCCTCGAGCCTGGGCTGCTTCTGCTTGTAGGCTTCGACCAGTCGGGCGCTTTGGTCGTCCATCAGTTTCTGCCGCTGTTCCGCGTCGCCAACCTGGCGGTACAGGCGGCCGAAACCGTAGTCGATCGGGATTAGTCCAAAGTCCTGGCACAAGGACTGCGGCACGGAGATCATGTCGTCGCTCGAGATGACCCAGCCGGCCGGCGGCGCGGGCATGGCGTCCTTCACCGTCTGCAGCACGGCAGTCATCTTCGCGCGCTCCGCGGGCGAGGTGTCGCGATAACCCTTGTAGCAGGGTGAATCGGCGATTGCGCCCGGCACGGCGGTGAGAAACGAAATGAAGCAGGCCAGCGCCCGCCAGTTTGTTGCTGTCATAACCGCCCCCTCAAAAGCAGCATCCCCGCGCCAGCATATGCCTCTTGCCGCCAAAACCCCGCAAATATGAAGGGATCAATATGAAGGGGTCAGACCCCTCCACGAATATGAAGGGGTCTGACCCCTCCAGGCGCTTCAGAAATGCTTAAGGGGCGTTCAGAAAGCCGGTTTGTTCGAGAAGGCCACCCTCTTCAAAGTGTCGCCAACGGTAAACCAAAGGCGACAGAGAAAGAGGACCAGGCCATGAACAGCAGCAGCAACGGATTCGGCTTCCGCGCAGCCATTTCGGCGGTATTCGCGGCGGCCATCGTCGGCACCAGCGGCCTCGCGCTGGACCAGGCACATATCGCGGCGGCCCCCGCGGGCACCGTGGAAATCGGACCCCTCACCCCGGTGGACGTGTTGCCGCAGGCTGCGGCGCTGCCGGCGGTCATCGTCAGCGCCCCCCGCCTGGCGATGGCCGACCGGCCGGGGAGGACCTGACCATGCGGCACATCTTCCACGAGATCCTCGCGCGCTACCTCGTGAGTGACCAGTTCGCATTCGACGCCTCGCCGCGCGAGCTCTGGCCGGAGCCACGGCCGAGCTGGCACCCGCAAGCGCGCAGGAATGCCGGAAGCCCGGCCCCGGAACGTGGCCAGCCCACCAGGGTCTACCGTGAGCTTGAACCCCAAAATTGACCCCATAGAACGTCGGCCGGCACCGGGGATCCTGGATCTTCGTCCCGCGGTGCCGGCCGACCTGGCGACGCTCCGGCGCTGGGATCGCGACCCGGACGTCCGCAAGTCCCTCATCGACGACGATTGGCACTGGGAAACCGAGCTGCCTCGCACACCCTCCTGGCGCGAATGGCTCATCGCCGAGGTGGACGGTCGTCCCATTGGCTTCATCCAGATCATCGACCCGGAGCACGAAGAGACGAAGTACTGGGGCTGCATGAAAGCCGGCCACCGCGCGATCGACATCTGGATCGGCGAGCCGGAGGCCCGTAGCCATGGCTACGGCGCGCAGATGATGGAAAGGGCCATCGAGCGGATTTTCGCCGACCCTTCCGTCCACACCATCCTGATCGACCCGCTGACCTCGAATACCCGCTCCCACCGGTTCTACGAGCGCCTGGGCTTTGAATTCGTGGTGGAACGGACCTTCGGCGAGGACTGCTGCCGCGTCTACAAGCTGACCCGCGAGGCAAAAGCCGCCGTCAATTGATCCGGGTCAAGTGAACCCGTGCCGGGCCGGGGCAGACTGGCCCCGTGGCCACGCGATCCCCGACGCCTTCGGTCGAGTTCGACCCTGACTTGCTCGCCCGTTACGACGTGGTCGGGCCGCGCTACACCTCGTACCCGACCGCGCCCAGCTTCCGCGATGACTTCGGCGAGCGTGAATACCGCGACTTCGCGCGCGCGACCAACGAGGACCCGATTCCGAGCCCGCTATCGCTGTACGTGCACCTGCCGTTCTGCGAAAGCCCGTGCTTCTATTGCGGCTGCACGCGGCTCATCACGCGGGACCACGGCAACGCCGCGCGCTATCTCGACCACCTGGAGAAGGAAATCGGGCTCCAGTCCGGACTGTTCGACGCGGACCGGCCGGTCGTGCAACTGCACCTGGGCGGCGGCACGCCGAACTTCCTTTCAGCCGACGAGCTCGGCCGGCTGATGGGCGCGCTGGCGGACAGGTTCAGCCTCGAGCTCGAGGACGATCGCGACTATTCCGTGGAAATCGACCCGCGTTTCCTGACCCGGGATTTCGTCGAATCGCTGGCCGACCTCGGCTTCAACCGCCTGAGCTTCGGTGTGCAGGACTTCGATCCCGCCGTCCAGCAGGCGATCAACCGCGTGCAACCCGAAAGCCAGACGCGCGAGGCGCTCGACGCCGCTCGCGAAGCCGGCATGCGCTCCGTCAACCTCGACCTCATCTACGGCCTGCCGAAGCAGGAGCCCGCGTCGTTTGCCCGCACGCTCGAAACGGTCGTGGCGCTCAGGCCCGAGCGCGTCGCGCTCTACGCGTATGCGCACATGCCCGAGCGCTTCAAGGCGCAGCGGCAGATCGAGGCGCGCGACCTGCCGTCGCCGCAGGTGAAGCTCGAGTTGCTCGGCACCGCGATCCGCGAGCTCACGCAGGCGGGCTACCGCTACATCGGCATGGACCACTTCGCGCTGCCGGGCGATCCGCTCGCGAAAGCCCTCGACGCAGGCACGCTGCACCGCAACTTCCAGGGCTATTCGACGCACGGCCAATGCGACCTCGTCGGCCTCGGCATGAGCGCGATCAGCCACGTGGACGGCTGCTACGCGCAGAACGCGCGCGAGCTCGCGCGCTACTACCAGGCGCTCGAGCAGGACCGGCTGCCGGTCGTGCGCGGGCTCGCGATGGCAGCGGAGGACTTCGTGCGTGCCGACATCATCCAGTCCGTCATGTGCCGCGGACGCGTCGATTTCGCCGCTGTCGAGCGGCGCTTCGGCATCCGCTTCGACGAGCATTTCGGCCGCGAGCTCGAAGGCCTGACCCGGCTGGCGGGCGACGGCCTGGTCTGCTTCAACGAATACGGCTTCACGGTAACGCCGCGCGGCCGCCTGCTGCTGCGGGTGATCGCGATGGTCTTCGATGCCAGTTTCCATAAGAACGACGCCCCGGCGCGCTTCTCCCGCGTGATCTGACGCGCCTGCGGCCGGCTCCGAGGGGCGGGGCTATACTTTCCGCGTGCCAGTCAGGGAATACCCGCTGCCCCGGGTCGAGCGATCGGCCCTCGACCTCAAGCAGCTCCAGAAGAGCTGTGCGAACTGCGGGCTGCACCAGCTGTGCCTGCCGGCCTCGATCGGCGGCGAGGACCTGCCGAGGCTCGACGAGGTCCTGCAGGTGAAGAGGATTCTCGGGCGCGAGCATTCGCTGTTCGCCGCCGGCCAGAAGTTCCGTGCGCTCTACGTGGTGCGCTCAGGCTCGTTCAAGAGCTTCACGGTGGACGGCGAGGGCGAGCTGCAGGTGCTCGGCTTTCATTTGCCCGGCGACATCATGGGGCTGGATGCGATCGCGGCCGGCAGCCACCAGTGCAGCGCCGAGGCGCTCGAGCACTCGAGCGCCTGCGAAGTGCCTTACGAGAGGATCGAGGCCATCGCCCGGGAGCTGCCCGGGCTGCAGCAGCAGCTCATGCACATCATCAGCCGCGAGGTGCAGCAGGACCAGCGCCACCTGGTCATGATCGGGCGCAAGGTCGCGCTCGAGCGGCTCGCGATCTTCCTCCACTCGCTCTCGCAGCGGATGGAGCGCGTGCGGCGCGACCCCCGCAAGTTCGTGCTGCCGATGTCGCGCCGCGACCTCGCGAACTACCTCGGCCTCGTGATCGAGACGGTCAGCCGGCTGTTCTCACGGCTGGCCGAGCTGGGCGTGATCGAGGTGGAGCGCAAGACGATCCACATCCTCGACCCGAACCGGCTGCGCGACCTCGCCGGCGAGGTCGTGACCGACGGGAACGCCGGCCGCCCCTGAAACGGAGGGGTCAGTCCCCTTCATATTCGCGAAGGGGTCTGACCCCTTCACGGACCCCTTCACGTCCTCGTGCGTCCGCATCGGGTGATGCGTCGCGTGGTCGGCGGAAGGCGTCAGCGCGATGATCGCGCTTGCGACACCGAGGACGACGAGCAGCGCGCCGCCCCAGCGTTTTGTCGCGGAGCCGAGCAGCCGCGCCGCGCCGCCGCCGAGCGCGAGCATTGCCGGCAAGGTCCCGATCCCGAACATCGCCATGATCGCGGCGCCCCCGGCTGCATCGCCGGAGAGCCAAGCGGCGACCAGCATCGCGTAGGCCATCCCGCAGGGCAGCCAGCCCCACGCGAGCCCGACGCCGAAGGCGCGCGCGGGCGTCGTAACCGGAAAGAGCCCGCGCGTCAGCGGCGCGATGCGCCGCCAGGCCGCGACGCCCGCCCGGTCGAGCGAGCCAAACTGCCGCGGCCCGGCGGCCAGCTGCAGGCCGACGGCGATGACGACAAGCGCCGCGAAGAGGGCAAAGGCGACGCGTGCCTGCGGAAGCCCGGCGAGCGCGAGCGTTCCGTCCCCGAGGCCGCCTGCCATCGCGCCTGCGATCGCGTAACTCGAGATGCGGCCGAGGTTGTAGAGCAGCGGAAAGCGCAGCGTCCCGGCGGCGCAGCCTGCAGTCCGGCCCGCGCCCAGCTCGAGCGCGCCGGCGATACCGCCGCACATCAGCACGCAGTGCCCGCTGCCGAGGAGACCTGCCACCAGGGCGGCGACCGGCGTCAGTGACTCGATCATGTCCGGTGCTCCGTGCGCGGCGGCGGGTCGTCGAGGAGCGGCGCGAGGGAAGGCGCGTCGAGATCGTCGAATTGCCCGCCGTCGGCGGCCCACAGGAAGGCCCAGATCGCGAACCCGACCAGCAGGAGCGTGACCGGCACGAGGATCAAAAGCATCGTCATGCGGCGACTCCCGCCGGCCGCGCGAGCCGCAGCGCGTTCAACGTAACCACGAGCGAGGAGGCCGCCATGCCGAGCGAGGCGAGCCACGGCGGCACTAAGCCGAGCGCCGCGAGCGGCAGGGCGACGGCGTTGTATGCGATGGCCCAGCCAAGGTTCTGTCGGATGATCCGGCGCGCCCGCCGCGCCGTGTCGAACAGCTGCGGCAGGCGCGCGAGGTCCCGGCCCGCGACCACGATGTCGGCGGAAGCCTGCGCGAGCGCCGCGCCGTCGGCCAGCGCGATGCCGACGTCGGCCGCCGCGAGGACGGCGGCGTCGTTCACGCCGTCACCGACCATCGCGACACGGTGCCCGGTGGCGCGCAGCCCGGCGACGTGATCCAGCTTTCCCGACGGCGTGCAGCGGGCGAGCTGGCGACGGATGCCGAGCACGTCGGCAAGCGACGAGACGCGCGCCGGCGAGTCGCCCGACAGGAGCTCGAGCGTCAGCCCGCCGCCCGCAATCGCGGCCAGCGCCTCGGATGCCCCGGGACGGACGGCATCGGCGAAGTCGAACCGCGCGATCGCCTGGCGGCCGTCGCCCAGCCAGACGCCCTCGTCATCGCCGGCGCCGCCGGTCGCGAATGCGCGGGTCCCGATGCGCCGGCGGTAGCCGCCGATCTCCCCCTCGACGCCCTGTCCAGCGAGGGCGCGAGCGCCAGCGACCGGACGCCCGTCGTCGTGCGCGCCGAATGCGGCCGCGAGCGGGTGGCGCATGCCGCGCTCGAGCGCGGCGGCGACGGCGAGCGCTTCGCTGCGCGTCCCCCTCGACACCTCGACGCCGGAGATCCGCGGCTGCCCGGTCGTGAGCGTGCCCGTCTTGTCGAAGACGACCGTGTCCACCCGCGCGAGCGTCTCGACGGCATCGGCGTCGAGGACGAGCGCACCCTGACGCGCGAATGCGGACTGCGCCGCGGCGACCGCCGCCGGTACCGCGAGCGCGAGCGCGCAGGGGCAGGTCGCCGCGAGCACGGCGAGGGTCGCGGGCAGCGCCCGCGTCGCGTCGAACGCAAACCAGGCGAGGCCCACGAGCCCGGCGACAACGAGCATTACCACGACGAACCGCTGCGCCACCTGGTCCGCGAGCCGGGCGACCCGCGGTTTCGACGCCTGCGCGCGCGCAGCGAGCTCCGCCAGCCGGGCGATGGTGCTCTCGCTGGCGCGCCGCGTGGCGCGAATCTCGAGCGGGCTGCCGAGCACGATGCCGCCGGCGAGCAGCAGGTCGCCCGCCGCATGAGCCACCGCGCGCGACTCGCCGGTGATGAACGATTCGTCGAGCTCGGCGGGCGCGTCCATCAGCTCGCCGTCCACGGGCAAGGCGTCGCCCGCGCGTACGCGGAGGCGATCGCCCGGCAGGATCTCCTCGACCGCGACCGTCGCCGCGGCGCCTGCGCCGTCGAGCCGCAGGGCGAGCTCGGGCTGGGCGCGCGCGAGGACGTCGAGCGCGGCCGTGGCGCGCCGGCGCGCCTCGGACTCGATGTGCCGCGCCGCGAGCAGGAAGAAGATGAACATGACGGCCGCATCGAAGTACACAGCCTCTCCGCCGCGGAACATCTCGAGGACGCTGGCGCCCCAGGCGAGGAGCACCGACACCGCGACCAGCAGGTCCATGCCCGGCGCCCGAAGCCGCAGCTGCCGCCAGGCGCCCGCGAGGAACGGCCAGCCGGCGTAGAACACGACCGGCGTCGCCACGAGGAAGGTCACCCAGCGGAAGAAGTCACGCGTCGCGTCGCCGAGCTCACCGGCGCCGAAGTAGAGGGCCTCCGACAGCATCATCGCCTGCATCGCGCCGAGGCCGGCGACGGCGAGCCGCTTCAGCGAGGCGCGCCGCTCGTCCGCTGCCTCGCCGGCGTCCTCGCGTGCCGGGCAATGAAGGCGGTAACCGAGGCGCGCGAGCAGCGCCACGAAATGCGAGAGCGGTGTCGCCGCTCGCCACTCGATCGCAAGGCGGGCCGTCGCCGCGTTGACGCTAACGGTCGCGACGCCCGGCTCCCGCGCCAGCGCGCGCTCGATCAGCCAGGCGCAGGCCGCGCAACGGATGCCCTCTACCACGAGCGTGATCGACCGGTGGCCGGCGCGTTCGGGCGCGTGGATCGCCAGGAACGCCGGCGCGTCCCAGCGCGCGAGGGCCGCATCCGTCGCCGGTTGCGGCAGCGGCGCGGGCTCGACGCGCGTGTGGTAGTAGCCCTCGAGGCCGGCGGCCGCTATCCAGGCCGCCGCCGCCGCGCACCCGCCGCAGCAATAGGCGCGTCCGGCATCGCGCACGGCGCCGCCCGCCGCCATCGGCTCGCCGCAGTGAAAGCATCGCGTGCCGGCGACGAGCATTCAGTTCCCCAGCGCAGGCTGCAGGTCGAGCA
>DATEEF010000191.1:0-56823 GCA_035281265.1 Steroidobacteraceae bacterium
CGCTTCCTGCTCGAGGCGCTCGCCGATCCCGGCGTGGCGCCCTCGGCGGCGGCCGCTCTCGGCCGGCTCGGCGACCCGGCCGCCAGCGCGGAAATCGGGCGCCGGCTCAGTGCCACGCGCAGTGACGAGGAGCGGCGCGCGCTCGTACTGGCGCTGCGCCTCGACGGGAGCCCCGCGGCACGGGCCGAACTCGAGCGCTTCGCGCGTGAAGGCGGCGGCTCGCCGGCGATGCAGGCAAAGGCCCTGCGGGGGCTCGAGCGATGAGGCGCGCCTGCCTCGCCGCCTGGCTCGTCTGCACCGCCCTGCCGGCCGCGGCCGACTGCGAGTTCGACAACGACGGCGAAATCACCAATCCGTTCGAGGCCGGCTGCGGCGACGTGCTTTTCACGTACACCGAGAGCGACAACTCGGGCACCGACATCGCGCTCGGCTACCCGCCGCCGTTGCCGGTCGCATCCCTGACGCCCGTCGACGGGTTCCGCGAGTACGCCTCGCTCTTCGCGCGGCACCAGTCGTTGTTCACCCTGAACGACGAGGTGGACGGCCAGGTCGTCGGCCAGACGCTCGCGGGCCGCGACATCTGGGCGTACGTGATCGGCGACGCGAACACGCGGACGTCGGAGGGCTTCGCCGAGGCGGCGGTGCTCGTGAACGGCGGCATCCACGCGCGCGAATGGCAGACACCCGAGGCCGTGACCGCCGTGTTCGAGGCGCTCGTCGACGGGAAGGCCGACGGCGGTTTCGTCCAGTACCTGGTCGAGAACCTCAACACCGTGCTCGTGCCGGTCAACAACGTGGATGGCTTCATCCAGACGCAGATCTATCCCGTGAACGTGACCGCGGACCGTGACCAGCCGCGCGAGGGGCGCATGCGGCGCAAGAACCTGCGCGACCCCGAGACCAACGGATTCATCGACTCCGACATCGGCACGGTCGCGGACAACTTCTGGGGCGTCGACCTCAACCGCAACGGGCCACAGGGCTTCGGCGAGTCCGGGGCAAGCAGCTCGCTCGTGACGAGCCTCGTGTACCGTGGCCCGGAGCCCGGGAGCGAGCCGGAGTTCGCGGCGCTGCGCCAGGCGGCGACGCTGGGCCCCGAGTCGCGCCTGCGGCTCTTCAGCGACACGCATTCCTTCGGGCAGGTGTACCTCGCGCCCTCGCCGCCGAATGCGCGGCTGAATGCGATCACCCAGGCACTCGGGACGCACATGGCCGAAGCCTCGGACCGCAACTACGACTTCGGCCCGGACTCGCAGGGGTCGCCCGGCATCGGCGCGATGGCGGACTACTTCACGTTCACCTACGGGATTCCCGGATGGACGCTGGAGCTCGAGCCCGCAACCGGCGGGCAGGATTATCCCGGTGGCCTCGCCTCGCACGGCCACAGCGGGTTCATCCTCCCCGACGCCGAGGCTGCGCGGATGCGCGAGGACGTCGCCCGCCAGTACCTGCTCGGCTTCTATCGCCAGAGCGGCCCGCCGGCGGCGATCGCCGCCGAGATACGCGCGCAGCCCGGGAACGAGGTCGTCTATCGCGCGCAATGGTCGCGTAGCGGCGCGGGCGCACGTTCGCTCGCGATCGAGGTGAACGAGGCGCTGGTGCCGGGTGGTACGTACCGGCTCTGGATCGCCTTCAACAAGCCGATGCGCGTCCGCGATTCCTCGGGCAGCGTGGTGCCGTATGCGGGCCAGAGTCCCGGCGCGACCGTCGGTGCCGTCACGCTCGAGATACCCGCGCTGGATGAGGAGATCGCACTTGGCGGCGGCGCGTGGCTGGATGTCCCGGGCGGCGCCCCGGACGGTTACCTGCGCTATGCGGACGATGCCTTCGCCGTCGATTTCACCCTGCCGGAATCGATCGAAGCCGATGCGGCGACACCGGCGGTGCTGGTCCTCGATCCGCTCGACCTGGCGGAAATGGCCCTGGACGCCGACCCCGCGACCGCCGCCGACTGGGACGGCGGACACTGGGTGCGCTACGAGGACACCGAGGGCACGGACGGGGATACGGGCGGCGCCGACTGCTCCTTCAAGCCATTCGTGGCGCCGCAGGCCGGGGCCGCAGCGCCTGCCGAGGTGGCGGCCTGCGGCGCGGCCGCACCGCCCCCGCCACCTCAGCCACCGCCTACGGATCGCGGCGGCGGCGGCAACGGATCTGGCCTCCTGTTGCTGCTGATGGGCCTGCTTCTCATACTGTCGGCGCCGAGATTTGCGGCGCGACAAGGGTTCGACTCCCATTCAGGACACGTTGTCCACTGACCTCAGGGTCCGCATCGTCATCCTGGCCGTCGGCTACACGCTGACGGGCATCGTCGGGCTGTCGCTTGCGGTCCCGCCGGGCTACGCGACCGCGGTCTGGCCGCCGTCCGGCATCGCGCTCGCGGCCGTCCTGATGTGGGGGTCGCGCGTCTGGCCAGGCATCGCGGCGGGATCCGTGCTCGTCAACCTCGCCGTCGCGCTGACCACGGCGGACACCGGCTTCAACTGGACCAGCCTCGTCATAGCCTGCGCGATCGCCATCGGCTCCACCGTGCAGGCGCTCGCCTGCGCCGCCGCGATCCAGCGCTGGATCGGGGTATCCCAGATGTTCGAGTCGGGGCCGGCGACGCTCATGTTTGCCGGCTGCGCCGCGGCCGCCAGCCTCATTGCCTCGAGCTGGGGCGTTGGGTCGCTGAACTTGGCGGGCATCGTGGGTGCGGATCAGTTCCTGTCCTCCTGGCAGACCTGGTGGCTCGGCGACCTGATCGGCATGCTGGTCTTCGCGCCGGTTTTCCTGACCTGGCGGCAGTCGCTGCTCGCCGGACGCAAGCCCTGGCGGCTCGGCGAGCTCGCCGCCGCCTTCGCGCTGCTCTCCGTCTCCACCGCCGCGGTCTTCCTGGCGCCCTCGCCCGGCGCCGGCGTGTCGAGCCCGATGACGTTCGTGCCGCTGCCATGCCTGGTGTGGATCGCGTTCCGGTTCCGCCCGAACGGCGTCGCGCTCGCCGTCTGCGTGATGTCGCTCATCACCGTCGCCGCGACCGCCAACGGCACCGGCCCCTTCGGCGGGGAGCGCTCGAGCGAGTCCCTGCTGGCGCTGCAGGCCTTCATCGGCCTCACGGCAGTGATGGCCCTGACGCTCGCCTCCGCCGTGACCGGCCGCCGGCAGTCGGAGAGTGCGCTCCGGCATTACAGCGTCGAGATGGAACAGCTCGCGCTCACCGACGAGCTGACGGGCATGCGCAACCGGCGCGGGTTCCTGGTGCTGGCCGACCAGGCACTGCGCATGGCGCGGCGCACGCGCGCGAAGTGCGTGCTCGTCTTCATCGACCTCGACGGCCTCAAGCGCGTGAACGACACGCGCGGCCACGCGGCCGGCGATGCACTGATCGCGGACGCCGCCCGCGTGCTCGGCCGCGTGTTCCGCGAGAGCGACGTCGTGGGGCGCGTCGGCGGCGACGAATTCGCCGTGTTCGCGCTCCTCGACGAGCACGACGGCTCGCAGGCGGTCAGCACGCGCCTGCAGGCGGAGATCGACCGCTTCAACGCACAGGCCGTGCCGACCATGCGGGTGTCGATGAGCATCGGCATCGAGGAGATCCCGGCCTCCTCCGACACGCCGCTCGACGTACTGCTCTCGCGCGCGGACCGCGCCATGTACGAGAAGAAGCGCAGGCGCGCCTGAGGGCGAAGCCGACGCATGAGATGGCGCCGGACGCTTTCGCGCCCGGCGCCACGCGTCACGGACTGCTGGCAGATTGTGGTGTCAGTCCTGCACGGGCCGGAAGTAGCGCCGGCCGATGTAGTTCGCCACGTTCCTGCCGAGCGTCGCCCCGTCGTTCGCGGAATTGCGGTAGTGCATCCCGCCGTAGATCCGGGCGACCTTGAGGTCGTTCACCATGTCATCGATCTTCTGGTAGTGCCGGACCGACTGCACGACACCCGGCGCCAGCGAGTCCACGCTGAACTCGAGGCGGTTGCCGCCGAAAACCTTCTGGAGGACGGCGCCGACCGCTGCCGAGTTGCAGGCGTGGGCGGCCGGGTACTCGGGATGGTTCGGTGTCGGCACGATCGGCGCCCAGGCCGCGTCGGCCTCCGTCGCCGGGTTGTCGTCCGTGTCGGCGAGCTGGATCGCGGAGAACGGCCGCCAGAATTCGAAGTGATACTTCGAATCGAAGCAGGCGTTCGTGGCATCCGCCTGCGCGACCCACAGGAATGCCATGGTGCGGGCATGCTGGAGGACGCTGCGGGCGTCCGTCGCGAACTGGCGCATATTGCGCGGCCACCAGCGGGGTGGCGGCTCGGTCGCGAAGCGGGCGAGGTCCGTCTGCGCCTCCGTGCGCACGGTGCTGGTCGCGGAGCCGAGCGCCTTCACCTCGTTCAGGTCCCTGGCGTAGGCGAAGCTCGTCAGGTCCGGCGGCCCTTCGGCCCGGAACTGCGAGACGCTCGCCAGGGCGAACGGCCGGATGAAGGGCGCGAACGGCAATGCGGGATTCGTGCCGCGGAAGTCGCCCGGATCGCTGCCCGGCGTGTACGTGACCACCGTCGAGCGGCCGTCGTTCGCGCGCGCGGCCAGGGTTCCGGCGGCGACTTCCTCGCCGATCGCGATGCCCCGGTTCTTGGCGATGCCTTCCGGCAGGGAGTCCAGGTATGAGCCGCAGGTCGGCTCGTACTGCGGCGCCCGGTTGGGGAACAGCCCGCGAAGCACGCCGCAGGCGGCGGTCGCCGCCGCGGCATTCACCGAGGCCCCCGCCGCTGGCGAGGTCGCCGTCGTATAGAAGGGCTCGTACCCGCCCTTCACGGCGACGACCGCGTCGTACATGGCGACATGCACGGAGGCCATGTCGTTGGCATAGACGGTCCGGATCTCCTCCGGCGTCACGGCCGTGTAGGTAACGCCGATCGGCGTCACGGTGAGGTCGGCGACCTCGTCGAATACCGCGATGACGTCCGCGCCGGCCGTCAGCGGCAGGCAGGCTGCCACGAGCGGCACCCACTTGGCGCGAGTGCGCCGGTCGCGCCCTGGGGCGCTTTTCGTCGATGTGAACATGTCGGTCTCCCCGGCCCTCGGGCCGCTTGTGACCGCCCGCGTGGGGCGGGCGACGCCGTGCGCCGCGAGTTCAGGGTCGGAAGAACGGCCCGTCCGGGCATGACGGGCGGGTGAAGATTGCGTGAAGTCTCGTGAAGGCGGACTTGGCCGCTGCGGTCAATGGTGGCCGCCGAGGCCGTAACTGACGCCGGTCGACACGCGGTGATCCACCTTGTGGGCGTTCGTGCCGTCGAGGTGCTGCAGGTAGAAGGCGTAGACGCTGACTCGCTCGTTGATCACCCAGGTCGCACCCCCGCCGAGAGCCTTGAATTCTTCGGCCACCAGCTGGTCGTGATACGGGAACCGTGGGTCGGTCACCGGGATCGGCACGTTTATGCCGCCCTCGGTCCATTGCTGCGAGTAAATAGCGCGCAGGTTCCATCGTGGGGTCGGAAAATAGCCGATCTCCAGGACGGCATTGATGCGGTCATGCGCAATGTCGAGGACCTCTTCGACGAACGCATAATTGCCACGCAGCTGCACATAGGTGCGTGGTATCCACTCGTTGAGGCTCATCGCTGCGTAAGCTCCGACCCAGTACTCATTGAGGCCGCGCCCCGGCGCCGAGTGGCCAAAGGTCGTGTAGTCATGGGTCGGGATGACGGCGCCGACGTAGGGCGCAAGACCGAAGGCGCCCGTAACCAGCTGGTAGTTCACCGTGAACTGGAGGTCGGTGATCGTGCTGTGCCAGCTACCGTCATCGATTGGGGTGTCGTGGCTGTCGGGCGTGGGGTCGTTGTCCCTGTGTCTCGTGCGCACGTACGGCAGCGACGCATTGATGCTGATGCGGTCGGTCGGACTGTAGCTGGCCGAGAAGCTGAGAACCTGATTGTCAGTGTGGCCGACGTCGGCCTCACCCGAACAAGACGTACCGTCAGGAAGAACGCAACCGGGGTAGCCGAAGTGCTTCTTATTGAGGATGTCGGTGTAATCGATCGAGTAGCTGAAAGTCCCCTTCGGCGGCAGCCAGGCCTGGCCTTGCGCCGCCAATGGAACTAGCGCGAGGCAAAGCGCGAGCGCGCCGCCCGCGCGCAGGGCGCGTGGGCGGCGCAGGCGACGCGGGATCATGCCTTCTGGTTGTCGGCGTTGGATTCGCAGGGCATCGGCAGGCCGCGCCGGCGGAGCTTCATGGTCTGCTCCACGGCTTTCAGCACCTGCGCGCCCTTGCGGCCGCTCGCGACCGTCACGCAGGCGGCCTCGGGATCCGCGACGGCCTGGCCGCCGGCATCCGCGGAATATGCGACAGGCATTATTGAGGGACCCGCGCCGGCCGCGACGGGATGGAACTGGAACTGCTTCGCCCGCGAGGCATCCACGAGGATCACGTCCGGGGTGACCGTGATGCGCTGCTCGCGCAGGTCCTCGGCGCTCGTCGCCACGAAGACTTCATGGCCCGCGAGCTTCAGGGACCCTGCCAGGTTGAATTTCTCGTTGGCGGTCGCGAGGCCCGTCGAGGGCTCGAGCATCAGGATGATGTGGCCGGGGTTGCGGCTGACCATGACCCTTTCGAAGCCGACGCCGCCGCCCATGGCGACGAGCTTGTCGCCGCAAGCCAGGGCCGCGGTGGCGAGCAACGCGCCGCACACGGTGACAATCGCCGGACCGCCCAGTCTGCTCAGCGTCATGGCAGCGCCCCCTCAGCCTTAAAGTAGACTGCGCTTGGCCCGAGAAAGGTGTCAAGTTGGCGACCATGCAGCCGCCGAAACCGCCGGATTCTGTCGAACGCCGCCCGGTTCCGGCCGTTTACCAGGTCGCGGACCTGACCGTGGACACGAGGCGCGTCACGGTGCTCCGCGGCGGCCAGCCCGTCGCGCTCGCGGGACTCAGCTTCGACCTCCTCGTCGCACTGATCGAAGCGGCGCCGCGCGTCGTATCGCAGGACGAGCTGATGGACCGCGTCTGGAGCGGGCTCGTCGTCGGCCCCGAAACCGTCAGCCAGCGCATCAAGCTGCTGCGCGATGCGCTGGACGATGATCCCAGGCACCCGCGCTATGTCGCCGGCGTCCGGGGACGCGGCTATCGCCTGTTGCCGGATGTCGTGCGCGTCGACGTGGAGGCGGCCGCATCATCGCCCGCTCCGCAGCCTGCCCCGCCGCCCGTCCCGGCTGCCGCGACCCGGCCGCGATGGCAGCTTGCCGCGCTCGCCGCCGGTGTCGTCGCCGTCGTCGGCCTCGCGGCCTGGCTGCTTCTCGCCCGGGACCGGGCTTCCGTTCCGACGCCCGAGACCGCCGCGATCGCCGCGCCGCCCGCTCGCAGCGTCGCGGTGCTCGCCTTCGAGAACCGCGGCGGCGCGCCAGGCACGGACATCTTCGCCGAGGGAATCCCCGAAACCGTCCTGCACCAGCTCGCCCGGTTCCCGGGGCTCACCGTCATCTCGCGCGGCTCGTCGTTCGCCTTCAGGGGAAAGACTGCGGATCCGCGCGACATCGGCCGCCGGCTCAACGTGCGCTACCTGCTCGAAGGCAGCGTCCAGACCGCGGGGCCGCGCCTGCGGGTGACGTCGAGCCTCGTGGATGCCGCGAGCGGCGCGAGCGTCTGGTCCATGCAGTTCGACCGCGCGGCGACCGATGTCTTCGCGGTGCAGGACGAGATCGCGATCGAGGTTGCCCGCGCGATGCAGCTGACGCTCGAAGCCGGCACCGAGGCAGTCGCGAGCCTGCGGCAGGGCGCGACGAAGAGCTACGAGGCTTATCTCGCCTTCCTCCGCGGTCGAGCGCTGCTCGCGAGCGCGCGCGTCAGCGACCTGCCCCAGGCCGCGGAGTCGCTGGCGGCGGCGATCCGCCACGACCCGGATTTCGCGGGTGCCTACGTGCTGCTCGCGCGCGCACGCGTCGCGATCGCCGAGCAGGGCCCGGACCGCAGGCGCGCATTCCCGCAGGCGTACGAGCAGGCGATGGACCTGCTCGACCAGGCCATCCGCCTGGAGCCGGAGAACGGAGAGGCTTTCGTCGAGCGCGGTTACCTGAAAGTGTTCTACGACCCCGCGGCGGCGGATGCCGATCTCCAGCGCGGAATTTTGCTGTCGCCGAACTCCGCGCGCGGCTATGAAGGGCTCGCCACCGTGATGTTCCAGAGCGTCGCGCGCCGGCGCGAAGCGCTCGAGCTGATCGAGAAGGCGCGCCGTCTCGACCCCCTGTCGAACAACCTCGAGGTCCTCAAGGCGAGCTACCTGTTCTGGGGAGCCGGCGACGCCACGCGGGCGGCGGCGATCCTGGAGTCCGTGCTGGAACGCGAGCCGCTGTACGTGCCTGCGATCATCCGCCTCGCCGAAGTGCGCTGGACCGCGCAGGGCGAGTACGCGGAGGCGGTGCAGCTGGCGGAACAGGCCGTATCGCTAGATCCGGGCAGCGAACCGGCCTGGCGGGTGCTCATGGCGAGCTACCTCGAAATGGATGAAACGCCAGCCGCGCAGGTCGCGGCGCAGCGTGCCTCCGCGGACCCGAACTTCAGCGCCCTCGTGATGAACGTTCAACGCGGTCGATGGCGCGAGGCCGGAGAGGCTGCCTACGGCCTGGTGCAGTCCGGCAACACGGGCCCCCGGACGGAACGCGCCATCTCCCTCGCGATCGCCCGGCATGCGCGCGCGACCGGCCAGTTCGACCGCGCGACCGAAGTGCTCTCCGCCTGGGCGCTCGTCGATTGGGATGGCGAGGAACCGATCCTGCAGGGGCAGCTGGACCTGGGCCAGGGCGTGGCGGCGCTGGCCGAGGTGATGGTGCTGAACAAGCAGACCGCACGTGCGACGGCCCTGCTCGAGGCATTCCTCGAGGATGCCCGCATCCAGATCACGCGCTACGGCCGCGGCATCGCCTGGCTCAACGATGCCCGGGCGAAAGCGCTCGCCCTGCTGGGTCGCCACGACGAGGCGATGCAGGTGCTGGAGGAACAGATGCGGCTCGGCTTCGGCAAGCACGACTGGCATGCGACCCTGGAACAGCAGCCGGCCTTCGAGCCGCTGAGGCCACGCAAGGAGTTCCAGGCGCTGCTGGCGACGGTGCACAAGCAGGCGTCGAAGGAGCGCGAACAGCTGCGCCAGATGCGTGCCGACGGCCTCGTGCCCGACCGGCGGCCCTAAAGGGGACGCTCACCTTTAAGGCCGCCGCTCGCCCATCGCGTAGGTCGCGACGATATCGTGCGTCGCGGTGTTCCTCACCACGTTGAACCATTGCCCGCAACCGAAGCTGTGGCACCACCGCTCGGCGTGCTCGCCCTCGGGGTTCGCCCGGTAGAACAGGTACTCGCCCCACGCCTGGTCGCCGGCGTTCGCCGGCGGGCGCGTGACCTGGGACTCGCCGCCGTAACTGAACTCCGGCTCGTCACGCAGTCCGCACCAGGGGCACTCGATCCTGAGCATGCACTATGATTCCACGGTTCCGATGAGCGATCGCTACTCATTCTTCGCCCTCGCCCGCCACGCGGTCAACGGCAGCAAGCCGTGGCCTCGCGCGCTCGCGCGGCCGACGCTGCGCAAGTCGTACGACGCCGTCATCATCGGCGGCGGCGGCCACGGCCTCGCGACCGCCTATTTCCTCGCTCGGGACCACGGCATGCGGAACATCGCCGTCCTCGAGCGCGGCGCGATCGGCCAGGGCAATTCCGGGCGCAACACCCAGGTCGTGCGATCCGACTATTACCATCTCGCGAGCTCGAAGTTCTTCGAGCGCTCGCTGAAGCTCTACGAGGGGCTGTCGCGCGAGCTCAACTACAACATCATGCTGAGCCAGCGCGGCAAAGTGTCCCTCGCGCACAGCCCGCACGAGATGGAGCTGCTGCGCCGCACGGTCAACGCGATCCGCCTGAACGGCGTCGACTCCGAGATCGTCTCGGCGCGCGAGCTGGCGAAGATCGAGCCGATGCTGAACCTGGAGAGCCGCTATCCCATCGAGGGCGCAGCCGTGCAATGGCGTGGCGGCATCTCGCGCCACGACGCGGTCGTGTGGGGCTTCGCGCGCGCCGCCGGCAAGCTCGGCGTCGACATCGTGCAGGGCTGCGAGGTCACCGGCTTCACGATCCTCGGCGACCGCGTGCTCGGCGTCGAGACGACGCTGGGTCCCGTCGCCTCGCCGCGCGTGCTGATGGCCGTCGCCGGCCACTCGAGCGTGCTCGCGCAGAAGGCGGGGTTGCGGCTGCCGATTCACAGCACCGGGCTGCAGGCGATGGTGACCGAGCCGGTGAAGCCGCTGATCGACACGGTGCTCGTCTCCGCCGCGATCCACATGTACGTGAGCCAGACCGGCCGCGGCGAGGTCGTGATCGGCGGCGGCGCGGAGGTGTTCAGCTCGTACGCGCAGCGCGGCGGGCTGCCCGTCTTCGAGGCGAACGCACAGGCCGCGGTCGAGCTGTTTCCCTGTCTCGGGCGGCTGCGCGTCATGCGCCAGTGGGCGGGCACCGCCGACATCACGCCGGACACGAGCCCGATCATGGGGCCGACGCCGGTCGCCGGTCTCTACATCAGCGGCGGCTGGGGCACGGGCGGCTACAAGGCGATCCCGGCGGGCGGCGAGACCATGGCCTGGACGATAGCGAACGAGCGGCCGCACGAGCTGATCGCGGGATTCGGGCTCGGCCGCTTCGCGACCGGTGCGCTCATCGACGAGGGCGCCGCGTCCGGCGTCGCGCACTGATGGGCTACCGGCTCGACAAGGGAGGCCACGTCGACCGCTCGCAGCCGATCCACTTCCGGTGGAACGGCCGCAAGCTCCCGGCCTTCGCCGGCGACACCATCGCCTCCGCATTGCTCGCCAACGACGTGGCGATCGCCGGCCGCGGCATGAAGCTGCACCGGCCGCGTGGCGTGTTCGCCGTCGGCCCGGAGGAGCCCAACGCGCTCGTGACGCTCGGGCGCGGTGCGCAGGCGGAGCCATCCGCGCGCGCGACCATGATCCCGGTGCGCGACGGCCTCGAAGTGCGCGCGCAGAACGCCTGGCCGAGCGTGCGCTTCGACCTCGGCCGCTCGCTCGACCGCACGGCCGGGCTCTGGCACGCGGCCTTCTACCACAAGACGTTCAAGTGGCCGTCCTGGGATTTCTGGGAATGGTGGATCCGTCGCACGGCCGGCATCGCGCAGCCGCCGCGCGAGCCGGATCCCGCGCGCTACGACGTGGTCAACGCGCACTGCGACCTGCTGATCGTCGGCGCAGGTCCCGCCGGGCTGCTCGCCGCGCAGGTGGCCTCGCGGTCGGGGCTCACGGTGATCCTCGCCGAGCAGGACTTCGAATGCGGCGGCCGCCTGCTCGCGACCAACACGCTCATCAACGATGCGCCGGTCACGGTCTGGTTCGCGAGCCTGCTCGGCGAACTCGCCGCCTCGCGCTGCGTCAGGCTCCTGACGTCGACGACCTGCTTCGGGCTCTACGACCACGGCATGGCGGGGCTCCTGCAGCGGCTCGATCTCGGCAACAAGCCGGGCCCGGTGCGCCAGCGCTACTGGCGCGTGCATGCGAAACAGACCTTGCTCGCAACCGGCGCGACCGAGCAGCCGCTGGTGTTCGTCCACAACGACCTGCCGGGCATCATGCTCGCCGGTGCGATACGCCAGTACGCCAATCGCTACGGCGTCGCGGCCGGCCGGCAGGTCGTGCTCGCGACGAACAACGACTCCGCCTACCTCGCCGCCCTCGACCTCGTGGCCGCCGGCGCACCGGTCCGGCTAGTCGTCGACTGCCGCGCGGAGGCGCCCGCCGACCTCGCGAAGTGGCTGCGCGCCCAGGGCGTCGAGGTCCGCGCCGCGACCGGCGTCTTCAAGGCACTCGGACGCCGGCGCCTCGAGCGGATCGTGCTCGAAGGCGGCGAGACCCTCGACTGCGATGCGCTCGGAGTCTCCGGGGGCTGGCAGCCCGCCGTGCACCTGTGGTCGCATGCGCGCGCGCCCATCGCTTTCGACGCGGACCGCCGCAGTTTCCTGCCGCAGGGCTCGCGCCCGCCGCTGCAGGCGGTCGGTTCCGTGGGCGGCTGCACGACGCTCGAGTCGAGCTTCGCCGACGCCATCGACGCGATCCACCGCGCACTCGCACATGCCGGACGGCCTGACGAGCTGATGGTGGCCCGGCCCATCGTGCAGGAAGCGCCGCTTTCCGGGGCCGCCGGCGTTCCGCCGCGCTTCACGTCGGAAACCGGCCGCCAGTGGCTCGATTACCTGCACGACGTCACCGTCGCCGATGCGGAGATCGCGCTCGCCGAAGGCTACGAGCACATCGAGCACCTGAAGCGCTACACGACGTGCGGCATGGCGGCGGACCAGGGCAAGACGTCCGGGCTCAACGCGCTGCTCGCGGTCGCGGAGATGACGGCGAAGAGCCCGGTCGAGGTGGGCACGACGACCTTCCGCCCGCCCTACACGCCGGTCACGCTGGGCGCGCTTGCCGGCCGGCAGCTCGGTCCGCGCTATGCGCCGAAGCGGCTGTTGCCCGCGCACGCCGAGCACGAAGCGCTGGGCGCTCACTGGTGGGAGGCCGGCGGCTGGATGCGTCCCGCCTGCTATCCGCGCAAGGGCGAGAGCGCCGCGCAGGCCGTGCAGCGCGAGGCCGCGGGCGTGCGCGCCGGCGTCGGCGTCTTCGACGCCTCCCCGCTCGGCAAGATCGAGGTCACGGGCCCGGACGCGGCGAAGTTCCTCGACCGCTTCTACGTCAACAACGTCGCGCGGCTCGAGGACGGCCGCGTCCGCTACGGGCTGATGCTCAACGAGAACGGCGTCGTCATCGACGACGGCACGGTGGCGCGCCTCGGCCGCGAGCACTTCGTCGTCACGACGACGAGCGGCGGCGCTGCGCGCATCGCCGCCTGGCTCGAGGAATGGCGCCAGTGCGAATGGCCGGACTACGAGGTCTTCGTCTCGCCGGTCACGACGCAGTGGGCGACGTTCGCGGTCGCCGGGCCGCGCGCCCGCCAGCTGCTCGCGCGCTTTCGCACCGACATCGCCTTCGACTGGCGCTCGATGCCGCACATGAGCCTGCGCGAGGGCAAGTTCGCCGGCGTGCCGGCGCGCCTGTATCGCGTCAGCTTCTCCGGCGAGCTCGGCTACGAGATCAACGTGCCGGCACGCTACGGCCCGGCGCTTTGGACCGAGCTGCTGAAGTCCGGCACGGACTTCGGCGTGACGCCCTACGGCGTCGAGACCGTGCTGCTCCTGCGCCTCGAGAAAGGCTACTTGCACGTCGGCGTGGACACCGACGGCACGACCGCACCCGCCGACGTGGGCTGGGGCGCCATCGCCGCCAAGCGCAAGTCGGACTTCATCGGCAAGCGCTCGCTCGCGCGTCCGGACAACCGGCGCGCCGACCGGCTGCAGCTCGTCGGGCTGACGGACGCCGAGGCCGCAGTGCTCGTGCCGGGCGCGCACCTGCGCCTTCCGGGCACGACGGAAGGCAGCGACGGCTGGGTGACCTCGGCTGCGCACTCGCCCGCGCTCGGCAAGAAGATCGCCCTCGCGCTGCTGCGCGGCGGCCGCGCCCGCGTCGGCGAGAAGCTCGCCGTGCACGACATCGACCGCAGCTGCGCCGCGACCATCGTCTCGCCGACGTTCCTCGACCCCGAGGGCAAGCGCCTCCATGCCTGAGCCGATCGCAAGCCTCGTGGCGCAGTCGAGCCTGGTCGCGGGCGGCCAGGTGTTCTCCGACGCGCTGCGCCTCTCGGTGATGCCGGGTCGCGCGATCGTGCGCCTGCAGCTCGGCGCGCGCTCGCAGAAGACCGTCAACTCGCTCAAGGTAGCGGGCCGGCCGTTGCCGACCCGCGTCAACACCTGGAGCGGTGACGACCCGGTCATCTGGCGCATCGCGCCCGACACCTGGCTGCTGTCGTCCGCATTGCATGAAGCGTCGGAGCTTCTCCCGGCGGTGAGGACCGGCTGCGGGCGCCGGTCCTATGCCGTGACCGACCTTTCCGATTCGCTGGTGACGATCTGGGTCGAGGGCGCGCAGGCGCCGGCGCTGCTCGCCCGCGGCTGCGGCCTCGATCTTTCGATCGGCGCTTTCGGCAACCAGGCCTGCACGCGCACGCGGCTCGCCCAGCTGCCGGTGCTGCTGCGGCGCGCGCAGCCGGAGCGGATCGAGTGCGTCGTGGACCGCGCGCCGGCGCAGTGGCTGTACGACTGGCTGCTGGACGCGGCGTCGGGCTGCGGAGGGAACCATCCGTGAGTGCGGCGATCGATCGCGGCGAAGGCCCGCTGATTCCCTGAATGCACGCCGCAGGCACAGCGACGCTCGCGGCCCTGCGCGCCTATCCTGACCAGCTCGAGGCGCACTTCTCCCTGTTTCCGCAGTCGCACCGGCACTGGGCGCCGGCATCCTGGGAAGGCGTTCCGAGCGAAGCGCTCACGGCGATCGAGCAGCTCTGCCACGTGCGCGACATCGAGATCGAGGGCTACCAGCGCCGCATCGAGCGCACGCTCGCGGAGGACAATCCGTTCCTTCCTTCCATCGACACGGACGCGCTGGCGCGGGAGCGCCGCTATGGAATCGCGGAACCCGGCGAGGTGCTGGCCAGCTTCCGCGAGGCGCGGCGGCGGACGGTGGCTATCGTCGAACGGCTCACGCCCGGGCAGCTCGAGCGGCCGGCGACCTTCGAAGGCTACGGGCCTGTGACGCTCCGCGCGCTCATTCACTACCTGTGCAGCCACGACCAGCAGCATCTGGCCGGCCTGCAGTGGCTTCTCGGAAAGATCCGATCCGCGCATCAGTAGGCAACTCGCGACAGGTATTCGCTGGAAACTATTGAAAATGCTGCTATTCTTGGCGGCCTTTTTTCGATCGTCCAGGGAGCCCGCCTTGTCGCAGGATGCCGATCACGACTTCTATGACCGCGCGCACGAGCACTTGCGCATCGCCAACGAGCAGCTGACGGGCGTTTCGCAGGGGGCGGTGAGTGCCTCGATGATGTACGCCTGCGCGCGCTTCAACGCCTGGGTGAGCGCCAATTGCCGCGACTCCGCGAAGGACCTGAAGGGCGCCTACGGCGAGACGATCGAGTACTTCGTCGCGCAGTACCGCAAGATGCTCGTGAAGAACCTCGACGATTTCGTCGCGAATTTCTCCGAATACGTGAAGCCGGCAGCCGACGAGAAAGCCTGATCGCGCAGGATCCGGCCGCATCGGCCGGTTCCGACAGGCTGCGTTGCCCGCCTGCCGATAGCGCGCGCCCCGTCGCGCTGCTACCAGTGGACGGATGAAACGCATGGTCCGGATCCTGCGCGATGTGAGCCTCGAGCTGGAAGGCAGGCAGGGCAAGTGGCGGTGATGCCGCGGGACGCCGAGAAGCTCACGCTCGCGCAGGCGCTCACCCATCTCCTCGAGGAATGCCGCATGGTGCTGCCCGGCGTGCAGGCGCTGTTCGGCTTCCAGCTCATCGCCGTGTTCAATCGCAGCTTCTTCGAGCGCCTGACCTTCACGGAACAGTGCCTGCACCTCGTCGCGCTCGGCTGTGTCGCCATCGCGGCCTGCCTCGTCATGACGCCGGCGGCGCTGCATCGCCAGTGCGGGTCCATGCACGCCTCGGAACAGTTCCTGCGCGTGGGCGGGCGTCTCCTGCTCGCGTCGATGGTGCCGTTGATGCTCGGCATCGCCATCGACTTCTTCCTCATCGCGCACATGGTGCTCGGCAGGGCGGAAGTCGCGGCCGCCGTGACCGCGATCCTCGTCGCTTTCGTGGCCGCCTTCTGGTTCGTCTTGCCGCGCGCCTACCGGCGGCGCTTCCGTCAGCGCTAAGATCCCTTCATTCCCGGTCCGGAGGCTCACGTGCAATTCCGGCGCTTCGACCCGGCGCAGTTGCCGGAGCTCATGACATGGTTCGGGGATGCGCAGGAGCTGCGCACCTGGGGCGGTCCCGATTTCCGCTTCCCGTTCACGGCCGCCAGCTTCCGCGAGGACGCGAAGGTGGACGGGATCGACAGCTTCGCGCTGGTCGCCGAGGGCGGCTCGCTCGCCGCCTTCGGCCAGTGCTACCTGCGCGTCGCGCGCTGCCACTTCGGGCGCGTGGGCGTCTCGCCCCGCTGGCGCGGACGGGGAATCGGCACGCGGCTGTTCCGCGAGATGGCGGACTGGGGACTCGCGGAGTTCGGTCCGCGCGAGCTGTCGCTGTTCGTGAACAGGGACAACACCGCGGCGCACCGCCTCTACCGTCGGCTTGGCTTCCGCGACACGCCGTATCCGGAGGCCATGCCGCCGGGCATGGACGCGCACTACATGATCGCCGCCGCCACGGCCCTCGCGCGCGGGCCGGCCTGATTCAGCGCAGCCTGGCGCGCAGGATGCGGGCCCTCTGGTCCGTCGCCTGCGCGTCGGGGACGTTCGCCACGTAGTAGTAGTGTTCCCCGGCGATCGCGCCGGTGGCCGGGTTGACGCCGGGCGGCGGCGGAAAGCTCACGGTGGTCACCTCGCGGATCGCCATGCCTTCGCCGTCGAGCCGGATGCGCAGGACGCGCGCGAGATACGGCGACGGCTGGATGCCGATGAGGTCCTCGCCGTCCCGCACGAGCCCGTCAATGCTGTTGACGGCAGCATCCGGCGGCACCGCGAGCGCCGCGCGCCGGCCGCTCGCAAGATCGACGACGCTCAGACCCTCGACGTGCGCGACGTACAGGCGCTTTTCGTCCGGCGAGAGCGCGATGCCGTTCGGAAAGCTCATGCGCGGATCCTGGATCACGCGCTCGAGCCGGCACACACCGCCCGGCAGGCGGTAGATCGAGTTCGTCGGGCTGTCGCTCACGTAGACGTCGCCGTTCTCCGCGAGCGCGAAGTCGTTGAAGCCATGCTCCACCGGCCGCTCGTCGAGCCAGCACTCGCGGACGCGCGCTCCGTCGTCGAGGTTGAACGCCATCACGCCCGTGAGGCCGCTGTCCGGCTTCGGCGTCGTCGCGAACAGGTCCGGAAACACGCCGGTCGCCGCCCACAGCAGCCGGCGCTTGCGATCCACCTTGAGGCCGAGGACCTCCCGCAGGCCCGAGGCCTCGGTCGCGAACCTCCTGAGCTGCTTCGAGAGATCCACCTGCCAGATGCCGCCCTGCAGGCTGCCGAACAGGAGTCGCCCGGAATCCGCGTCGAAGGTGATGCCCTCGGGATCGATCGTCGTGTCCTCGAGGGCGAGGAAAGTCTCGGGCGGAGAGACGGGCTTCATGTTCCCGCGGCCCTTCGCGGCCAGTGCCTTGAAGCGTTCGTCGGCCGCGAGCGCGGAATACTCGGGAAATGACGCGGCATCGACGCGGGCACCGCGCCGTATCGCATCCTCGAGCAGGTCGAGCGCCTCGCCCGCGCGACCGTTCAGGGCCATCGCGCGCGAAACGCTGAGCAGCAGGTCCGGGTGATCCGGCGCCCGCGCAAGCGTCGCCTGCCCGTGCTCGAGCCAGCCCTTCGCATCGCCAGCCAGGCGCGCCTCGCGCGCGCGCAGCGACTGCTGGATCAGGGTGGGCCCGGCGGACGGCGGCTCTGCGAGCGCGGCACCGAGCCAGGCCAACGAAAGGGCCGCTAGAATGCCGCGCAGGGTCATGCAGCCATCCTCCCACAGATGACATTCGAGGACGCACACGGCTGGCCGACGAATTCGCACGGTTCGACGGAACCCTGGCGCGACGCATGAGTGCCGAGATCCGCCCCGCGACGGTCGCCGACGTTCCCGCACTCGTGCCGCTGGTCGAGCAGTACTGGCTTTTCGAGGACATCCCCCACTTCGATGCCGGGCGCGTCGGCCGTGAGCTGTCGCGCGGCCTCGCCGATCCCGCACTCTTGAGCGGCTGGATCGCCCGCGTGAAGGGCGAAGCCGTCGGCTACCTGCTCGCCGTCTACGTGTTCAGCCTCGAACACCTCGGCCTCACCGCCGAAATCGACGAGTTCTTCGTGCTGCCGAGCGCCCGCAGCGGCGGAATCGGCGACGAGCTGCTGCGGCTCGCGGAGGCCGAATTCCGCAGGCGCCAGTGCACCAACGTGTTCCTGCAGATCGGCAAGGGGAACGATCGCGCACGGCTCTTCTACCGCGCCCACGGCTTCGACGGGCGCGAAGGGTTCGACCTGCTGGACAAGATGCTGCCGGGAAGTTCATAACGTTTCGAACATGATCGGGATGAAGGCGCCATGACCCAGGTAGTGACTCGACCCGCCGAGGAACGCGACCTCCCCGCCCTCGCCCTCCTCTTCGACGCCTACCGCCAGTTCTACGAGATGCCGCCGGACCTCCCGCTCGCGCGGCGCTACCTCGGAGAGCGCTTCGAGCGCGGCGAGTCGGTCATCCTCGTCGCCGAGGACGCCGGCGGCGAGGTCGTCGGCTTCACGCAGCTCTACCCGGCGTTCTGCTCGGTGCTCGCCGACCGGACCTATGTGCTCTACGACCTCTTCGTCACCCCCGCCGCGCGCGGCACCGGCGCAGGACGCGCGCTCATGGAGGCGGCCGAAGCCTACGCGCGCGCGCACGGCGCGGCCCGGCTCCAGCTGCAGACCGCCGTCACGAACAAGGTGGGCCAGTCCCTGTACGAGTCCTGCGGCTGGAAGCGCGACGAGCTGTTCTACGTCTACGAGAAGGGGCTGCGCGACTAGCCCTGGCCGCCTTCCGCGAAGTGCGTGAGGCCCCTGAGGTTGGTGATGATCACCGAGCGATAGGCGACCTTGACCCAGCCCTTCTGCGCGAAGCGGCGCAAGGCGAGATTGACGGTCTTGCGCGAGGCGTTCGACAGGATGCCGAGCGCCGCCTGCGCCAGCGGGATGGGCGTGTTCTCGAGCGCTGCGACCCGGCGGAGCGCGCGCGCGATGCGGCGATGCTCGTCGGGATCCTGCAAATCATGGAACGCTTCCATGACCAGGTCGAGATTCATCATCAGAATCTGCGTGAAGCGGCGCGTCGTCATCGGGTCGCGTCCGGCCATCTGGTCCATCTGGTCGAGCGGCAAATAGACGGCTGCGGTGTCGATGGCCGCCTGCAACCCGACCCGGCGCTGCTGGCGGCTCAGGAAAGAGCCTTCGCCCGTCCAGCCCCCCGGCGTCAGCACGTGCAGCAGCAGGGGCAGCGCGTTGCGCGGAGCGACGCTCACGGTGACCGCGCCGCTGACGAAGCCGTAGATGCCGCCCGGCGGGTCGCCGATCCGGTAGACGACGTCGCCGGCGCGGAACTTGACGGGCACGGCGCGCCGGAACACTTCGCCCTGGAATTCGTCCGGCTGCGCCGACAGCCACCCGATGCGGGACAGGATGTCGCGCGCCCTCGACGGTCCGACCACGTCGTCTTCCCCCCAGCCGCCCCGATCGGGTGCGAGTTCGGAATCGGCAGTCCGGCCGTGGGGCGTCCGCATGACGCCCACGATCCCAGAAGATACTTGCGCCGATTGTCCCTGCGGAGACAGTAGCACGCCCGCGGAAGTGCAAACCTCCGGCCTGCACGGGGACCAACCGCCCGAACGGGCTGCATTCCGGGGGGAATGATGAAGACATTGCGATTCCTGGCTGCGCTTGCGGCCATGGCGTTACCGCTCGCGGCATCCGCCGCGGGGAAACAGCCCAACATCCTCATCATCTGGGGCGACGACGTCGGCTACTGGAACGTCAGCGCGTACAACCAGGGCATGATGGGTTACAAGACTCCGAACATCGACCGGATCGCGAAGGAAGGCGCGCTGTTCACCGACTGGTACGGGCAGCAGAGCTGCACGGCCGGCCGCGCCTCGTTCATCACCGGCCAGGTCGGCTTCCGCACCGGCATGCTGAAGGTCGGCCTGCCCGGCGCGAAGGAAGGCCTGCAGGCGCGCGACGTGACGATCGCGGAGCTCCTCAAGGCCCGCGGGTACAAGACCGGGCAGTTCGGCAAGAACCACCTCGGCGACCGCGACGAGCACCTGCCCACCGCGCACGGTTTCGACGAGTTCTACGGTTCGCTCTACCACCTCAACGCCGAGGAGGAGCCCGAGCACCCGGATTACTTCAAGGATCCCGAGATGCGCAAGCGATACGCGACGCGCGGCGTGATCCACAGCCGGGCGAACGCCGACGGCACGCAGGAGATCGAGCTGACGGGGGCGCTCACGAAGAAGCGCATGGAGACCGTGGACGAGGAGTTCACCCGCGAGGCGCTGCGGTTCATGGACGAGTCGAAGAAGGAAGGCAAGCCGTTCTTCCTGTGGTGGAACTCGACCCGCATGCACATCTTCACGCACCTCAAGGCGGAATCGGAGGGCAAGACCGGGCTCGGCGTCTATCCCGACGGCATGGTCGAGCACGACGCGATGATCGGGCAGCTGCTGGCCAAGCTCGACGAACTCGGCCTCGCCGAGGACACCATCGTCATGTACTCGACGGACAACGGCGCCGAGAAGTTCACCTGGCCCGACGGCGGCCAGTCGCCGTTCCGGGGCGAGAAGAACACGAACTGGGAAGGCGGCTATCGCGTGCCCACCGCGATCCGCTGGCCGGGCGTGATCAAGCCCGGCTCCGTGTTCAACGACATCTTCGCGCACGAGGACGTGCTGCCGACGCTGCTCGCAGCCGCCGGCGAGCCGGACGTGAAAGCCAAGCTCATGAAAGGCATGTCGGTCGGCGGCAAGACCTTCAAGGTGCACCTGGACGGCTACGACATCCGGGACGCGCTGGCCGGCAATTCACCGAGCCCCCGCCGCGAGTTCTTCTACTTCAACGACGACGGCTCGCTCGTCGGCCTGCGCTACGACCAGTGGAAGATCGTATTCGCCGAGCAGCGCTCGCACGGCGCGGACGTCTGGCGCGACCCGTTCGTGCCGCTGCGCGCGCCGAAGATCTTCAATCTTCGCTCCGACCCGTTCGAGATCGCCGACCATGAATCCGCGACCTACAACGACTGGTGGATGCGCCACATCTTCCTGCTCGTACCGGCGCAGCAGTACGTGGGCCGCTTCCTCGGCACGTTCAAGGACTTCCCGCCCAGCCAGAAGCCCGGCAGCTTCAGCATCGACGCCGCGATGCAGTCGTTGCAGGGCGCCACCGGCGGCAGCTGACGCCGGATGCGGCCGCCATGATCGGGGTGCCGGGGTACTCGCGGCGCCCCGTTTTTGTCAGACTGCCGCCCTTGCGGCTCCCGGCCGAGGTTCCTGCGATGTGCGCCAAGCTCTGCACCGTCGCCGCAGCGCTGTTCGTCTGGCTTCCAGGAGCGGGACAGGCTGCGGACGTCCTCCCGTCATGGAACGACACCGCCTCGCGGCAGGCGATCGTCCGTTTCGTCGAGCGCGTCACGACGGCCGGGTCGGCGGATTTCGTTCCGGCGCCGGAGCGGATCGCCGTCTTCGACAACGACGGGACGCTCTGGTCCGAGCAGCCGATCTACAACCAGGTCGCGTTCATCGTTGACCGCGTCAAGGCCCTCGCGCCGCAACACCCCGAGTGGACCGCCAGGGAGCCCTTCGCGTCGCTGCTCGCCGGAGACATGAAGGGCGTGCTCGCGTCCGGCGAAGCCGGCATCGCCGAGCTGATGGCGTTGACGCACTCCGGCATGACGACGGACGAGTTCAGCCGGACCGTCAGCGACTGGATCGCCACCGCACGACACCCGAAAACGCGACGCTTGTACACGGAGATGGCGTACCAGCCGATGCTGGAGCTCCTCGACTACCTGCGCGCGAACGGCTTCAAGACCTTCATCGTCTCCGGGGGCGGCATCGAGTTCATGCGTCCGTGGGCGGAACGCGTTTACGGGATTCCGCCGGAGCAGGTGATCGGCTCGGCCGGCGGGCTCGCATTCGAGAGCAGCGGCAACGAATACGCCATACGCAAGCTTCCGACGCTCGTTCACAACGACGACAAGGACGGCAAGCCCGTCGGAATCCAGCGCCACATCGGCCGCCGCCCGATCGCCGCGTTCGGCAACTCCGACGGCGACCTGCAGATGCTGCAATGGACCTGCGCCGGGGCGGGCGCACGCTTCTGCCTGTACGTGCGCCACACGGACGCGCAGCGCGAATGGGCCTACGATCGCGAATCCCGCATCGGCAAGCTGGACAAGGGGCTCGACGAGGCCGCCGCGAAAAACTGGACGGTCGTCGACATGAAGCGGGACTGGTACCGCGTCTTCCCCGCCGACTGACGCCCCCGCCAAAGCATCATGAAGAAAGCCGCAAGCCAGGCCATCGCCGTCGCCCTGATCGTCGCCGGCATCGCCGCCGGCATCGTCTTCGCCAACCTGTCGCGCAAGCCGGATCGCGCGGCTGCGCCGGCGGCCGGCACCGGCGCACCGATGCCGGAAGCTGCCGCCGCACACTTCGAGCCGACGCTACCGGACCATGCGGCCGCGCCGGGCCCGGCGCCCGACGGAATGGCCTGGATTCCCGGCGGCGAGTTCTCGATGGGCGCCGTCGATCCGCTCGGCCGGGACGCGAACGTCGTCGGCATGCAGGCGACCGAGGATTCACGCCCCATTCACCGTGTGCGCGTGAACGGGTTCTGGATGGACAGGACGGAGGTCACGAACCGCCAGTTCGCCGAGTTCGTGAAGTCGACCGGCTACGTCACGGTCGCCGAGCGCACGCCGCTCGCCGAGGATTTTCCCGGGGCGCCGCCGGAGAACCTCGTCGCCGGCTCGGTGGTGTTCAGCCCGCCGGACCACGCCGTGCCGCTCGACACGCACTTCCGCTGGTGGTCGTTCGTGCCCGGGGCGAGCTGGCGCCACCCGCTGGGACCGGGGAGCGACCTTGATGGGCGCGACGAGTTTCCCGTCGTGCACGTCGCCTACGAGGACGCCGAGGCTTATGCGAAGTGGGCAGGCAAGCGCCTGCCCACGGAAGCCGAGTGGGAGTTCGCGGCGCGCGGCGGGAAGAGCGGCCAGCTCTATCCCTGGGGCAACGAGTTTCTCGTGGACGGGAAGTTCATGGCGAACACGCACCAGGGCCATTTCCCCGACGAGGATACGCACGCGGACGCCCACGCCGGCATCGCGCCGGTCGCGTCGTATCCGGCGAACGGCTACGGACTCTTCGACGTGGCGGGCAACGTCTGGGAGTGGACGAGCGATTGGTACCGGCCCGACTACTACGCTGAACTCGCGCGTGCCGGCATCGCTGCGGATCCGCGCGGGCCCGATTCGTCGTACGACCCCGCCGAGCCGGGCGTCGCCAAGCGCGTGCATCGCGGCGGCTCGTTCCTGTGCACCGAGCAGTACTGCTCCCGCTACATGGTCGGCACGCGTGGCAAGGGTGAGCCGTCGACCGGGACGAACCACCTGGGCTTCCGCCTCGTGCGGGATGCCGGATGATGCGGCCGAGGGTGGACCGGGCCTCCGCCTTGCGCTAGCGTGAACGCCCGGCAGCCGCCGGAGCAGCGCAGGGAAGCATCCTCATCATGCGGTTTCCGTGGAAGCACGCCGGGATCGCCGCCGTCACCATCCTGGCGGCGACGGCCGCCCGGTGGGCGCTCGACCCCCTCCTCGGTTTTCACGTTCCCTATGTCACGTTTTTCGTGGCGATCGTGTTCATCGCCTGGCGCACTTCGACGCCCGTTACGCTGGCGAGCGTCGCGGCCTGCTGGGCGGCGGGCACCTACCTGTTCGTCGCGCCGGCCTTCACTTCCATCGACATCGATGCGTCGAGCTGGATCGGCTCGCTCGCCTTCCTCACGGTCGGCATCGCGATCACGCTTATCGCGGACCAGATGCGGCGCGCCCTCGACCGGTCCGCGCGCAGCGAGCAGCAGCTCGACCTGATCAGCCGGCGCCTGCCGGCCCTCGTCTCCTACATCGATCCCGAGCGACGCTACGTCTGGTGCAACGAGGAATACACGCGCTGGTTCGGACTCTCTCGAGAGGCGATCGTGGGGCGCACGATGGAAGAGGTGCTCGGCGCGCAGGCCTGGCTGAAGATCGAGCCGCAGGTCGCAGCGGCGCTCGACGGCAAGGTCGTCGAGTACGAGTCCGAGGTCCCCTACGCGCACGGCGGAACGCGCTGGATCCACGTCACCTATACGCCGCATCGCGACGACACCGGTGCGATCCTCGGAATGATCGCGATGGTGACGGACATCAGCGACCGCAAGCGCGCCGAGCAAAGCATGCTGCTGCTGGCCGAGCTGAGCCAGCCCTTCGCTTCCGACATCCCGGCCGAGGCGGCCGCCCGACAGGTGACGGAGCGCCTCGTCGAACGTCTCGGCCTGTCACGCTGCCTGCTCGCGGAAATCGACGACGGCGCCGACATCGTGCACGTCATCCACCAGCATCCGGGCGACCCGGACGCGGGCGCGTCCGCCGATTTCCGGACGTCCGAGTTCCTCGACGAGGAAGAGCGGCGGTTGCTGGCGGAGGGCCGCCCGCTCGTCATCAACGACGTCGGCGCCGGCCGCGATCCGGCCGCCGCCGCCCGCTTCCGTGCGCTCGGCGTCGGCGCCGTAGTCAGCGCCCCGTACCTCGCCGACGGCAAGCGCAGGTTCGCGCTGGCCGCGGAGAAGCGCGAGCCCTACGCATGGAAGGCCGACGAAGTCGCGCTCCTGCGCGAAGTCGCCGCGCGCGTTTGCGTGCACCTCGACCGCGCGCGGGCCGAGCAGACGCTGCGCGACAGCGAGCTCCGGTACCGCTCGCTCGCCAACGTGCTCAGCAACATTCCCTGCGCGGTGGACCCGATCGGCCGCTTCGTCGAGCCCCAGCCCGCCTGGGCGCGCTACACGGGCCAGAGCTTCGAGCGATCCCGCGATTTCGGCTGGTTCGACGCGGTGCATCCGGACGACCGCGCGGCTGCGCGCGCCGCCTGGGTCGAGGCACTACATGCCCGCAAGCCGTACGAGGTCCGCGTGCGGCTCTGGCACGCGGCCAGCCGCACGTTCCGGCACGTCATCGCGCGAGCCACGCCCCTCATGGAGGGCGAGGATCGCATCCGCGAATGGGTCGGCGCCGTCACCGACATCCACGAGGAGACGGAGCAGGCGCGCGCCCTCGTCGAGGCCGACCGCCGCAAGGACGAGTTCCTCGCGACGCTCGCCCACGAGCTGCGCAACCCGCTCGCACCGATCCGCAACAGCCTCAACATCCTCAAGCTGACCGGCAAGGCGGAAGGCGCGCTGGCCAACGTCTACCAGATCCTCGACCGCCAGGTTTCGCACATGGTGCGGCTGGTGGACGACCTCATGGAGGTGTCGCGCATCACGCGCGGGCACGTGAGCCTGCGCACCGAGCCGACCGATGTGCAGGCCGTCCTCCTCGCCGCGATCGAGACCAGCCGCCCGCTGGTCGAGGAGGCCGAGCACCGGCTCGACGTGAGCCTCCCGCCCGAGGCGCTGCGGCTGAACGCCGACCCGATGCGGCTCGCGCAGGTGATCACGAACCTGCTGAACAACGCGGCGCGCTACACGGACAAGGGGGGGCACATCCAGGTATCGGCGCGGCGCGAGGGGGACGAGGCCGTCATCTCGGTGCGCGACAACGGCAAGGGGATTTCCGCGGACATGCTGCCGCGCGTGTTCGATCTCTTCACGCAGGCCGCACCGGGCCGGCAGTACGCGCACGGCAGCCTAGGCATCGGCCTCACGATCGTGCGCAGCCTCGTCGAGCTGCACGGCGGCCGCGTCGAGGCGCACAGCGACGGCCTGCGCCGCGGCAGCGAGTTCCTCGTGCGGCTGCCGCTTGCCGGCACGGCGCGCACCGCTGCCGGCGCCGGCGTAGAGCCGGCCCGCCGGAGCCACCGCAACCGCGTGCTCGTCGTCGACGACAACCGCGACGCCGCCGAGAGCCTCGGCGTGCTGCTCGCGCTGCTCGGCATCGAGACGAGGACCGCCCACGGCGGTCCGGCCGCGCTGGAAGCACTCGACGCGTTCCAGCCCTCGGCCATCCTGCTCGACCTCGGAATGCCGGGGATGGACGGCTACGAGGTGGCGCAGCGCGTGCGGCAGCATCCGCTCGGGCGCCGTGTCATGCTCGTCGCCCTGACCGGCTGGGGACTGCAGGTGGACAAGCAGAGATCCGAGGACGTCGGCTTCGACCATCACCTGGTGAAGCCGGTGGACCTCGAGGTCCTGCGTCGGGTGCTCGATTCCCTCCCGGAAGCCGCCCGCAGCGCGTGATGGGCGACGCGAGCCTCCTGTTCGTGCTGCTGTTCGGCGTGCCGGCGCTGCTGCTCGCCGTCGTCTTCGCCGCGATCTCGCTGAAGGCGCCCCGCGGCGGCGCGGTCCTCTGCGGCCTGCTGCTCGCCTCCCTGGCGCCGCTACTCTTCGGCATCGAGCGCGTCAGCTACATGAAGGGCGCCGGCCCCCTGCTGGTGGCCGCGGTCGCCATCGCGGCAGCGGGCCTCCTCATAGCATTCGTCGGCATGATCCGCGGGCCGCGCAGGCCGGCACCGGGCCGCTCCGAGGAATCGTGATGGAACTGAAAGTGCTCGCAACCGTGTTCGCCTCCGTGTTCCTCGCCGAGCTCGGCGACAAGACGCAGCTGGCGACGCTCCTTTTCGCCGCCGACCAGGCCGTCAGCAGGCTCGCGGTCTTCATCGCCGCGTCCGCGGCGCTCGTCGTCGCGACCGGCATCGGCGTGCTGGCCGGCGGCCTGGTGTCGCAGTACGTCAGTCCCTCCGCCCTGAAAGTCGTCGCCGGCGGGGGATTCATCGCCATCGGCGTGTGGACGCTCCTGCGCGCGTGAAAACACAGGCACAGAAGGCCGAAGCCTTCCGCGCCCTGCACGCGCGGCCGCAGGCATTCATCATCCCGAATCCCTGGGACGCGGGCACCGCGAGGATGCTCGCGCGACTCGGCTTCGAGGCGCTGGCGACGACGAGCGCGGGCTTTGCCTTCTCAGCGGGCTTGCTCGACAACCAGGTCGGCCGGGAGAAGATGCTCGGCCACGTCGCCGTCATCGCGGCCGCGACGAGCCTGCCCGTCAGCGCGGACCTCGAGAACGGGTTCGGCGATGACCCCGCCACGGTCGCCGAGACGATCCGGCTCGCTGCCGCCACCGGCATCGTCGGCGGCTCCATCGAGGACTCGCTGGACCGTCCCGGCGAGAAGGTCTACGACATCGGCCTGGCCACCGACCGCATCCGCGCGGCGGTGGAGGCCGTGCGCGGCCTGCCCTTCCCGTTCACGCTCACGGCGCGCGCCGAGAACTACCTCGTCGGGATTCCCGACCTCGCGGACACGATCCGGCGGCTGCAGGCCTACCAGGAAGCCGGCGCGGACGTCCTCTACGCGCCCTGCATCACGACCCGCGAGGAGATCACCGCGATCGTGAAATCCGTCGACCGGCCCGTGAACTTCCTCATGGGCACGCAGCCGCAGCGCTTCACGCTGGAGGAGCTCGGCGCGATGGGCGTGCGGCGCGTGAGCGTCGGCAGCGCGCTGTCGGCCGCCGCGCTCGGCGCGTTCCTGCGCGGCGCGCGCGAGATGCGCGAGACCGGCACGTTCACCTACGCCGCCGAGGCCGCCGGCTTCGGCGAGATCAGCAGACTGTTGAGCCAGCCGCCGGGAGAACCCTGATGTGCGATGACCACGCATTCGACGACATGATCGAGCACAACCTGCGCCAGGGCGGGATCTCCCGCAGGGAGCTCGGGTCGCTGACTATCGGTGCCGGCATCGCATTCGCGCTGCCGCGGGTGGCCGGCGCGGCGGACACGACCGAATCCGAGGTCGAGGTCAGGACGCCGGACGGAACGGCGGATGCCTACTTCGTGCACCCGGCCGCGGGCCGCCACGCCGCGGTGCTCGTGTGGCCTGACATCTTCGGCCTGCGGCCGGCGTTCCGGCAGATGGGCAAGCGCCTCGCGGAATCCGGCTACGCCGTGCTCGTCGTGAACCCGTTCTATCGCACGAAAAAGGCGCCCACCGCACCGGAGAAGGCCAATTTCGACGATCCGGAGACGCGCAAGATGCTGATGGGACTCGCCGGCACGCTGAGCCCGGCGACGGCGCGCACGGATGCGGAGGCCCTACTCGGCTGGCTCGACCAGCAGGCGGCCACGGACGCGCAGCGCAAGGCCGGCACGACCGGCTACTGCATGAGCGGAAGGATCGCGTTCGCGACGGCGGCCGCGCTGCCCGACCGCATCGGCGCGGTCGCCTCGTTCCACGGGGGCGGCCTCGCGACCGACCAGCCGGAAAGCCCGCACCTGCTGATCCCGAAGACGAAGGCTCGCTTCCTCGTCGCGATCGCGAAGAACGACGACGAGAAGGAGCCGAAGACCAAGGACATCCTGCGCGACGCGTTCGCCAAGGCGGGCCGGCCCGCGGAAATCGAGGTCTATCCCGCGATGCACGGCTGGTGCCCGCCGGACTCCGCCGTGTACGACGCCGCCCAGGCGGAAAAGGCCTGGGCGCGGATGATGGCGCTCTTCAAGGACGCACTCGCGTAACCGCAGCCGCCCCTTGCGGGGCGTCCAGTCATGATCTAATATTCACCCATATGGGTGAATATAGAAAACCGGGAATGGACCGGGTATTGGGAGCGATCGCCGATCCGACGCGCCGCGCCATCCTCGCGCGGCTCGCCGAGTCGGACGCCCGCGTCACCGAGCTCGCGGCGGCTTTCCCCATCTCGCTCAATTCCGTCTCCAAGCACGTCCGCAAGCTCGAGACCGCCGGCCTCGTCCGCCGCGAGGTGCGCGGCCGCGAGCACGTGCTTTCCCTGAACGCCGCCCCGCTCTCGGAAGCCGCGGCCTGGATCGCCCATTACCAGCGCTTCTGGGAGGACAGCCTTGCGGCGCTCGACGAATTCGCCACCGGCCGGAAAACCAAGCAAAGGAAGCCCAAATGAACGCAATCGCCCACGTGCCCACCGTCAGGGTCAGCCGCGAGATCGCGGCACCGGCCGCCGAGCTCTTCGACGCCTGGCTCGACCCCGTGAAACTCACGCGCTGGATGCGTCCCTTCGACACGATCCGCTCGGACGTAAAGCTGGATCCGCGCGTCGGCGGCGAGTACGAGATCGTCATGCACACGCCCAAGGGGTCCGTCCCGCATACGGGCACCTACCAGGAGATCACCCGTCCACGCCGCATCGTCTTCACCTGGAACTCGCCATTCGCGGGCGACCATGGCTCGGTCGTGACGGTCGACTTCAACGCGCGCGGGGGCAAGACCGAGATCGTGATCACGCACGAGCGGCTGCCGAGCGAGGAGATGGTGCAGGCGCACTCGGGCGGATGGACCGGGATCCTGGACCGCATCGGCGAGGCCTACGCGGAGTCTCGCGCGGCCGGCTAGGGCGGAGCGAAAAAGGGGACGTTCACCTTTTCAAAAGGTGAACGCCCCCTTTTGAGAAAGTGAGCGTCCCCTGTGGTGTGAGATCATCGGCCGGAATGGCCGGCCGGCTCGATACCGATTCGCTCCTGTTGCTGCACGACGCGCTCGCGCGACTGGAGCAGGGCTTCGCGGCATTGCCGCCGATCGACACGGCGCCCGGCGATCCCGCCGCGCTGCGTGAGGTCCTGAACCAGGTCGCCGAACGGCTGCGCGACAACTATCCGTACTTCCATCCGCAGTACGCGGGCCAGATGCTGAAGCCGCCGCATGCGATCGCGCGCCTCGCCTACGCGCTCGCGATGTGGATCAACCCGAACAACCATGCGCTCGACGGCGGCCGTGCCAGCTCCGCCATGGAGAAGGAGGCTGTCGCGGACATCGCCCGCATGTTCGGCTGGGGCACCCACCTCGGCCACCTCACGAGCGGCGGGACGATGGCGAACCTCGAGGCGCTCTGGATCGCGGGCGAGCTCAAGCCCGGTGCCGCCGTCGTCGCATCCGCGCAGGCGCATTACACGCATGGCCGGATCAGCGCCGTGCTGAAGCTGCCGTTCGAGAGCATTCCGGCCGATGCCCGCGGACGAATGGACGTGCGCGCGCTCGAGCGGCGCCTGGCCGCCGGCGGCGTCGGCACCGTCGTGGCAACGCTCGGCACGACCGCCACCGGCTCGGTGGACCCGCTGCCAGAAATCCTGGCGCTGCGCGACCGTTACGGATTCCGCCTGCACGCGGATTGCGCCTATGGCGGTTACTTCGGGCTCGCCGACAACCTCGCGCCGCCTGCGCGCGCCGCATTCGACCTGCTCGGCGAGGCGGACTCGATCGTGATCGATCCCCACAAGCACGGCCTGCAACCCTACGGTTGCGGCTGCGTCCTGTTCCGCGATCCCGCCGTCGGCCGGCACTATCGCCACGACTCGCCGTACACGTACTTCAGTTCAGACGAGCTGCACCTCGGAGAGATCAGCCTCGAATGCTCCAGGCCCGGCGCCGCTGCGGTCGCGCTGTGGGCGACGCAGAAGCTCTTTCCGCTCGTCCGCGACGGCGAGTTCGCGAAGCGTCTCGCCGACTGTCGCGCGGCAGCACTCGAGCTACACGCATTCACGGCGCGGGACCGGCGGTTCATTCCCGCCTTCGAGCCGGAACTCGACATCGTGGTCTGGGCGGTGCGGGCGGGTTCCGCGGCTGAATCCTCGGAACGCGCGCGCGCGGTCTTCGGGAAGGCGGCCGATGCGGGCCTGCATCTCGCGCTCGCCGAATTGCCGGTCGACTTTTTCGGCAATCCCTGGCAGAGCGGCGGCGCGGTCACGGCGCTTCGATCGGTACTGATGAAGCCCGAGCACCTCGCGCAGTTCCCCGCAATCCGGCGGCTGCTCGACGAGGGTGCCTCCTGACGGTGTCGTAGGAGGCGGCTGACCATCCCGCGCTGAACGCGCGGATTCACCGCGAGCCGGGAGCGGCCTGCAATGGGGCGTGCGCACGCAATCGCTCTGGACCTCCACCGTGCAGTTGCCGACGTTTCCGGCACTGGACGCCGACGTCCAGGCCGACGTTTGCGTGATCGGAGCCGGCATCGCGGGACTCAGCGTCGCGTATCTGATGGCGCGCGCCGGGAAGTCCGTCGTTGTCATTGACGACGGCGAGATCGGCAGCGGCATGACCGCCGTCACCTCCGCGCACCTTACCTGCCTGCTGGACCGCAGCTACGAGGAAATCGAGAGAATCCGCGGCCGCGAGCAGGCCATCCTCGTCGCGGCCAGCCATCGGGCGGCCATCGACCGCATCGAGGCCAATGTCGCCGACGAGGGCATCGACTGCGACTTCGAGCGTGTCCCGGCATACCTGTTCCGCGCGCCGGACGACGACGGGACGTCGCTGGATGCCGAGCTGCAAGCCATGCGTCGCGCGGGCATCGGCGATGCCGTGATCATGGACCGCGCGCCGCTGCAGGGATTCGACACCGGCTCCTGCATCGCCGTGGCGGCCCAGGCACAGTTTCACCCGCTGCGGTACGTGGCCGGCCTTGCGCGCGCCACGCGTCGACTCGGCGGAGAAATCCATCTGCGCACGCACGCCGACTCCATCGAGGGCGGCGACGCCGCGAGGATCCAGGCCGGTCGCCATTCGATCGTCGCGGATGCCGTGGTCGTGGCCACGAACGCGCCTGTCAACGACCGCGTCGCGATTCACACCAAGCAGGCGCCGTACATGACTTACGTCGTCGCGGCGGAGATCGAGCCCGGTTCCGTCCCGCGGGGCCTTTTCTACGACACGCAGGATCCCTATCACTACGTGCGCGTGCATCCGCGGCACGGCCGCGAGTTCCTCGTCGTCGGCGGAGAGGATCACAAGTCCGGGCAGGCTGACGATACCGCGGAGCGGCACGCGCGGCTCGCAGCCTGGGCCCGGGAGCGCTTTCCCGCCATGGGACCCGTCACCGCCGCCTGGGGCGGCCAGTGCATGCAATCCATGGATGGTCTCGGCTTCATCGGGCGAAATCCGCTCGACAACGACAACGTGTACGTGGTCACCGGCGATTCCGGTACCGGCCTCACGCATGGGACGATCGCCGGCATCCTGCTGACCGACCTCATGCTCGGCCGCAACTCGACCTGGCAGGAAACATACGACCCCGCGCGAAAGCCGGTGCTCGCGGCCGGTTCATTCCTGAAGGAAACCGCCAACATGGCGGCGCAGTTCGGCGATTGGCTGAAGCCCGGCGAAGTGGCGGATGCGGACGATATCGCGGCAGGCTCCGGCGCCCTGCTGCGGGACGGGCCGCGGATGATCGCGGCCTACCGGGATCCGGCGGGCAAGCTCCACCAGATGTCGGCGGTCTGCAACCATCTCGGCTGCATCGTCCACTGGAATGCCGCGGAATCGACCTGGGACTGCCCCTGCCACGGGTCGCGCTTCAGCAGGCTGGGCAAGGTCTTCAATGGCCCCGCAAACAGGGACCTCGAGCCGTTCGCTCCGAGTAAGATGCGCACAGGCTGAGTCCCGCGGGACCACCGTCCCGCCTTCAAGGGGGGGTTTGAAGTGACCAACGTCAACTGGGGAAAATTCGTCCTCGGCGCCCTGATTGTCACCGTCATCTGCTTCGTCAGCGACGGCTTCCTGCACCAGAAAGTCGTCCAGGACCAGTGGATGGCCGTCTACGACGCGCTGGCATCGAGGGCGCCGGAGCACGCCGGCTGGGCCATGATCTGGTTCGTCGTCTTCGAGGCCGGGCGCGGTTTCCTGACGATGTACACCTACGTGCTCCTGCGGCCGCGCCTCGGCCCCGGCGCGAAGACCGCCACCTGGGCCGGCGTCGTCGCCTGGGTCGCATTCTCGCTCACCGGTCCCGCGCAGTTCATCCCGCTCGGCTTCTACAGCGAGAGCCTCTGGTTCACAGTCGCGATCTACCAGCTCGTGTTCTCGATCGTCGCGGCGATCGCGGGGGCGGCACCGTACGGCGAAAAGGCGGCGACCCCGCATTGAGGCGGCAAATGGCGAACGCATGGCTGTTGGCCGTCGCGCTCGCGGCCATCGCGCCGATCGCGGCGGCGGATGCCGTCACCGACTGGGACAAGGTCGCCTGCGACATCGTGGGCGGCGTCAAGGTGGCGACACCGCTGGGGGTCCGGACGATGGCGGTCGCGCAGACCGCCGTGTTCGAGGCCGTCAACGGGATCACCGGCCGGTATCCCGGCGGCGGCCGCGGCCAGCAGCCCGACGCCTCGGTGGAGGCCGCGGTTGCCGCCGCCAACCGGGCGGTGCTGGCGGCGCTCGTGCCCGACCAGAAAGCGGCGATCGAGGCGGCGTATGCGAAAGCGCTGGCTTCGATTCACGAGGGTGCCGCCCGCGATGCCGGAATCGCGATGGGCGAGCGCGCGGCGGCCGACGTGCTCGCCCGCCGACAGGATGACGGAAGCCTCGCGGCGGAAAGCTACCGTCCCGTGACCAGCGCCGGCGTTTATGTGCCGACCACGATTCCCGTGGCCTCGCAATGGCCGCAGCGAAAGCCCTGGCTCATGACGGGCGCCGCGCAGTTCCGGCCCGGGCCGCCGCCCGCTCTCGACAGCGAGACCTGGGCGCGGGATTTCAACGAGGTCAAGTCGCTTGGCGCAAGGGTCGGCTCGACACGCAACGCGGAGCAGACCGAGATCGCACGCTTCTGGGAAGCGACCCTGCCCTCGATCTATCACGGGGTCATACGCTCCGTCGCAGACCGGCCGGGCCGCGAGATCACGGCTAACGCCCGCCTGCTGGCGGCGATCGCGCAGGGCATGGACGACGCCCTGACCGCTGTTTTCGACGCCAAGTACCACTACAATTTCTGGCGGCCCGTGACCGCGATCCGCAACGGCGAGATCGACGGCAACGACGCGACGGCGGCCGATCCGCGCTGGCTGCCGTTCATCGACACGCCCATGCACCCGGAGTATCCCTGCGCGCACTGCGTGCTGGCCGCAACCGTCGGCACCATGCTCAAGGCCGAGGCAGGCGACGATCCGATAGCCGAGCTGTCGACGACCAGCTACACGCTCGAGGGCATCACCCGCCGCTGGACATCGACCGAGGATTTCATCCAGGAAGTCTCGAATGGGCGCATCTACGACGGCGTCCACTACCGGAACTCGACCGAGGCGGGAACGGCGATGGGTCGCAGGATCGGCGAGCTGGCGGCGAGCAAGTTCTTCGGCGCGCCAGGACAGTGACGGGCGAGTACCGCGCCGCCGTCGAGTGGAATCGCGACGGCGCGCGGTTCACGGACAATCGATACAGCCGCGGGCATCGCTGGCGCTTCGACGGCGGCGTCGAGGTGCCCGCCTCCGCCTCGCCGCACGTCGTGCCGCCGCCCTTGTCGGTGGCGGCCGCGGTGGATCCCGAGGAAGCCTTCGTCGCGGCGCTCTCGAGCTGCCACATGCTGTTCTTCCTCTCGTTCGCCGCCAGAGACGGCTTCGTGGTCGAGGACTACCGCGACGAGGCGATCGGCCTCATGGCCCGGAACGAGGGCGGCAAGCTCGCGATGACGCGCGTGACGCTGCGTCCGCGGGTGCGATACGGCGACGGCAAGCGTCCGACGCGCGCCGAAGAGGATGCGCTGCACCACGCGGCGCACGAGGCGTGCTTCATCGCCAGCTCCGTCCGCACGGAAGTCGCCTGCGAGCCGGTCCGCACGCCGGACTAGAATGTGCGCATCGAGAATCGCGGAGATTCGTCATGCGCAATTCGTCCTGGTTCACGCGCTTCGCCAAGAAGACCGCGCAGCTCTCCGGCCGACCGGCCGCATTCGCCCTGGCCGTGGCCATCGTGGCCGCCTGGGGCATCCTCGGGCCTGTCTTCGGCTTCAGCGACACCTGGCAGCTCGTCATCAACACGGGCACGACGATCGTCACTTTCCTGATGGTGTTCCTGATCCAGAACACGCAGAACCGCGACACGGCGGCCATCCAGGTCAAGCTCGACGAGCTGATCCGGGTCACCAGGGGCCACAACGCGCTGATGGACCTCGAGGAGCTCGAAGAGGGGGACCTGGAGGCGTTCCGGGCGAAGTACGCGAAGATGGCTGCCGCCGCCCGGCGCAAGATCCGCCAGGGTGGCGTCGACATCGACAGCCCGGAAGTGGAATGAAGGCGCGATGATCTACGACGACGCCAGCTGGCACCACGGCGACGGCTGGCCGAAGGACCTGCCCCAGGATGCGAGCGCCACGCACTCCGGCATGTACCTCGCCTGGGCGTTGCTCGCCGGGCTCGGCGGCGACCATCACCTGGTCGACTCCCCTGACGAGTTCGTGCAGTTGCGTGCACGCAAGCTCACGCCAGGCGCCTATCTCCTGATGGCCTGCGACGGCCGCTTCACCGACGACGACCTCAACGCCGAGGGCAACGCCTTCACGCAGGCATATTTCCAGCCGGCAGGCGCGACGTTTTTCGCGGACTACGGCGAGTACCTCGCCAAGGGCCTGCCCTCCGAGTACCACGTCGCCGACAGCTGGTCGAGTTTCGACAAGCTGGCGCCCGTGCTCGACCGCCGGCTCGCGAACTGGCGCCGGGGTCGGCAAGGCGAACCGCCGGCGTCAGACGCACACCGCTAGTCGAAGCCGGCCGGCTTGGGGCAGGATGCCCCCGACATGGACCTTCGCCTCGTCACCCTGCTTGCGGCCACGGCTTGTGCCCTCGCAGCCTGCGAGCGGTCCGAAACGCCGCCTCCCGCGGCGCCCGCGGCTCCCCCCGCCCCGGCACAGGCACCCGCGGAGCCGGCACCGACAGGAGCAGCCGCTTCGTTCGTCAATCGCGTCTGGGTCGTCGCCGAGTCGAAGCAGGTCGAGCGCGGGGCACTGCGCGTGTTCCTGTCCGACGGCACGCTCGTCATGACCTCGCCGAACTCGGAGCCGGCTTTGGGCCAGTGGCGCTCGGAAGGCGGGCGCCTGACGATCACGGAAGAGGGCAGGAACTATCCCGTCGACATCCTGGCCCTCAGCGAGCGCGCGTTCCGCATACGCATCAAGAGCCCGGGCGAGCCCGTCGAGATCCTGTTCGCGCCGGCGCCGCAACCGGACCCGGATTCCGTCGACGGCGACGCGACTGCCGCCGCCGCGCGGGCGCCAGTCGTGCCGGCAGCCCCGGACGCGAAGACTGCGCCGCCCGCGGCGACCGACCTTATCGGCACCGCGTGGCGACTCGAAAGCCTCGGCGACGGGAAGCTCCAGGCCGGCACGCAACCGTCGCTCGAGTTCCCGACGGAAGGTCGTGCCGGCGGCAACGGTTCCTGCAACCGGTTCAACGGCATCGTCATCGTCGCCGGCGACGGCATCAAGTTCAGCGCGCTCGCGACCACGCGCAAGGCCTGCGCCGAAGCCGTCATGCGCCAGGAAGAGGCTTACCTCGCGTCGCTGCGCGAAGCAGTGCGCTACGAGGCCGACGCGCAGACGCTGCGCATCCATTCCGCGGGACGCGACGAGCCGCTGCGATTCGTGGCCGCGCCGGCGACCGCCCCGGCCCCGGCACAAGGCATACAGCCGGCCGCGGCGGCGGAGGCGCCTTCGCTCATGGGCATCTGGACGGTCGTCGGCCACACGATGCCGGGCGTCGCGGCGCTGAGCGAGCAGCAGGCCAGGGCGCGGCTCGGCGAGTCGCTGCGGCTCACGCGCAACGTCGCCGCCTCGGATGGCCAGCGCTGTGAAGCGCCCCGGTACGCCGCTCGGACCGAGCGGACGCAGGAGTTCCTCGGCGGCGAGTACCGGATCACGCCGGACAGCCTGAAGCCCATCGGAGGGCGGCAGCAGCTGCGGATCATGCAGGTGTCCTGCGGCGGCTCGGGCTGGAGTGCGCTCGGGGGCACGCTGATCGAGCTGGACCGGGACCGCGCGCTCGCGCCCTGGGACGGCGTCTTCTTCGAGCTCGCGCGCGACCGCGATTTCCGCGCAGTCGGCCAGGAGCCCGGCTGGCAGCTCGAGATCCGCATGGGCTCGGAGATGCGCTTCACCTACGACTACGGCCAGGGGTCCGCCGTGACGCCCGCGGCGCGCGCCGTGCTCGACGCGCGCACCGGAACCCGCAGCTTCCACACCCGCACGGAGGCGAACGACCTGCGCGTCGAGATCGTGCCGGTGAGGTGCGAGGACGCGATGAGCGGTAAGCCCTACCCCGCGACCGTCACGGTCACGCTGAACGATCGCAGCTTCCGCGGCTGCGGCGAGCCGCTCGCGACCCCCTTCCAGGGGTAGCTGACCCCGGGTTTTGCGGGGCAATCGGCGGCGCATGGCCGCCTGGGTGCGGCGCCTTTCCCGAACGCCCGATTGCAGGAGTAAGCTGGCTGCAAGAATCAAAGGGCGGCGGCAGCCGGCCGCCCAAGGGGGACCCAGATGAGTTTCCTTTCCAGGCGCATCGGCGCCGCCGGCATGCTGCTGTCGCTGCTGCTGAGCACGCTGCCCGCCGTTGCGGCCGACAATCTGTACACCATTCAACGCCAATGGTGGCAATGGTTCAGCGGCATACCCGCGGAAGTCCACCCGGTGGTCGACACGACCGGCGCGTATTGCGACCTCGCGCAACGCGGCACTTACTGGTACCTGGCCGGCAACCTGGGCGGCGAGACCAACCGGGCGTGCACAGTGCCGGTCGGCGTGAAGCTTGTCATACCGCTCGACAACACGTTCTGCTACCCCGAGGCGGCGGTCGGCGATACGGACGAGAGCTGCATCGAGTACATCGCGGCTTTCTATGACGGCCTCGACCAGGCGGACTTCGTCGTCAAGCTCGACAACGTCGTGCAACCGAAGGCGGACGTTTGCGAGGTGGCTGCGCATCCGGCCGACGTCGTCCAGGCGCTCCCGGCGGCCTGCGTGATCATCCGCCGCAAGGATCGCGCGCTGTTCAGCTTCGTGGTCGGGCAGGCGGGCGTGTACAGCTCCCCCGCCGGCGTATACCGCGCCAACGCCGCGCGCGGGTTGTGGACCATCATCGACACGAAACCGCTCGCGCTCGGCGCCCATGTCCTTCGCATCACGACGCCGTTCATTTCAGTCCGCTACAACCTGAAGGTGGCGAAGGCGAAAAACTGATCGCGCCGAGTAGGAATTCCCCGCCCGCCTGAGTAGGCTTAGGCCCCGACGGGCCAGCAATCGAGTGGGGAACCCGCGCATGACGGTGAGCCGCCGCGGCGGTCGTGAAAAGCGAGTTGCCGGGGCGATCCGGCAGCTGCCGTTCGCGCGGCTCGTCAACCCGTACACCCCGATCGGCATCCTGAGCGACGACCAGGTCGAGGCGATCATCGACGGCGCGTTCACCATCCTCGAGACGCGCGGCATGCGCTTCCTCGAGCCCGGCAGCCGCAAGCTGCTGGCGGCCGCGGGCGCGGAACCTGTCGACGAGGCCGGCACGATGCACATCGACCGCGGGCTCTTGAAGGAGAAGCTCGCACTCGTGCCGCGCGAGTTCGGCCTGCGCGCGCGCAACCGCGACCACGACATCCTCATCGGCGGCCGCAACCTCGTGTTCGCCTCCGTAGGCGGCCCTGCCTTCGTCAACGACCTCGACAAGGGCCGGCGCCCCGGCACGCACGCGGAGGTCTGCGACTTCCTGAAGCTCGTGCAGAGCCTCAACATCATCCACCAGGAGTCCGGCGGGCCGTTCGAGGCGCTAGACCTGCCGCCCGAGTCGCGCCACCTCGACCTCTACCTCGCGCAGATGACTCTGCTCGACAAGAACTGCCAGGCGTACGCCCTCGGCGGCGTGCGCACGCGCGACTGCATCGAGATGAACCGGATCGCGATGGGCGTCACTGCGGAGGAGCTCGCGCGCGACCCGGCGGTGATGGCGATCGTCAACACGAACTCGCCGATGCAGCTCGACATCCCGATGACGGAGGCCGTGGTCGAGCTCGCCACCTCCGGCCAGGCCTGCTGCATCACGCCCTTCACGCTCGCCGGTTCCATGAGCCCCGCGACGCTCGCGGGCACGCTCGCGCAGCAGACCGCGGAAGTCCTCGCCGTGATGACGCTCGCGCAGGTCGTCAAGCCGGGCGCGAAGCTCATCTACGGCTCGTTCGCGTCGAACGTCGACATGATGAGCGGCGCGCCGGCGCTCGGCACGCCGGAGTACACGAAGGCCGCGTTCGCGAGCGGGCAGATCGCGCGCCGGCTCGGCATGCCGCTGCGCTCGAGCAACACGACCTCGTCGAACTGCGTCGACGCACAGGCGGCCTACGAGAGCGAGATGTCGCTGTGGGGCTCGATCATGGGCGGCGCCAACCTCGTCTACCACGCCGCCGGCTGGCTCGAGAGCGGGCTCACCGCGTCGTTCGAGAAGCTGATCGTGGACGCCGAGATGCTGCAGATGATGGCGGAAGTCCTGCGCCCGATCGAGGTCAACGCGGACCAGCTCGCGCTCGACGCCATAGCCGGCGTCGAGCCGGGCGGCCATCATTTCGGCACGGCGCACACGCTCGCGCACTACGAGCACGCCTTCTACATGCCGATGATCTCGACGCGCCAGAATTTCGAGAACTGGCAGGAGTCGGGCAGCCTCGATACGGCGCGCCGCGCCAACACGTTGTGGAAGCGGTTGCTCGCCGAGTACCAGCGCCCGCCCATGGACCCGGCGGTCGAGGACGAGCTCATCGACTACGTCGCGCGGCGCAAGCTCGAGATCCAGCGCGCCGCATGACGGGCTCCACGCGCCTGCTCCTCGCCGACGCCGCCCGCCGCGGCGCGGACTACCTCGAAGGCCTCGACTCGCGCCCGGTCTTTCCGCGCGAAGCGGACGTCGAAAGGCTGAGCGCTGCACTCGAAGGCGGCATGCCCGCGGATCCCGCGCCGGCTGCCGACGTCCTCGCCTTCCTCGATGCGTACGGCTCGCCCGCCACCGTCGCCTCCGCCGGCGGCCGCTATTTCGGCTTCGTGACCGGCGGGGCGCTGCCCGCCTCGCTTGCCGCGCACGTCCTCGCGAGCGCCTGGGACCAGAACAGCTTCAGCACGATCAGCTCGCCGGCGGCAGCACTGTTCGGTGACGTATCGCTGCGCTGGCTGAAGGGCGTCTTCGGCCTGCCCGCCGAGGCCATCGGCGCGCTGGTGCTGGGCGCGACCGCGGCGAACTTCGCGGGCCTCGCCGCGGCCCGGCACGCGGTGCTCAAGCGCGCCGGGTGGAACGTCGAGGAGCAGGGACTGCGCGGCGCGCCGGAGATTTCGCTCGTCGTCGGCGACGAGGCGCACGGCACGATCTTCAAGGTGCTGCCGCTCCTCGGCTTCGGCCGCGCGCACATCCACCGCGTGCCGTCCGACGAGCAGGGCCGGCTGCGCGCGGACCGCCTGCCGCGCATCGCGGGTCCGACGATCGCCTGCATCCAGGCCGGCAACGTGAACTCCGGGGCTTTCGATCCCGCCCGCCACATCGTCGAGTGGGCGCGCGGCGGCAACGCCTGGGTTCACGTCGATGGCGCCTTCGGCCTCTGGGCGGCGGCGTCGGAACGGCGGAGCGCGCTCATGGACGGCTTCGCGGGCGCAGACTCCTGGGCGACCGACGCGCACAAGTGGCTCAACGTGCCCTACGACTGCGGCATCGCCTTCGTGCGCGACGCGGACGCGCTCCGCGCCGCCATGTCGATCAGCGGCGATTACCTGATGATCGGCAGCAAGGACGCCATCGACCTCACCTCGGACGGCTCGCGTCGTGCCCGCGGCTTCGATGTCTGGGCGGCGCTCCGGTCGCTCGGCCGCCGCGGCCTCGCCGGGCTCGTCGACCGCAACTGCGACCAGGCCGCGTGGCTCGCCGACGGGCTGCGGCGCGCCGGCCTCGAGGTCCTGAACGAGGTCGTGCTCAACCAGGTCGTGGTCGCGTTCGGCAGCGACGCACGGACGAAGTCGGCGATCGGGCGGCTCCAGAAATCCGGTGACTGCTGGTGCGGCGGCACGCGCTGGCACGGCCGCGAGGCCATGCGCGTCAGCGTCAGCAGCTGGGCCACGACGCAGGGCGACATGGAGCGTACCCTGCGGTCGATCGTCACGGCGGCCGCGGGCGCCTGACCGCCGTCGGCTCCTGCAGCCCGACGCGCCGCTATCGCGCTCGCGCGACGTTGTTCGAAATGTGCGTGTCCAGGATCTCCGCGAGCGCGTCGAGGTGGAAAGGTTTCATCAGGACCTCCATGCCCTCCCCCATGGCGGTCCGCGCGGCTTCGATGTAGCCGGTCGCCAGCACGACGGGCAGGTGAGGACGGCGCTTGCAGATCTCGCGCGCAAGGTCCGCACCGCTCATGCCGCCCGGCATCATCACGTCGGACAATACGATGTCGAAGTTCCGGCCCTGCGCCAATGTCTCGAGCGCGGCCGACGCCGATTTCACGTGCTGTACGGCGTAGCCGGCGCTTTTCAGCATCTCCGTCGTCAGGCTCGCGACGGTCGCGTCGTCCTCGACGAACAGGATGTCGCCGCGGGATCGCGTGCGCGCCTCGGCCGGCCTCGGCGACTGGGCGCCGGGTACCGCTTCTGCCGTTTCGCTCTCATCGACCTCGTTCGCCGACCGCGGAAACGCGAGTATGACCGTCGTGCCCTTGCCCTGGGCACTTTCGATTTCCGCTTCGCCGTTCGACTGCTTGACAAAGCCATAGACCTGCGCGAGCCCCAGTCCCGAGCCCTTGCCGACGTCCTTGGTCGTGAAGAACGGCTCGAACGCCCGGCCTACCACATCCTTCGGCATGCCGACGCCGGTGTCGGAAATCGAGAGCCTGACCGAATCATGAGCCTGGGGGCGTCCTGTGCTCGCGACATTGCGAGCATCTATCCTGATCTTGCCCCCGTCGGGCATCGCATCGCGCGCATTGACGCAGATGTTGAGCACGGCCAGCTCCAGCTCGCCCGGGTCCAGCTCCACGGGCCACAATCCGTCGTCGAAGGCCATCTCGACCTCGATGTCACCGCGCAGCGAGCGCTGGAGCAATTCGTGCATGCCGAGCAGCTGGGTCCTGAGGTCGACCGTCTTCGAAGCAATCGGGCGGCGGCGCGAGAAGGCCAGCAGCTGCCGCGTCAGCGCGCTCCCGCGGTCGATCGCCTGGCGCATGCCGTCCACGACGCGCTGGCGGCGAGCCGCGTCCATCGGCTGGTCGAGCAGGAACAGACCCGTCGAGAAAACCATCAGCAGGTTGTTGAAGTCGTGCGCCACGCCGCCGGTCAACTGCCCGACGGCCTCCATCTTCTGCGCCTGCCGGAGGGCGGTCTCCGCGCTGGCCAGTTTCTCCTGATCCTCCAGTCGCTGGGTGACCGCCGCGTCCACGCGGGCTTCGAGCGTCTCGTTGAGGTCCGCGAGTGCTTCGAGCCGGGCCCGTGCCTCGTACTGGCGGCGCCGGCCGCGGATCGCGGACTGCGCGAGGCTGACGAGTGTCGTCGGGTGAAAAGGCCTTTCCAGGAAGGTGACGTTGCCCAGCGTCTGCAGCAGGCGGATGGCGGCCGGGTTGCGCTCGATGCCGCCTCGCAGCGTGAGGAGGATGAACGGGAAGTCGGACCATTCCGGTTGCTGCCCGATCCACGCCGCAAGCGGATGCAGATCGGCGGTGCGCAGCGCCTCCTCGGTCACGATCGCGAACCCCGCGCCACGCTTCAGCCCGTCGACGAGCTCCGGGAGCGACGGGCAGGCCAGGCTGTCGATCTTCGCCTCGGCCAACATCGAGGCCGCCACCCGGGCGTCGCGCCCCATGGGCGCGAGGATCAGCCCGCTCTCTGAAAGGTGCGGACTCAAAGGCCGCTTCCCGGGGGCCTTGGCAGGCCGCCGATGATCTCGGGGACGCCGCGCAGCACGCCGTGGAAGCTCGTCAGTGGCTCCCCGAGCGAGATACCCCTCGAATGCATCTTGTACTCGCGGATGGTGGTCTCGTGCGCACTCGTGCGCTTCTTGACGACGGAGATCGCGCGCCGGACCTCGCCGGCTACCTCGAAATAGCGCAGCAGGATGACGGTATCGGCGAGGTAGGTGAGGTCGATGGGGGCGCGCATCTCCCCGAGCAGCCCGTGTTGCGCCACCGTCAGGAAGGTCGTCGCGCCGCTGCGGTTGCAGAACTGCAGCAGCTCGTGCATGTGCAGGATCAGCGAGCGCTCCTCGGGCATGGACGCCTGGTAGCCCGTCAAGCTGTCGATGATGATCGTCTGCGCGCCGAAGTCGTCGATACATTCCCTCACGCGGGACGAGAACTCCCCCGGGGTGAGCTCGGCGGCGTCGATCTGCGTCAACTTGAGAAGCCCGCTCTTCGCCATGGCCTCGAGGTCGATATCGAGGCCGAGGGCACGGTCCACCAGCAATCCGACTTCCTCGTCGAACACGAACAGCGCGACGCGCTCGCCCCGCTCGACCGCGCACTTGGCGAATGTCAACGCCATGATGGACTTGCCGGCGCCCGCCGGCCCGAGGATCAGCACGCTCGAGCCCCGCTCGACGCCGCCGCCCAGGAGATGGTTCAGCTCGGGGTTGTCCGTACCGCACACGTCACGCTTGAATTCCCGCCGATGCTCGGCAGACACCAGGCGCGGGAACACGCGGACGCCGCCGGTCTCGATCACGAAGTCGTGGTAGCCGCCCCGGAATCGGCTGCCGCGGTACTTGAGCACGCGCAGCCGCCGGCGGTCCGATCCGTACTCCGGCGCGAGCTCCTCGAGCCGGATCACGCCGTGTGCGACGCTGTGCACCGACTTATCCGCGACGTCGGCCGTCAGGTCGTCGAGCAGGAGCACCGTGGCGCCGCGCTTTGCGAAGAAATGCTTCATGGCCAGGATCTGCCGCCGGTAGCGCAGCGAGCTTTGCGCGAGCAGCCGGATCTCGGAAAGGCTGTCGATCACGAGGCGGTGCGGCTTCACGCGGTCGAACGCCTCGAAGATCCGCTTGGTCGATTCCCCCAATTCCAGGTCCGAGGAATACAGCAGGCTTTGCTGCTGCTCTTCGGTGAGCAGGCTCTCGGGCGGAGCCAGCTCATAGATGTCGATGCCTTCGAGCTTCCAGCCATGCGACTCTGCGCTCGCGCGCAGCTCGCTCTCGGTCTCGGACATCGTGACGTACAGGCCACGCTCGCCGGCTGCGGCGCCTGCCAGCAGGAACTGCAGCGCGATGGTTGTCTTGCCGGTGCCGGGATTGCCTTCGAGCAGGAAGCTGCGGTCGCACGCGAGCCCGCCACTCAGCACGTCGTCGAGTCCCTGGATTCCGGTCGCCGACCTGTTCTCAACTCCCCGGCGCATGCGTTTCGTTGTCATGTCGCCCCTTTTTGCACCGCCAGACGGATAAGCACCCGAACTTATCACGCCCGCGCGGAATCGCGTATCGGCGCCGACGCCGAATTTCCGGCAACCTTCAGGTGCTTGCGCGACAGGCAGCGGCGGGCGGTGCAATAATTCCCGCATGCCGCAGGTATTCCGGCGCGCGTGGTGCACCGCATTGGGCGTAGCCGGCGGCCTTCTCGCTGCCATCGCGGCGCCGCAGGATTTCCAGCCTTACGGCGCGCCCCAGGTCACCGCAGCCCAGTTCAGCGCCTATGCCGAGCAGGTCCGGCAGGCCCACGGCGCAACGGCCCAGGTCGTGCTGGAAGAAAAGGTCGTCGTGTTCTCGGACCTTCGCACGCGCACGTTCTGGGTCTTCACCACGAAAGGCCACCCCGCCCACCCCGCCTGGATCACGCGCCAGATGGTGGAGGAGAACGGGCAGGTCAACGTGCGCCAGATCGGTTACTTCGCGGGCTCGGAGCCGGAGTTCGCGAAGCTGTTCCGCTCCTACCAGGAGCGCAACACCCAGCTCATGGAAGACGTGCAGCGCCGGAACCAGTAGCTTCGCGCGGGATACGCGGGGGCTCGCCGGCCACGCAACAGGGGGAGAATTCGAATGAGCGTTTCCAGACGCCAGCTGCTATGCAACGCAGGCGCGCTCGCCACGCTGCCGCTGCTCGCGAGGCCGGCGCTCGCCGCCATCCTGAGGCAGCCGCCGGAGCTGATCCTGCACAACGGCAACCTCATCACGATGGATGCCCGGCAGCCGCGGGCCGAGGCGGTCGCGATCGCGGGCGGGCGCATCCTCGCGGTCGGCGCGGACGTCGACATCCTCGAATTCGCGACCGCCGACACCAGGAAGCTCGACCTCGGCGGCCAGACCGCCGTGCCCGGCTTCATCGACGGCCACTGCCATCCGGCTTATTCCGGCCGCCGGCACCTGCGATTCATCGACTGCGACCTGCGGTCCATCGCCGCGATCCAGGACGCCGTGCGCGAGCGGGCCGCGAAAACGCCGCCGGGCGAATGGGTCTGCGGCTTCAAGTACGACGACACCAAGACCACCGAGCGGCGCTTCATCACGCGCGAGGACCTCGATGCCGCGGCACCGCACCACCCGGTGTTCATCGGCCACCGCGGCGGGCACACGGGCTACGTCAATTCGCTGGCGCTCCAGAAGGCCGGCATCAGCGAGAAGTCCCGCGATCCCGAGGGCGGCAGGTTCGAGCGCGATCCCGCGACCGGGCGGCTCACCGGCCGGCTGCTCGAGCGCGCCGCCGAGATTTTCGAGACCACGATCCCCGCCTTCGGCTCGACCAGCCGCGAGGAGGACCGAGAGGCGATCAAGCTGATCACGCGGATGTTCGCCAAGGCGGGCGTCACCTCCTCGACCGATGCCTACGGCTCGCCCGACGACCTGCGCGCCTACCAGGACGCGCGCGAGGCCGGTGAGCTCCACGCCCGCATCTACTGCATGATCGGCTATACGCAGCTCGAGCGGATGATCGCGGCGGGCATCCGCACCGGGTTCGGCGACGAATGGATCCGCGTCGGCGGCATGAAGGCGACCTGCGACGGCTCCATCTCGGAGCGCACGGCGCGCCTCTCGCAGCCCTACGTCGGGCGGCCAAACGACTTCGGCATGATCGTCGCGGACGCGGACGAGCTTTACGAATACGGCAGCAAGGCGCACGAGGCCGGCTGGCAGGTCGGTATCCACGCGAATGGCGACGTCGGCATCGGCATGGTGCTCGACCTCTACGAGCGGCTGCAGCGCGAGCGGCCGCGCCGCGATCCGCGCTTCCGCATCGAACACTGCACGGTGATCAACGACGTCCTGGTGCAGCGGATGAAGGCGCTCGGCGTGATCCCGACGCCGTTCTCGACCTATGTCTACTTCCACGGCGAGAAGATGCAGGAGTACGGCGAGGAGCGGCTCGACTCGATGTTCGCGCTCAGGAGCTTCATCGACGCCGGCATCCGCGCGACGCTGGCCTCGGACTACCCGCCCGGTCCCTTCGAGCCGATGATGGCGCTGCAGTCCATGGTCACGCGCACCGACATCACCGGGAAGACCTGGGGGCCGCGGCAGAAGATCACGGTCGAGGAGGCGCTGCGGGTCTGCACGCTGAACGGCGCGTATGCCTCCTTCGAGGAAAACGAGAAGGGCTCGCTGCAGCCCGGCAAGCTCGCCGACGTCGTCGTGCTGGGCCGCAACCCGCTCGAGGAGGACCCGGCGAGCCTCGTCACGATTCCCATCGAGCGCACCATGGTCGGCGGAAACTGGGTGTACGAGTCATGAGAGCATTGCCAACATCGCTGGGATCACGCGAGCTTATGTCGACTAGCCGCGAGCCTTCCTGAAGTCCGTCTGACAGCCGTGTCGGCGTCGGTCCGACGCATCGGCGCTTGATTGAACATGCCATAACGTGCACGATCGGATGGACTCGCCGACAGCCCCGCGGAGGGAGGAAATGCAGTTGGAAAATATCCTGCCATTTCGCAGCGGCAACATCCTCAATGCCGCGCCGGCCCCGCAGCTTCCCATCCTGCTGAACAAGATCACCGGCTTCGACACGAAGTCCGACATCGTCGGTCGCGCGGTCATCCCGCGCCGCATCCTTGTCGTCGACGACAACACCGACGGCGTCGCCTCGCTCTCGATGCTGCTGACCATGGTCGGTCACGAGACCTGCACGGCCTTCGACGGCCTCGAGGCCATCGGCGCTGCCGAGCGCTTCGATCCGCACATCGTGCTGCTCGACCTCGACCTGCCGAAGCTCAACGGCTACGAAGTCTGCCGCCGCATCCGTCACGAGAAGTGGGGCAAGAGCATGATGCTCGTCGCGGTCACCGGCCTCGGCCAGGACGAGGACCGGCAGAGGTCGCTCGAAGCCGGCTTCGACATGCACCTCGTGAAGCCGGTGAGCGCCGAGACGCTCATGGTCGTGCTGGCGGCGGGAACACTGCCGGACGATTGACCGCTGCCGCCGGCGTGTTTCCTACCAGGGAAGCTCGCTGCCGTCGTAGTTGAAGAACTTCCCCGCGTCCTTCGCCTTCAGCGAATCGATCAGCCTGCGCAGCGCCTTGACGCTCTCGGCCGGCGCGAGCTTGCCGCCGGCCCCGCCCATGTCGGTCCGCACCCAGCCCGGATGCACGACGACGCAGGTAATGCCGCGCGGCGCGAGGTCGATGGCAAGGCTCTTCATCACCGCGTTGACGCCCGCCTTCGAGCTGCGGTACGCATAGGATCCGCCCGAGCTGTTGTCCCCGATCGACCCCATGCGGCTCGTGAGCGTGACGATGCGCTTCCCGCCGCCCTTCGCGACGTTTCCGACGAAAGCCTCGATCACGCGCGCGGGCCCGAGCACGTTGGCGTCGATCACCCGCGCCCAGGCCGCGTAGTCGAGGCTGCCGATCTTCTGCGCCGGCGGGCCGCCGACGCCCGCATTGTTGAGCAGCAGGTCGATCGGCTCGCCGCGCAGCTGCGCCGCGGCCGAGCGGACGCTCTCCGAGTCCGTCACGTCGAGGGCGAGGATCGAGATGCCGTCGGCATGCTGCGCCTGCAGCGCTTTCAGCTCCCTCGCCGACTTCGGCGAGCGGCAGGCGGCCCAGGTCTTCCAGCCGTCTCCGGCGTACTGGCGCACGAACTCGAGCCCGAGGCCGCGGTTTGCGCCGGTGACGAGGACTGTCCGCGCCTGTGCTGTCGCCATCCCCACGAGAATAGCGCGTCTGCGGGGCGGCTCGATCAGCGTGTTCCTACACGCTCACGGCATCGGCGCGACTGAACGCGCATCGGCGCCGGGACTAGTCTGGACTCGTGAAGCTTCTTGCTGAAGGCCTGCTTGGCGACATCGACGTCGCCGCTCTCGCATTCCTCGCATTGAGCGCATCCTCCGGGGAGGACGCGTCGCGATCTGGGCCCGTGCCGTCGACTGACGTTTCAAACCCATCCAGTGAACCCAGTACGCCGGCCGGCGACACGGAGCCCACCACTTCCGAATGGATCGATCCACCAAGCCGCGCAAGGGGCAGCCCGACGTCCAGCTGAGCCGGGAGAAGTTCGAGAAGCGGTTACGGGAACGCTTCTATGACCCGGCTTTTGGCTCCTGCGAGACCGAGGTCTCGCGGGTCATCGAGGTCGCGTGGCAGGCCTACAAGGAATACCGGAAGAGCCCGGTGCGCCGGCCGGCCGGAGCGGACTTCAAGAATCCTGCCTACGAGCTCCCGATCGCCTGGCTCGAAGCGCGCGATGCGATCCAGGCAGCAGAGCGGCGCCAGAAGAGTGCCGACGGCCCGAACCGCATCCTCCTCATCAACGGCGCCGCGCGGCATGACCAGACCTGTCCGGGCGAGATGTCGAAGTCTTTCCGCCTCGCGCGGATCGCGCAGGAAGAAATCGCGCTGCAGCCCGGAGTCGAGTGCGATTTCCTCGACCTCAGCGTGCTGACGGCCGAGTACGGCCGCCAGATCCTGCCCTGCAAGGCCTGCGTTTCGACCGCCATGCCGCTGTGCCACTGGCCCTGTTCCTGCTACCCGAACTACGCCATGGGGCAGGTCAACGACTGGATGAACGAGATCTACCCGCGCTGGGCGGCGGCGCACGGCGTGATGATCGTGACGCCGGTGTACTGGTACCAGGCGCCGAGCGTGCTCAAGCTGATGATCGACCGGCTCGTCTGCGCCGACGGCGGCAATCCCGACCCTACGACCACTGACCTCAAGGATCCGGCAAAAGCCAAGGCCATCGAGCTCGCGGGCTGGCACTACCCGCGCCACCTCGCCGGGCGACGATTCGCGGTGGTCGTGCACGGCGACACGGTGGGCGCGGAGACGCTGCGCCGCTCGCTCAGCGACTGGCTCCAGGACATGCACCTCGTGCCGGCCCACTACCGTGCGACGATGGACCGCTACATCGGCTACTACGAGCCCTACGCGACGAGCCATTTCGCGCTCGACGCCGACAAGGCGATTCAGCGGGAAGTCCGCGACGCCGCCCGCGTCCTCGTCGAGGCCGTCCGGGACTATCGTGCCGGCGAGGTGCCCGCCGAGCCGGTAGCCGACGACGGCCCGCGGCCGAAGTAGTCCGCTTCCTTGTTACGCCGCGCTTCCCGCCCGCCCCGGGAGCGGTCGCAGGGGGTGTACTATGCGCGCGATTCCGCCGAGGAAAACTGCCATGACCCGCATCCTGCTCGCCTGTTCCGCGTTCGCGCTGGCCTGCGCCGCACAGGCCGACGTCACCCTCAAGACCACGGCCACCGGCAAGGGCTTCGGCATTTCCGGCAGCACGACGACCACGACCTACATCAAGGGCCTCAAGATGCGGTCCGACACGACCGCGGGCCAGAAGCAGCTCTCGACGATCTTCGACGTCGAGGGACAGAAGATGTATATCCTCGACGTCGAGGACAAGCGGGCGCGAGTGTGGGACATGGCCGCCTTCGCCACCGAGCTCTCGAGCCACGTGGCGCCCGAGGGCATGCAGGCCTCCTTGAAGGCCAACGGCCAGACGAAAATGGTCTCCGGCCAGAACACCGACGGCTACGACATCGCGATCGTCGTGCCGACGACGGTCGGCGGCATGGAGATGACGATGCACCTGACCGGCACGACCTGGATTGCCAAGGGGGTGCCGGGCAGCGCCGACTACGCAGCCTTCTACCAGGGCGCGGCCGACAAGGGCTGGATCTTCAGCGACCCGCGCGCGGCCCAGGGCGCGCCGGGCCAGGCCAAGGCCATGGCGCAGATGTACGCGGAATTCGCCAGGATCGGCGGCTTGCCGCTCGAGACGGTGATGGACATCAAGCCCGAGGGCGGCAGCGCGATGGGCAGCCTCATGGCCAAGGTCGGCGGCATGCAGACGACGACCACGACGGATTCCGTGGAGACCGGCACGGTCGCCGACGACCTGTTCCAGGTGCCGGCGGACTACAAGATCGAGCAGCAATAGCGCCGGTCCTCGATGCGCCGCCTGTTCGCGCTCCTCCTCCTGGTCGCCGCCGGCGCGGCGCGCGCGTCGCAGCCGGAAGTGACGGCGCTCATGGAGAACTACTGGCGCGCGTACTCGAAGTCGGATTTCGAGCAGGCCGCGACCTACCTCGACCCGCGCGACCTCGGCGAGCTCCAGTCCGGCGTCCTGCCGCTTTTCCTCGAGGCTTCCGAGAGCAAGAACGTCAACGTCGTGCCGCTCGTCAAAGCCTTCTTCACCGGCGTCCCGGCCGCGAAACGCAAGGACATGAGCGGGCCGCAGGTCTTCGCGGGCATGAACTACATGATGCGCGACGTCCTGCCGTCCGCGTACGCGCAGCTCGGCAAGACGACGATCCAAGTGACGAAGGTCGACGACGCCGCTGACGGCAGCACCATCGTCGAATACGTGGTCAAGCTGCCGGACGGCGAGGCCATCGACACCGAGCGCGCCAACCTGCACGAAGGTCGCTGGTACCTCAGGACCAAGGATTCACCCGCCGTCACCGTCGAGCGCTTCCGCATGCTGCTGGGACTCGATTTCGAGTCCGGCCCCGAGGTCAAGCTCAGCCCGCCCGTCACCGAATGACGCCGGCGCCGGTCCACCCGAAAACCGAGTACGCCCGGAGCGGCGAGCTCCACATCGCCTACCAGGTGGTGGGCGCCGGCCCGTTCGATCTCGTCTACGTGCCCGGCTGGGTCTCGCACCTCGACCTCGCGTGGGAGGAGCCGACGCTCGCGCGCTTCCTCAGCCGCCTCGCGTCCTTCTCGCGCCTCATCCTCTTCGACAAGCGCGGCACCGGACTCTCGGACCGCGTCCCCAATGCGGAGCTGCCCTCGCTCGAGGAACGCATGGACGACCTGCGCGCCGTGATGGACGCCGCCGGTTCGGAGCGGGCGGCCGTGTTCGGCTTCTCGGAAGGAGGGAACCTCAGCACGCTGTTCGCCGCGACTTATCCTGAGCGCACGACGGCGCTCGTCATGTTCGGCACGTTTTCCAAGCGGATCCGCAGCGCCGACTATCCCTGGGCACCGACGCGCGAGGAGCGCGAGCAGCAATACGCCGAGGTCGCCCGCGACTGGGGCGGTCGCATGAACCTCGACCGCTACGTCCCGAGCCGCCTCGACGACGAGGCCTTCACGCGCCGGCTGTCCGCCTACTTTCGAAGCGCCGCGAGCCCCGGAGCGGCCGTCGCGCTCCTGCGCATGAACACCGAGATCGACACGCGCAGCGTCCTGCCGGCGATCCACGTGCCGACGCTCGTCATGCACCGCAGCGGCGATCCCAGCGTGCACGTGGACGAGGGCCGCTGGATGGCGGGACAGATTCCCGGCGCCCGCTTCGTCGAGCTCGCGGGCAACGACCACATGCCCTGGGTCGGCGACCAGGATTCGGTCCTCGACGAGATCCAGGAGTTCCTGACCGGCGTCCGCCCCGACCGCGAGCCCGACCGCGTGCTCGCGACCGTCCTCGTCACCGACATCGTCGGCTCGACGCGCCACGCGACGACCCTCGGCGATCGCGCGTGGTGCGACCTGCTGGAACGTCACCACGCGGTCGTGCGCCGGGAGCTCACCGCCTTCCGCGGCCGCGAGATCGACACCGCGGGCGACGGGTTCCTGGCGACGTTCGACGGGCCTGCGCGTGCCGTCGGCTGCGCCTGCCGCATCCGCGACGCCATGAAGCCGCTCGGCCTCGAGATCCGCGCCGGCCTGCACACCGGCGAGATCGAGCTCGCGGACGGCAAGGTGCGCGGCATCGCGGTGCACACGGGCGCCCGCATCGCCGCGGCCGCGCAGGCGGGCGAGATCCTCGTCTCCAGCACGGTCAAGGACCTCGTCTCCGGCTCCGGGATCCGCTTCGAGGACCGCGGCGAGCATGCACTGAAGGACATCCCGAGGAACTGGCAGCTTTACGCGGCCGGCACCGGAGGCGGCGCATGAATCGTGGTACCGTCCGCTGAGGAAGTAGCCACAGCCTCATGGCCGACGTATTCGTCTCGTATGCGCGAGTCGACAAGCACCGGGTCGTGCCGCTCGTGGCCGCGCTCGAGAGCCAGCGCTGGTCGGTGTGGTGGGATCCCGAGATCATTCCGGGCCAGGAATTCGACGAACTGGTCGCCCGGGAGCTGGGACGGGCATCCGCGGTGCTCGTCGTCTGGACCAGGGATTCAGTCCAGTCGCGGTGGGTCCGCGGCGAGGCCCGCGAGGGCGCCGACCGCGGCGTGCTCGTGCCCGTGCGTTTCGACAACGCCGTTCTTCCGATCGACTTCCGGGCGCTCCACACGATCGACCTCGACCAAGCAACAGACCTCGGCCGCAGCCCGGCATTCGAGGCCGTGGTGCGCGCGGTCAGCGGTCTCGTCGCCGGGCAGGGTGTCGCCGGCCCGGCGCCCGCCCCTTCCGCCGCCACGTTGCCCCCGACCGCCGCCGGCTCGAAGCGCATCGACATCTGTGTCCTGCCGTTCGCAAACGCCGGCGGCGATCCCGAGCAGGAATTCTTCGCCGACGGCATGACGGGCGACGTCATCACGGAGCTCGCACGCTGGCGAATGCTCTCGGTGCGCCCGCTGTCGGCGGCCAACCGCTATCGTGGGGGCAACGCGAACACGATGCAGGTGGCGCGCGAGCTCAACGTCCGCTACGTCGTCGAAGGCAGCGTGCGGCGGATCGGCGATCGGGTCCGCATCAGCGTGCAGCTGGTCGATGCGGAGTCGGGAGAACAGGCCTGGGCCGACCGGTTCGACCGCGCACAGGCCGAGATCTTCGCCGTCCAGGACGAGTTGGTGCGCAAGATCGTCGGGACCGTCGTCGGCCGCGTGCAGACCATCGTCGCCGAGCAGGCCCGACGCAAGCCCCCGGCGAGCCTGGCGGCCTATGAATGCGTGCAGCGCGGCAACGCTTTGCCCTGGGACGATCCTGAAGCCGCCGCGGAGGCCACGCGGCTGTTCGAGCAGGCGGTCGCCCTCGACCCCGGCTACGCGATCGCGCATGCCTTGCTCGGGACGATGCGGATCGGGCAATGGCGGAACGCTCCCGCCGGATCGGATGCCGGGATCGAAGAGGCCTATGCACTCTGCAAGCGCGCGGTCGAGCTGGACGACAGCGACAGCACCTGTCACTCGCTTCTTGCGCATGCCTGCCTCTACCGCCGCGCGTACGAGCTAGCCTTGATGCACATGCGGCGGTCGGTGGAAATCAACCCGAACAATGCCTGGAACCGGGCGGACATGGGGCTGGTGCTCACCTACGCCGGGCCCGCGCAGGAGGCGCTCGACTGGCTCAAGAGCGCGCGAGAGATCGACCCTTATTTCGATCCGCCGTGGTACTGGCGACAGTCGGGCCAGGCGTACATGGTCCTGCGGCGCTTCGAGGAAGCCTTGGCCATGTTCGAGCTCGTACCGCTGCGGACGGTTCGCGCATCCGCTTACATCGCGGCCTGCCACGCCCGGCTGGGCGGACCCGCGGACGCCCGGCCGTTCGTCGCGGAATGCCTGGCTGCGAACCCGGCTTTCTCGGTCCGGCATTTCATGTCGAAGGAGCCCTTCCGCCATGCCGAGGATGCCGCATTTCTGGGCGAGTCCCTGCGCCTTGCCGGCTTTCCGGAATGACGGCCGGTCCGATCGAAACACGGTGGGCCCGGCAGGTCATGGACTTCTGGTTCTCGGAGCTCCGGGAGGCCGACTGGTGGGCGAAGAGCGAGGCTACCGACGCGACCATTCGCGAGCGGTTCCTCGCCTTGCACGGGCGCCTGACCGCCGACGGCGGCGCCGGGATCAGCGAGTGCCGCTCACTGCTTGCGGCGGTAATCGTCCTGGATCAATTCTCGCGCCACCTTTATCGCGGCAGCCCGCGCGCCTATGCCACGGATCCGCTCGCGCGCCAGCTCGCCCGACAGGCCATTGCGTGCGGCTGTGACTCCGGCATGCGGGACGATGAACGCATGTTCCTCTACTTGCCCTTCGAGCACAGCGAGGACCGGGCCGACCAGTCATTGTCGGTCGAACTGTTCGAGGGTCTCGGGCACGACGCCTGGACACGCGACGCCCGCACCCACAAGGAGCTCATCGACCGGTTCGGCCGCTTTCCTCACCGCAACGCAGTTCTCGGCCGAGAATCCACGCCCGAGGAAATCGCTGCCCTGGCGGAGCCGTCAAACTCGTTCTGAGTCGAAAGGGAATCCAAGGCGGCGCGGGATTGCGGCGCTCCTCGGGTCGCTCGTTCATTCGATGTCGACGACGACGCAGCCGCCCTGCGCTCCGCGCTCGACGAGCTCGTTGGCCTCGGCGATGCTCCCGAGCGGCAGGCGTCGCGCGATGCGGTGCCGCAGCGTTCCGCCCGCGAGGGCGCGCGTGATGTCGGCGATCGCCGCCTGCTTGGCGGCTTCCGGCATCACGTAGACGAGCACCGTGTGCACCGTGAGGTCGGCGTACATCATGCGGTAGAACGGCAGCTTCGGCTCGGTGACCTGCGCGGAAGCATAGGTCGCGATGACGCCGCCCGTGCGGATGCAGGCGAGCACTTCGTGCAGGTTGCCGCCGAACTCGACTTCGACGACGCGATCGACCGCTGCGCCGCCGTTCGCCTCCCTGACGCGATCCCCCCAGCCCGGCTCGCGGTGGTTCACGACGGCATCGGCGCCAGCTTCCCGACAGTCTTGCTCGTCGGCCGGCTTGCTGGCCGTGGCGATGACGCGCGCGCCCGCGGACTTGGCCCACTGGGTCGCGTACCACCCCACGCGTCCCGCGCCGCCGGTGACGAGCAGGCACTGGCCAGCGACCGGCCCGTCCGCGAACACGCAGCGGTGCGCGGTCATTGCGGGGATGCCGAGACAGGCGCCGACTTCGAAGCCCGCCTTCGCCGGCAGCGGGGCCGCGCGCGCGGCGTCGATTGCCACGTACTGTGCGGCCGTGCCGAAGCGCCGACCGTGCTGCGCCTGATATACCCACACCCGCTCGCCGACGCGCGACGCCGGCACACCCGAACCGGCCGCCTCGATGACGCCTGCGCCGTCGCTGTTCGGGATCACGAGCCCCTGGTCGAGCAGCGCCGGGGACGACCCGGCGCGCTTCTTGACGTCCGAGGGATTGACGCCGCTCGTCCGCAGGCGCACGAGGACCTGCCCCGGGCCGGGCTCCGGCTGCGGCTGCTCACCGACGCGAAGCACTTGCCGCGCCGGACCGAAGGATTCGAACCAGGCCGCCTGCATTGATTTCTCCGCTGCCGTTTCGCTTACCCTATCACCCGCAGGCCTCCGGCATACTGCGGCACCATGAATCCCACCGACCGCGAACTCGGACTGAATCGCCGGATCACCCGGCGCGATTTCGTCCACGACATCGGCATCGCGGGACTTGGCCTCGCTCTGCCGCTGCCCGGGCTCGCCTACGCGGCGGGTCGCGGCGATCCCTATTACCCGCCGACGCTGACGGGCCTGCGCGGCTCGCATGCCGGCGCCTTCGAGGTGGCGCACGCGCTCGCGCGCGAAGGCCGGCACTTCGACAATCCGCGGCAGCTCGACGAGGCCTGGGATCTCGTGGTTGTCGGCGGCGGCATCAGCGGGCTCGCCTCGGCCTACTACTACCGCAAGCTTCACGGCGCCGATGCTCGCATCCTCATACTCGACAACCACGACGACTTCGGCGGGCACGCGAAGCGCAACGAGTTCCACCAGGGCGGACCTATGCGCCTCGCCTGGGGCGGCACCGTCAACCTGGAGTACCCGAAGTACAGCGAGGTCGCGCTCGCCTTCATCCGCGAGCTCGGCATCGACATCGAGCGCCTGCGCAGGGATTACAGCTTCAACTGGCTGGGGAACCAGCACGGCCTCGCGCCCTCCCTCCTCTTCAACGAGGCGCGCTACGGCCGCGACGTGCTGCTGCGGGGCGTCACGCTCGACAGCCTGGCTCCGGACGAGCTCGCGCCGCACGTGGACGCATTCCCGCTCCCGGCGGTCGCGCGTGCGCGGCTCAAGGATTTCCTGCTGGCAGATCGCCGCGTGCTGGAGGGCAAGTCCGAGGCGGAACGCGCGGCCTACCTGCGCCGTACGAGCTACACGGATTTCCTGCGCCAGCACTTCGGAATGCCCGACGAAGCCCTGCAGGTCTTCAGCAATGCACCGTCCGGCTTCTGGGGCGTGCCGGCCGAGCATCTCTCCGTCGCGGAGTGCATCTGGTCGGGATTGCCGGGCGCGCACGTCGTGGGCGAGATTGCTGCCGAGGGCCAGGAGGAGAATGACCGCGCCACGGCCATGTTCCCTGACGGGAACAGCTCGATCGCGCGCATGCTCGTGCGCACGCTCGTCCCGGGCGCATTCCCCGCGCTCGGCGGCGATGCGGACCCGTTCGCCATCGTGACGGCGCGGCTCGACTACGCCGCCCTCGACCGGCCCGGTGCGCCGGTGCGGCTGCGGCTCAACGCGACCGCCGTGCACGCCGAGAATGCCGGCGATGGCGCGGGCGTCGCGGTCGACTACGTCCAGGGTGGCGAGCTGTGCCGTGTCCGGGCGAAGCAGGCCGTGCTCGCCTGCTACAACGCCATCATTCCCCACCTGGCGCCGGAGATACCGGCGGCGCAGAAGGCGGCGCTGGCGCTCTGCGTGAAACGGCCCATGCTGGTCGTCAACACGGTGCTGCGGAACGGCAGCCCGCTCGCGCAGCTCGGCCTCAAGGGAGCGCAGCTTCCCGGCAGCTTCCTCCAGGACGTCTTCCTCGTGACCGGGATCAACGTGGGCGACTACCACCCGGACTGGCGTCCCGAGGATGCCTGCGTGCTGCAGTCGTTCGCGAGCTTCGGCGAACCGCTCCCGGGCGCGGGCCTCGCGGCGCAGGCGCGCGCCGCGCGCGCGCGGATGCTGACGATGCCGTTCGAGGAGTTCGAGCGCGAGGTGCGCAGCGTCCTGACGAGCCTCCTCGCCCCGGGCGGCTTCGATGCCGC
>DATEEF010000192.1:0-3170 GCA_035281265.1 Steroidobacteraceae bacterium
TTGCCGGCCGTCCCGCCTTGCTGTTGGCATCATTGTTGGTCGTACTGGGCGTCCAGACTTTCGCGCTCGGGCTCATCGGCGAACTGATCATTTTCACGCATGCGACCGGAATGAAGGAGTACACGATCCGGCGCGTAATCCAGTCGTCCTTATCCTCAGTAGCGCCTGGCATCGACGACGAGGGCGTAGCCAAGCAACACGCGCTTCGCTAACGCAGGGACCTATGAGCCAGGCCGAGCTGCGTGGGGCGCTATGGATTTGCGATTACTTCCCCCGTCCCCACGACATGACGACCGGCACCTGGGCCCTCGAGTCGGTGGTCGCGATCGCGCATGCCGGCCTGCCGGTGTCGGTCCTCGCGCCGACGCCGTGGATTCCAAGGCCCCTTGCGACAAACCGTGTCCTGCGCGACTGGGCCGAGGTCCCGCCATACGCGGAGCTGCGCGGCGTGCCAGTCTACTATCCGCGCATGCCGCACTATCCGCGCAAGTGGGTCCACGACCGCCTGTACAACCGCCTGCCGGTGCTCGATACGGCGCTTCTCTGGCCGTGGTGCGCGCGTGCCGCGGAGCGGATCATGGCCGCGCATCCCTTCGATGCGGTGCACGCCAACTTCCTGTTCCCGAGCGGCTACATCGGCCTCAAGCTCAAGGAGCGCTATGGAACAGCGCTCGTGGTGCAGGAGCGCAGCGTGCAGCGGCTCGCCATGGCGCGCGCGAACAAGGCGCGCGCCCGGGCCTACCGCCGCATCCTGCAGGCCGCCGACGTGGTGATCACGCAGAACGAGGGCATGGCGGCGAGTCTCCGGGACTTCGAGCCGGGGATCGCCGACCTGCGGGTCGTCAAGCAGCCGGGAGCCCACCCGGACCGTGTGGCAAGCCTGCGCCGGCCGCGACCGGCGGCCTTCGCAGGCAAACAGGTCGTGCTATCCGTGGGCACGCTTTCCGTGCGCAAGGGGCACGAGTACCTCGTGCGCGCCGTCGGCGCGGTCAAGGACGAGTTCCCGGACCTCGTGTGCCGGATCATCGGCGACGGTCCTGAGCGCAAGAAGCTCGAGGGACTGGTCGCGCAGCTGGGGCTCGGCGGAATCGTCGAACTCTGCGGCAAGCGCCCCCATGCGGACGTGCTCGGCGAGATGTCGTGGTGCGACGTGTTCGCGCTGGCTTCCTGGGGCGAAGCGGACGGGACCGTGTACGGCGAGGCGGCCCAGTTCGGCACGCCCGTCATCGCCTGCGCGGGCGAGGGAATCGCCGAGGTGGTCGAGGACGGCGTACAGGGCCGCCTGGTGCCGGCGCGTGACGCCCCCGCGCTCGCGGATGCGCTGCGCTGGCTGCTCGTCGACCCCGCACGCCGTGCCGAGGCCGGTGCCGCCGCGCGCAGGCTCGCGGAAGAGAAACTGAGCTACCCGAAGCTCGCGGAGCGGCTGATCGAGATGTACGGCAGGCTGGTCTCGTGAAGCTGACCAAGTGGCAGAAACGCATCCTGCGCGTCGTCGCCTCGATCGCGCTCGTCATCGGCATCTTCTGGTTCATACCGTTCCATGAGGTGATCGAGTCGTTCCGCAAGGTGCGGATGGATTACGTGGTGCTGGGTTTCGTGCTCAACCTCTTCAGCGCCCTGCTGGAAGGCGTGCAGCTGTGGATGCTTCTGCAGCGAGCATCGGTCCCGGCAAGCGTATGGAGCGTGTTCGAGACGAAGATGACGACGCGCTTCTACGCGCAGTTCCTGCCGAGCGAGCTGATGGCGGCGAGCGTGAAATTCTACCGGCTCGCCGAGCCCACGAAGCAGTGGAGCGAGGTCATGGCGGCGCTGGTCTTCTTCCGGGTCATCAACATGGGTGCGCTGACGCTGCTGGGGCTCGGATTCTGGATACTCGAAATGCCCGAGGGACCGGGACGCTGGATCGGCGTGATCCTGATCGCCATGACGCTGCTGCTTCTCGCCGTGCACGCGGCGCTTTCGAGCCCGCAAGTCGCGCGATTCGGGAAGCGGGTCCTGCGGACCCGCTGGTTCGCCTGGTTCAGCGGCAAGCTCGTCGACAAGATCAAGTCCTTCACCAGCAAGACGATCGAAAGTTACCGGCTCTTCCACGCCTCGACGCTGGCGATAACGCTCTTCGCCGTCCTGCGCCATGCGATCGGCATTTACAGCTTCTGGCTTGTCGCGCGGGCGCTCGGCGTCGAGCTTTCGTTCCTGACGATCGGATGGATCCGCGTCGTGCTGCATGCGATCATGTCGCTGCCGATCTCGCTCTCCGGCATCGGCATTCGCGAGGGAAGTCTCGTCGTGCTGCTGCACGAGTACGGCGTCTCCGGCGCCGACGCGGTCGCGCTCGCGTTCCTGCTGTTCATCATCAACCTGGCCCAGAACAGCCTCGGCGGCATCTTCGAGCTCAAGAACATGATCCGGCCGAAGCCGCGGGCAGACGCGCCGGCGCGAAGCGAGGCGCCGTGAGGAAGATCGGCTCCGGCCACAAGAGCGAGGTGTTCGTCCGGGACGACGGCGGCATCCTGAAGCTGTTCGTGCCTGAGTTTGTCACGCTGGCGCCGGTTGAAGCCGGGATCTCGCAGGCACTCGAGCGTGCCGGCGTCGCCGCCCCGCGCGTGCGTGAGCTCGTCACGGTCGAAGGCCGGCCCGGCATCGTGTTCGCCGGTCTGCGCGCGGGGATGACGCTGAGCCACGCCGTCCGGTCTCGGCCCTGGACGATCCTGGGCGCCGCGCGCGATCTCGCCGCCGTTCACGCGGCGGTGCATCGCTGCGTATCCCGCGAGCTGCCCTCGCAGCGGGATCGAGTCGAGCGGGAAATCCGGGGCGCCGGCGCCGTGCCCCAGCAGGCGCGGGACGCCGCCCTGGCGACGCTGGCCTCGTTGCCGGACGGCGAGGCCGTTTGCCACAACGACGTGCACATGCTGAACGTGATCGTGGACGCCGAGGGTTGCATGCTGATCGACTGGGTGCTCGCGACGCGCGGCAACCCGCTGTCGGACGTCGCTGCCGCCATCCTGCAGCTGCGCTTCGGCGAGCGCGGGAAGAATCCGGTTGCGCATGCCGCCCTGGAACTGGGTCGTGCAGCCTTCTGGCGCGCCTACCGGCGCGCGTACCTGAGCGGGCAACCGGGCGGTGCGGAGGAGCTGGCGCGCTGGGAATTGCCCATGGCCGTCGCCTTCGCA
>DATEEF010000193.1:0-2067 GCA_035281265.1 Steroidobacteraceae bacterium
GAGGCTGCCCCGATCCAAGGATTGACGCGGGTTCACGCGGTTTGCGAGGTCGAATTGGCAGGTTTCGGTTCAGCCGCCATTCAGCGCCCTGAGGCATATGATGTGATCGCCATGCTGCGTCCAATTCTCTTTGCGCTCGCACTGACCGTCTCGGGACTGGCCGCCGGCCAGGCCACGGACTCGCCTGCCCGCATCGCGCAGCTCGCCTACGTCGAAGGCGCCATCAGCTACCAGGAGGCGAACGAGCGCGCGAGCTCCGCCCTGCCCGAGCGGCCGCTGGAGGCCGGCGACCGCCTCTCGACCGAACGCGACGGGCGCGCGGAGCTGACGCTCGGCAGCGCGACGGTCCGCCTCGACCGGGAGACCGACCTCCGGATCGCCGACCTCGACGCCTCGTCCGTCCGCTTCGAGCTGATGGAAGGCGCCGCGATCTTCCGGGTCGACGAGCTGTACGAAGACGAGACCTTCGCCGTCACGACGCCGAACACGACGATCAGCTTCCGGAAGCCCGGCGAGTATCGCGTGGACGTCCCGGAAGATGGCATCACCACGCTGACCGTGCGCGCGGGTGATGCGGAAGTCGAGACGGCCGAAGGCGCCGTGCGCATCGCCGACGGCCAGCGCGCGCGGATCGAGGGCGCCGAGGCGCTCACCAGCCTGATTGCGCCGCAGTGGACGGACGACTTCGACAACTGGGTGCTGGACCGCGAGGTCCAGCTCGCCGAGAACGCGCCACTGCCGGTCGACGAGGAATACGCTCCGGACGGAACGCTCGACGACTACGGCGACTGGCAGGACGACCCGCAGTACGGCCAGGTCTGGATGCCGTCCTATGCCTACGGCGGCTACGACCCCTTCGCCACGGGATACTGGTCGTACACCGGCCACGGCTATGCATGGGTCAACCCGATGCCGTGGGGTCCTTACACCAATTACTACGGCCACTGGACCTACCTGCCGCAGTACAACCGCTACGGCTGGGTGGCGCGCGAGGCGCGGCGGCGCGCGGAGCGTGTCGACAACGCGGTCGAGCGCGCCCTGGCTGAAGCGCGCCGGCAGGACCTGATTCCGGATACGCGGCCGATGGGACGCCCGAGCGTCAACGCGGCCGACATGGAGCGCAGGGTGCAGGAAACATCCCGCGAGGTGGCACGGCGGCTCGAGGCCGATCGGGCAGCTCCACGGGCCGCGCGTGATACGGATTCGCGGCCTTCTTCTCGGAGTGCAGGTGCTGCCGCGCAGCGGAATGCCGCGACGGCGGCAGCGGCGTCAGCCGCTCGCAGCAGTTCTTCGTCGGCGGCGCGTTCTTCGAGCGCTCAGGCCGCGCGGTCGTCCTCGTCCGCTACGCGGTCGACGAGCAAGGGTTTCGGCACGTCGCAGGATCCCTGACGGCCCACGTTCCAGGGGCGACTAGCCGCGCGGCGCCTTGACCGGCTCCTGCGCGGCACACATGCCGCCGATGATCAGCCAGGTGTCGCCGGACTTCATCCAGGTGTGCGTGAATTTGCGCCAGAGGCCGGCGCCGCTCTTCGTGCCGTCGCCGTAGTCGTAGACGATTTCGGCGGCATAGTGCACGACGACCGTGTCGCCGCCGAATTCCTGCATCCCGAGCGGCTTGAGCTGATAGGCAACCTTCAAGCTCTGATCCCGGACCTCCTGCACCCACTTGCCGATGTCGCCCTTGCGGGCGGGTTCCGCTTCGTGGCACGGCCAGCCGACGAAGTCGTCGTGCCAGAGCTTCACGTAGGCCTCGACGTCGCCCGTCTTGACGTAGCGCCAGTAGTCTTCCTCGAGCTGCCAGACGGCTTGCTCGGCCGCGCTCCAGTCGTCGGCGGCGGCAGGGAACGCGAGGACGATCCAAGTCGCGAGAGCCAACCTCCGAATATGCATGCTGATCCCCTTGTCTTTCGCACCCTCTAGCGAGCAACTGAACTCCAAACTAGATAACTGGCTGCGCCGAGTTGAGTTTGAGAAGCTGTTCAACCCTTCCAATTGCGCGCATCACTTCAAAGGTACATAGGCTAGTTTGTGCTTCATCGTTTTTCACGAATTCTGCGAGGTAAACGC
>DATEEF010000194.1:0-2175 GCA_035281265.1 Steroidobacteraceae bacterium
CAGACGATCACGACGCCCGCGTGCTGGGAGAAGCCCATGCCGACGCCGCCGCCGTGATGGATCGAAACCCAGGTCGCGCCGCTTGCGGTGTTGAGGAGCGCGTTCAGGAAGGCCCAGTCGGAGACGGCGTCCGAGCCGTCCTGCATCGCTTCCGTCTCGCGGTTCGGGCTCGCGACCGAGCCGGAATCGAGGTGATCGCGCCCGATGACGACCGGCGCGGACAACTCGCCCTTCGCAACCATCTCGTTGAACGCGAGGCCGAGCCGCGCCCGGTCCTTCAGCCCGACCCAGCAGATGCGAGCCGGCAGGCCCTGGAACTTGATGCGCTCGCGCGCCATGTCGAGCCAGCGATGCAGGTGCGCATCGTCCGGCATCAGCTCCCTCACCTTCGCGTCCGTGCGATAGATGTCCTCGGGATCGCCGGACAGCGCGACCCAGCGGAACGGCCCGATGCCCTGACAGAAGAGCGGGCGGATGTACGCCGGGACGAAGCCCGGAAAGTCGAAAGCGTTCGCGAGACCCTCGTCCTTCGCGACCTGACGGATGTTGTTGCCGTAGTCGAATGCGACCGAACCCAGTGCTTTCAGGTCCAGCATCGCCTGCACGTGGAGCTTCATCGAAGCCCGCGCCTCGCGCTCAATGCGCGCCGGGTCCTTCTGCCGCGCCTCCGCGGCCTGCGCCAGCGTCCATCCGCGCGGCAGGTAGCCGTTCCGCGGATCGTGCGCCGAGGTCTGGTCCGTCACTGCGTCCGGCACGACCTTGCGCCGTGCCAGCTCCGGAAAGACGTCGGCCGTGTTGCCGAGGAGTCCCACCGACAGGGCCTTCTTCGCGCTTCGCGCCTCGTCGATCATCGCCAGCGCCTCATCAAGCGTGGTCGCCTTGCGGTCGACGTAGCCCGTGCGCAGGCGGAAGTCGATGCGCGATTCGTCGCACTCGACCGCGAGCATCGAGAACCCCGCCATCGTCGCCGCCAGCGGCTGCGCGCCTCCCATGCCGCCGAGGCCACCGGTCAGGATCCAGCGGCCGCGCGCATCGCCGTTGAAATGCGTGCGCGCGCAGGCGCCGAAGGTTTCGTAGGTGCCCTGCACGATGCCCTGCGAGCCGATGTAGATCCACGAGCCCGCCGTCATCTGGCCGTACATCATGAGCCCCTTGCGGTCGAGCTCGTGGAAGTGCTCCCAAGTCGCCCAGTGCGGCACGAGGTTCGAATTCGCGATGAGCACGCGCGGCGCGTCAACGTGCGTGCGGAAAACGCCCACCGGCTTGCCCGATTGCACGAGCAGCGACTCGTCGTCCTTCAGCCGCCGCAGCACGGAGAGAATGGTGTCGAAAGCCTCCCAGTTGCGCGTAGCCTTGCCGATACCCCCGTAAACGACGAGGCGATCCGGATGCTCGGCAACCTCGGGATCGAGGTTGTTTTGAAGCATCCGGTACGGCGCTTCGGTGAGCCAGCTTCCGCAATTCAGGGACTTGCCGCGTGGCGCGCGCACGACGCGCGGGCCGGATGTCTTCAGGGCGGGTTCTGCGTTCATCGGCGCGCAGGATAGCGCGCCACGCCGCCGGGCCCAACCCGGTAAAATCCGCCTGCACGCATCCGCTGCCGCGGCAGCTTCCAGACGGGAGAATCGCCATGAAAGCGACGAGCGTCTTGTTCGCGTGTCTCCTCCTGACCGGTTGTGCGGGCCTTTTCGGCCAGGGCGACCGGGAAGGTGTTTCCAGCAGCCTGGTTGACTACCTCTACCCGGACGGCGAGAAGCCGCCGGAGCAGACCGTTGTCACCCCGAACCTCGAGCTGCCGCTGACGGTCGGCATCGCCTTCGTGCCGACCTACGGCAATGCCGCGCTCAGCGAGGCAGAGCGCATGAACCTCCTCAACAAGGTCAAGTCGCATTTCGAGGGCCGTGAGTACATCCAGGAGATCGCGGTGATCCCGGAGGCGTACATGCGCGCGGGCCGCGGCTTCCAGTCGCTCGAGCAGGTCGCACGGCTCTACAACCTCGACGTCGTGGCGCTGGTCTCGTACGACCAGGTGGCGCATACCGACGAGCGCACCTCGTCGTTCCTCTACTGGACGATCGTCGGGGCCTACGTCGTCAAGGGCAACGAGAACGACGTGAATACGTTCGTCGACACCGCGGTGTTCGACGTGGCATCGAAAAAGCTCCTGTTCCGCGC
>DATEEF010000195.1:0-29458 GCA_035281265.1 Steroidobacteraceae bacterium
ATGCCGGCCGACTCGATCGATGCCGCCGTGGCCAATGGCGCCAAGGGCGTCGTCATCGCCGGCGTCGGCAACGGCAACATGAACAAGGCCTCGGTCGATGCCGCAGCGCGCGCCGTACAGAAGGGCGTGGTCGTGGTGAGGAGCTCACGCGTGGCGACCGGCAGCGTCGGCCGCAACGTCGAGCTTGACGACGACAAGCTCGGTTTCGTCGCCTCGGACGAGCTGAACCCGCAGAAGGCGCGAATCCTGCTCTCACTGGCGCTCCTGAAGGGTCATGACGCCGCCGCGATCCAGAAGCTGTATTACGCCTACTGATCGCGGATGAGCTTCCGGCACTCCGGCGGTGCGCGGCGCCGCAATGGCCCGCCCGCCGCCGGAGCGCTCCTTGCCATCGTGGCGGCGTCGGGATGGCCGCTGTGGTGCAGCGGGCAGGAGGCACCGGCGAGTGCCGTCGCCGGCTCGGTCAATTCCGGTGAGGGCAACCCGGACGATCCGGATCGCGAGTTCGTCGCGTGGAACGAGTACGAGGGGCCCTGGTTCACTGCCCGCCTCGGCGGCGGACTCCTGTACGACACCGCGAACTATTCGCAGGACGCGGACAGCCATTCGCAATTCGACTTCGACGCCGAGCAGTATGTGCGCGACTCGCGACTCCTGCTCAAGGGGCGGCTGGGCAGCTCCTCGCGCGTCCGCTACACGATCGGCTACATGTACGACTCCGCACCGGAGAAGCGGACCTGGTTCTGGCGCCAGACCGGCATCTACGTCGACCTGCCGGCGATCGGCGGCGACATCTTCGTCGGGAGGACCAAGGAAGGCATCTCCATGAACAAGATGATGGTCGGCTACAACGGCTGGACCAACGAGCGCGCGACGTCGAACGACGCCTTCATCCCGATCCTGGCGGACGGCGTGCAGCTCCGCGGCAGCCTGCCGGATCGCGGCATTGCCTGGAACGTCGGCATCTACGATGACGAATACACGGAATCGGAATCCTTCAACAAGAATGACAACCAGATCGTGGCGCGAGGCGCCTGGCAAGCGATGCACGGCAAGTCGGAAGACGAATTGCTCCATTTCGGCCTCGCATACCGGTACGGCACGGATGACGACGGCTTCCTGCAATACAAGTCGCGTCCCGAGTCGTTCAGCGCGCCGTTCGTCATCGACACCGGGGCGATACCGGCTGATCACTCGCAGACCGTCAACCTGGAAACGTACTACCAGCGCGGGCCGCTCTCCGTGGGAGGCGAGTACTTCCTGAACCAGGTGTCGGCACCGGCCTCGAATGATCCGTTCTTCCATGGCGGCGAGATCCACGTCAGCTGGCTGACGGGCGGCGCACGCCGTCCCTACAACGCGAAGACGGGTGTGTACGGCGGCATCGTGCCGACGAGCTCTGTGTTCGAGGGCGGCCGGGGCAACTGGGAGTTCGTTGCGCGCTTCTCCTATACTGATCTCGATGACGGTCCCATCCAGGGCGGCAGGTTCTGGCGGTTCACGCCGATGGCCAACTGGCACATGTCGCCCAACCTGCGGCTCGAGTTCGTCTACGGTTATGGAGTCCTCGACCGCTTCGGAACCGAAGGCGGAACCCATTTCTTCCAGACGCGTATCCAGCTGCAGCTCTGACTGCACGGTGCGGCGGCGGGCGGGAGCGTTTGCGGTCTGTGGTGCGATCGCGCTGCTCGGTGCACCCGGGCCGTCGGCCGCCGGGGACCACGGCGAGGCGGCATCTTCGCCTCAGTCAGGACCGGAAGCGCCGGCAAGCGAGCCCGCCGAACGCCGTTCGTTCTTCCCGCTGCTCGCCGACGAGGCGCTGAAGCGCGGCTACGAGCTGCCCCTGCCCTACGGCGCCTCCCTGGTCTTCACGGGACTTGCCAATCGCCAGATCGAGGTGACCGACGTCCGGCTCGACGTCGACGGCGTTCCGGTGGCGCCGGACGCCGAGTTCGTCAATCTCGGCTCCAGCAGCGACGTCTTCAACGCCAACCTCAAGTTCGACGTCTTCGTCCTGCCTTTCCTCAACGTCTATGCGCTCGTCGGATACGTTTACAACGAATCCGAGACGACGGCCAGCGTCACGCTCCCGACGCCGGGTCCCGGCGGCGGCGACGTCGTGTTCGATGGCACCGTCAAGACGGAGCTCGACGGCGTGATCGGCGGGCTCGGCTTTGCGCTGGCGGGCGGCTACGGGAACTTTTTCCTCGTGGCCGACTGCAGCTACATCCGGAGCGACCTCGGCTTCGACGACGACTTCACGGCAACCATCGCAACGGTCCGCGCCGGATACCGCGGCTCGCCGGCGGGCTTTCCGATGCAGACGTGGATCGGAGTCGGGAGCTGGGACACCGCCGCGACGGCCATCGGGCACAGCGACCTGCCGGGCGGCGCCCGGTTCACGTTCGAGGCGGACCAGCGTCCGCACACGAAGTGGATGTACGACGTCGGCGCGAATTTCGAGTTCACCAAGACTTTTCAGCTCGTCACGGACGTCGGCTTCGACTTCGAGGGTGGCTACCTGCTGGTCGTGGGGCCCACGTGGAGGTTCGGCCGCTGATCAAAGCATGGCTTCGGACACGTACCACGCATACGTCCTGCGAAGCCCCTCGTCGAGATCGACCGCCGGCCGGTAGCCGAGCTCGCGCCTGGCCTTGCCGATGTCGAAGGCCCGGTCCAGGCGGAACCAGTCGACGCGGCGCGGGAAGATGGGCGGAGCAATGCCGAACGGCTTGCATGCCTTCTCGACGACGTGGCCGACGACGACGAGCGGCCACACCGGGTAGTGCGGGATCCGCACGGTCGTACCCATGGCGCGGGCGACCCGGCGCACGAGGTCCTCGATCTCGACGTGATGCTCGTCCGCGATGAGGTACGCCTGACCCAGCCCGCGGTCCGGCGATTCCGCCAGCATGAACGCATCGATCAGGTTGTCGATGTAGAGGCTGTGATACAGCGTCTTCCCGGAGCCGAACATCGGAAACGTGCCCTTCTTGACGCGCCGGAAGATCATGTAATAGCGGCCGGGGTCCCCGGGCCCGTAGATGGCGTTCGGCCGCAGTATCGTGCTCGGCAGCCCGCGCCCGTGGCAGGCCAGGGTCACCCGCTCGCCCTCGTATTTCGTGCGCTGGTAGTAATCCGACGGCGCAATGGGCGAGTCCTCGGTGGCCGGCGGGTTCCTGACGTCGCCGTGAACGCCGCAGGTGCTGCAATACACGAACTTGCGCACGCCCTGCTTCAGGGCTGCCTCGGCGACGATGCGCGTGCCCTCGATGTTGATCTCGGCATACTCGCGATCGGGGAGGTGCATCTCCCGGAATGCGGCCGCAACGTGGTGGACGATCTCCACCCCTTCCATGCAGCGGGCGACCGTCGCCGCGTCGGTGACGGTCCCGATGACGATTTCCGCGCCGAGGCTGCGCAGCTCGTCGGTCTTGTAGCCTTCCTTGTTGTCGAGCACGATGACACGACGGCCTTCCCCGAGGAGCCTGCGAACGAGCGCGCTTCCGGTCACCCCCGTTCCGCCGGTCACCAGGGTTTTCATTCGGCGATTCCTTCGCTGCCTGTCGATGCCTGCGTCAGTCCCGTTCCCGAGCTTTGCGCGGGAACGACTCGCCGACGAGGCGCGTGATCGCCGCCGTTGCCGGCTCGGCGCACCACGCATTCGTCCTGCGTTCGATGAGGTCGTCAAGGTAGACAACGCTTTCGCTCGTGGCAAGGTCGAGCAGGGACTCCCGGGTCGCAGGGTCGCGGCCTCCGGCGAGATTCCACCCCTGCCCCGCCGCGGGGCGTGCCGTCCTGCGCGCCTTCACGCTCGGCGCGATCTGATCGATCGCGCGGCGCGCGACATGCGGAGACTCCGTGAACTTGACGCCGACGACATGGACCAGCGCCACGTCGCCCGGACCCGAATCGCGCACGATCCGGGGGCGCAGCGCGAGACGCGAATGGCCCGGCCTCACGCCGGGCAGGACACCGGCGAGAACGCGCAGCACGCGCGCCGTACCCAGCCTGGCACGCGGCCACGCCGCGTCGAGGTCGCGCCGCATGTGGTCGATCAGCGCCGGGGCAACGGCAATGTCGCGCCGGGGATCGTGGATTGGCGCATGCCCGGTGCCTGCCAGGACACGTCCGTGGAATGGCTGCACGAAGTATGTCTGCGCACCGCGTCGCGGGGGCGTGAGGACGATGCAGGCCGCGTCCGGCAACTCTGCGTCGAGGAAAAGATTCCACGCAAGCGTGGGCACCAGCAGCGACTTCGTCCTGCCCCCGAGCCTGCGTCCCACTTCTTCGGCATGAGCGCCGCCCGCATTGACGACGGCACCGGCAACGACCGAGAGCACTGCGCCCGAGACCCGATCCGAAAGCTCCAGCCGCACGCAGCCACGGTGCTCAGGCTGTGCGGCCAGCAGTTCGACGTAATTGAGCGCCGTAACGCCCGCTGAAACCGCCCAGCGCAGGCATTCGATCACCAGGCGCGACGACTCCGGCATGAAGCCCTCGTGCCAGAGCGCAGCGCCGCGCAGTTTCCGCGGGGGAAAGTCCGGCAGCCGCCGGAGGACTTCCTCGGCTGTCAGGAGCTCCACGGCGGGCGACGCCGTGCGGTGACCAGCCGGATGCTTCATTCCCGACAGGCGCGCGAGCAGGCCCGCGACCCGGAACGCGGTACGGCCGCGCAGCCCTCCTCCATCCAGGGGCATCAGGCAGGCACGGCGCTCGACGAGGTCCGGAAAGTGCCTGAACCACCATTGCTGTTCTGCGTTCGACTGGCGCGCACGTGCGAAGTCGAGCCACTGCAGATAGCGAAGCCCGCCGTGGACCGTGCGCAGGCTGTTGAAGCTCGTGCCCGCTCCGTAGTCGCCGGCATCGACGAGCAGGGTCCCGAGCCCGCGCTGCGCCGATTCCAGCGCGCACAGGATGCCCTGGATGCCCCCGCCGACGACCACGACGTCGAACCGGCCGCCGTCGGCGCGCAGCGTGTCGCGTGTTATGGCGGCTGCCCCGCTCATGCGAGCCAGCGTCGTTCCCAGGCCTGGAAGATCATCAGGCTCCAGAGCAGATGCGCATGATTGCGTCGTCCGTCCAGGTGCTCGCGCTTGAGCGCATGAACCCGGTCCGGGCGAAAAAGGCCCGCAGCGGACAAGCGCCTTGCGTCGAGAAGCTCCTCCATGAGCGGTTGCCCGCGCCCGCAAAGCCACTGCTTGATCGGGGCACTGAACCCTTCCTTGCGTCGCTGCACGATCTCGCGGGGCAGATGGCGCGCCGCCGCCTGCTTGAGCACCCATTTCCCGGTGCCGCCTCGGATCTTGAGCGAGGGCGGCATCCGGAACGCGAGTTCCACGACCTCCCTGTCGAGGTACGGGACGCGCGCCTCGAGCGAAGTCGACATGGAGCTGCGATCGAGCTTCACGAGAATGTCGTCCGCCAGGAAGCTTGCGTAATCCGCCCGCAGTGCGCGGTCGATTCCGGCGGGAGGCTTCGCGCCGTCGAGCATCGCGGCAAGGTGGCGATCGAGCGGCGCAGATGCGGCCGGCCAGGCATCGCTGGTGAATAGGTCGCGGGCTTGGGCCGCGTTCAGGTACATGCGCCATTTGGCATGGCCGACCGACCCGGGACGGTCCAGGCCCTCGACGAAACGGATGGCACGATTGACGAGCCCTTTCTTCGCCGACCGTGGGCGCAGTCCGCGAATGAGCGGCTCGATGAATCCCGTGCGCAGCACACCTGGCAGGAGCCTGTAGCGCTCCTCGAGCCGCCAGGCCTGGTAGGTCTCGTAGCCCCCGAAAAGCTCGTCACCGCCGTCACCGCTCAACGCAACGGTCACGTGGCGTCGCGCGAGGCGCGAAAGCTGGAACGTCGGGATGATCGACGTGTCGGCGATGGGATCGTCGAGCATTTCGATCAGTGCGGGAAAAAGTTCCAGCGCCTCGTCGTGGACTCGCTCGGTGACGTGCTCGCAGCCGAAATGTTCCGCCACGCGCTTCGCGTAGCCGAGCTCGTCGTAGCTGGGATCCTCGAATCCGATGCTGAACGTGGTCGCCTTTCCCATCGCGGCCACGAGCAGGGAGGAATCGACGCCGCCGGAGAGAAACGCCCCGAGCGGCACATCGCTGACCTCCTGCCTGCGGACCGCGGCCGCGAGCGTGGCGTCCAGCTCATCGATCCAATCGGCATCCGCACGCGCGCGTGTCTCGACCTCCGGCGGCCGCCAGAAGCGCCATTCACGCACGCGGCCGTTCGACAGGTCGAGGGACCAGCAGGTCGCCGGCGGCAGCTTCCGCACTCCCTCCAGGAGCGTCCCCGGGCAGGGCACGTATTCCCAGGCGAGGAATTCGGCGAGCGACGCCATGTCGAGCCGTCGGGCCGCCAGCCCGCTCGCGACGAGTGCCTTGATCTCGGACGCCCAGGCGAGCCGGCGCCCATCCCAGGCATAAAAGAGCGGCTTGATTCCCGCATGGTCGCGCGCGAGGAGCAGGCTGCGGTTCCTGCGGTCGAGCAGCGCGATCGCGAACATGCCGTTGAGTCGCCCGAACACGCGATCGCCCCATTGCGAGAAGCCCTGGACGATGACCTCGGTGTCGGAACGGGTCGCAAAACGGCAGCCGAGCCCTTCGAGCTCGGCCCGCAGTTCGCGGTAGTTGTATATCTCGCCATTGAAGACGGCGACGATCGACTTGTCCTCGCTGAACATCGGCTGGTCGCCGGTGACGAGGTCGATCACCGCAAGTCGCCTCATGCCGAGGTAGACGTCACCTTCGGCAAAGAACCCGTCCCCGTCCGGTCCGCGGTGGCGGATCACCCCGGCCATTTGCCGCAGGCGCATGAGCGACGCGTCGGGGGGAGAGCCCGGGTCGCGAAAGCCGACGATTCCGCACACTGGATGCTGCCCGGTGCGCCTGTGGCGCTACGGCGCCACGAGCGAGAGCACGCGACGCAACTTGTTCGCGTAGCCCCGTCGCGAGTAATGCTCGCCGTACCAGGCGGCGGCGCGCTCGGCCTTCTCGGCCGCGAGCGCTGGATCGGCCAGCACCTGGAGGATGCCGGCCGCCATCTCGCGGGGCGAGATGCCGGTCAGCGTGCACACCTCGTCGTTCAGGACCTGGGTGTGCGAGTTGATCCGCGTCGCAACGAGGGGCACTGCGTGCGCGATCAGCTCGTAGATCTTCATCGGCGTATTGTCGCCGGTCTCCCGCGGCGAAACCGCGGCCGCGCAGCGCCGCGACAGGTCGCGGGCATCGGCCGGGCTCAGCCAGCCTGCGAACATCACGCTTTCGCCGAGGCCGAGCTTGGCAGCCTTCCGTCGGTAGTGTTCGACCTGGCGCGGCAAACCGCCGGCGATGACGAGACCCGCCGCGGGCATCTCGCGCGATACCTCGACAAACGCCTGCAGCAGCCTGTCGATGCCCTGGTAGGCCTCGAGCGTGCCGGCATAGATCACCGTGGAGCCCGGCTTTCTCCCGTCGACCCACTGGCGCGCGACGAACGCGCGCATGCCTTCCGCGCGGCGCGTCGACTCGTCGACCCGCACCTCGACGGGATCCACGATCGAGTTCTCGATTAGGAATGAGCGGTCCGCCGGGGCACCCTCTTTCCTCGCGAGCTCCAGCAGCGTCGGGCAGACGGTGATGACCGCTTCAGCCCTGCGCAACGCCTTTATCTCCCAGGCCCGGAAGATGCGACGCAGCAGCGGCAGCTTGTGGAAGCGGAAATTGTCCAGCTGCTGGGGCAGGCTCGAATGCATGTCGTAGATGAGCTTGAACCGGAACAGGGGCTTCAGCCACAGGCACCAGAACACCGCTTCCTCGTGCGCATGCACGACCGTGTAGCGGCGACGGCAAAGCAGGGCGATCGTCCAGAGGATCATCAGCGCATCGAGCAGCGCCTTCAGGTACGAGGGTCCGACCTTCACCTCGCCCAGCCAGCGCAGCGCGGGAATCCGATAGAGCCGGCAGCCCGGCAGGTCGACGTCCAGGCCCTGCCCGTACGTCAGGAGGTCGCATTCGACGTCGAGCTCGGACATCACCAGGGTCCGGTAGTAGACGCTGAAGGGCGTGCCGCGATAGGTGAAGAACGGCTGCGGCGCGATCACGAGCGCTCTCAAGCCTGCCCTCCGCGGAAATGCTTGTGCAGCTGCATCCGGGCCTGCCTGAGTCCGAACTCCAAGAGGCCGGCGCCGCGCCCATAGCTGCGCGGCGAAGCGCCCGCCTGCGTCAATGCGCAGCGGATCGACTGCCAGGGCCGCTCCGCGTCGGGCTGGACGGGAACGACACAACCGAAGCTGCCCACGCGGCGATAGTCATGCCAGAACGGGAACGGGTCCGTCCCGGGCAGGATAGCGTGACCGCGACGCTCGCCTTCGCCGAGAAGCCGCGGTTTCGGCAGCGCCGCCAGCCGGCCGCCGTTGTCGCCCATCCACAGTTCCGTGCCCTTCGCCGCGTCGATCGCATCGCGCACGCGACGCTTGCGCCGTCCGGTCCATTTCCCGAATCCCCAGGGCATGACGGCCAGCGCGTCGCCGGATCGCGCGAGCTCGAGCGTCGCCGCGAGACCGAGGCCGTCTGCAATCCGGCGGTGCGTGCCCAGCGCGAGCACTTCGAGGCCCGGCTCGGCGACCACCTGCCGCCCGCAGACCACGAGGATCTCGGCCGCATCGCTCCGCAGCCACAGGCTCTGCGGCTCCGCAGGCGCAGCCGCAATCCGCCATCGTTCGACCCGCGCTTGATCCCGCAGCCACTCGAACACGTGCTCCCGAAACGACTGCGCGAGCAGCAGGGCTCCGCGGACCAGGTCGCCCGCCGCAACGCCCAACGCGCTGAAGTTCGCAGTCGCCGCCTCCAGGGTATCGGCGACACGGCTTCGGTCGTGAAAATGCACGTGGGCATCCACGGGAAGTCCGTTGAGCACCTGCGCTGCCGCGTCTCGACTCGTCATGGGAACGATTAGACTAGCCAGCAAGCATCGCCGACGCGAAATCCGGCGCTATTTTTCAGGCGCTTTCGGGGAATCGGTCACGGATGCGGCATCCTCGTGAGGGTCCGAATTGCTTACAGTGTATCGAACGGGTCGTTGATCGGGGCGCCTGGCCGGCATCCGGGGGATTGAGTCGATGTGTGGCATTGCCGGTTTTTCGCCCCGCGCGACGGCGTCGACTGCCGAGGTCATGGCGCGGCTGCGGCCCCTCGTCACTGCCCTCGTCCACCGCGGTCCAGACGACGAAGGGCTCCACGTCACGGGCGACGTGGGCCTGGGAGTCAGGCGCCTGTCGATCATCGATCGGGCGCTCGGTCACCAGCCGATGTGCAGCCGGGATGGCCATCTCGTCCTCGTGTTCAATGGCGAGATCTACAACTACCTTGTCCTACGACAGGAGCTCGAGAAAGGCGGCGCGCGGTTCGACACGCACAGCGATACGGAAGTCCTCCTCCGGTTGCTCGAGCATGAAGGCCTCGGCGGCGTGCGCCGACTCGAGGGAATGTTCGCCTTCGCGGTGTGGGATGACCGCGATCGCAGGCTCACCCTCGCGCGCGACTGGCTCGGCCAGAAGTCGCTGTTCTGGGTCCGGACTCCCGCCGGCTTTGCATTCGCCTCCGAGATCAAGGCCCTCCTGACGCTTCCGGACGTGCAGCGCGAGCTCGACGTCGCGGCGATGTCGCATTACATGTCGCTGCGCTACCTGCCGGGCGACGTTACGTTCTTCAAGGGCATCCACAAGCTCCCGCCGGCGACCGCAATGACCGTCCGCAACGGGCAGGTCGAGCTGGAGACGCTCTGGACGCAGCGCTACGAGCCGAAGCATCCCTGGGACGAGCGCGAGACCGTGGATCGGCTCGACGGACTGATGAAAACGGTCGTGCCCGAGCACCTCATGAGCGAAGTGCCCCTCGGTGCGTTCCTCTCGGGTGGCATCGATTCGAGCCTGGTCGTGGCGCACGCCAGCCGAGCCCTGTCGGAACCGCTCGCGACGTTCGCGATCGGCGTCGACGAGAGCGCCCAAAGCGAGCTGCCGTGGGCGCGCGTGGTCGCCGCTCAATACGGCACGAGACACATCGAGGAGACGGTGCGGCCCGACCTGGCGGAGCTCACCCCCCGGATGGTGTCTTCGCTCGAGGAGCCCGTCGACCCGTTCGGGGCCGCCGTGTACGTGGTCTCGGGGATCGCGCGCCGGCATGTCACCGTCGCGCTTGGCGGCGACGGCGGCGACGAGCTGTTCGCCGGCTACGATCGCTACAAGGGGCAGGAGCTGGCCGAGCTGTACTCGCACCTGCCGCGCGCCTTGCGCCATGGCTTGCTGCGGCCCGTGCTGCGCGCGCTGCCCGACAGCTTCGGATACAACAGCGTCGCGGCCAAGCTGCGCTGGCTGGACGAAATGGCCGATAGCAGCGGCTTCGAGCGCTATGCCAACAGCGCGGCTTACCTGAGGTTTCCGCAGGAGGCGAAGCGGTTCCTGTTCACCGATGCAGCCTGGGCGCAGGCCGGTGCCGTCGTGAGCGAACAGCTTCTGCGGCGCTACTTCGATGACGGCTGCGCGGAGCAGACTCTCGACCGGATGCTGTATGCCGACTGCATGACGCGCCTCAGCGAAAACCAGCTTCCGATCACCGACCGCATGTCGATGGCGCACAGCCTGGAGCTCCGCAGCCCGCTCGTCGATCGCCGGATCGCGGAGTTTGCGATGCGGATTCCCGCCGAGATGAAGCTGAGGCACCGCCGGCTCAAGTACGTCACGCGGAAACTGGCGGAACGATACCTGCCGCGAGCGCTGGTGCGGCGGCCCAAGAAGGGGTTCGGCTTCCCGCTGGCGCTGTGGCTGCGCGGGCCGTTGCGCGCCATGATGCAGCGGACGATCGACGACAGCCGCCTCGTGCAGGCCGGCCTCTTCCGCCGGGAAGCGATGCAGCGGATGCAGGACGAACATGCCGCCGGCCGTGTCGACCACAATTACCGGCTGTGGATGATCTTCAACCTCGAGGTCTTCTGGCGCCACTTCATCGACCGCGAGCCCGTCGGGCGCGTCGAGGAGTGGGTGGCGCGCGCGCGCGGCTAGCCGCGGCTCCCGCGGCCGTCGCGAATCGCTGCGAACAGGCCGCGAACCGTCCCCACCAGCGCGCCGGGATTGCCCCGTGCGAGTTCCCGGAACGTCATGCGCGCCGCGATGAGCGGCGCTCCCACGAGCAGGAAACCCGCCTTCTGCAACCGCGTGCCGTGGCGCCGGAGGAAGCGCAGCCAGTGGCGCGCCTTGGCCTGCGCGTAGGTTGCCGTATAGCCGCCGCCCTCGTAGGAATGGCTGACCTCGTGGTACGCGAGCGCGCCCGGGATGTACAGCGCGCGGTAACCGGCGGCCTGCAGCCGCAGGGAAAAGTCGATGTCTTCCGGGCCGAAGGGATCGAACAGCGGGTCGAAGCCGCCGAGCCTGTCGAACAGGTCGGCCCGCACCATCATGGCGCCGCCGCAGGATACGCAGGGCGCGACTGCGTCGCATTGACCGCGGTCGATCTCGCGGAATCCGACCGGGTCCGTACGCCCGAGCCAGAAAACGATCCGGCAACCTCCTCCGTCGTTGATGCGCTTCGGGTCGTGCAGGTAGAGGAGCTTGGCCTGGGTCTGTCCCACGCTGTCGTCCTGGAAGGGCGCCAGGAGTGCCGCGACGAATCCCGGCGTCAGGACGAGATCATTGTCGAGGAAGAGCAGGTGTGTCGGCTCGAACAAGGAAGACGCGAGCCGCGCCGCCGCGTTCCGGCCGGAGGCGACGCCGAGATTTTCCGGATGGTGATGCGTCCGGACGCCTGGAAACGCCGCGGCCACAGCTTCGACGGTGCCGTCCGTCGATCCGTTGTCCCAGACCAGGACGGGCAACGCCGGGTCGTCGGCGCGTACGCTTGCGAGTGCCCGCAGCGTCTTGTCGCGCTGGTTCATCGTCAGCATCACGGCCGCGACTCGCGGACGGGCGTCGGGCTCGATCATGTACGCCTTGCGTCGCGCCGGAATGCGCCCGCGACACGGCGGAATGCCCGGCGCAGGTCCTGCCTCATGCGCGCAGGCCAGGCCGGCCCGGCTGCCGCCCGGACTGCCGCGGCCCAGAGCGGCGTGCCGCGCATGCCGCGCGATTGAAGGAAATCCGCGAGCCATGCGTGGTACGCGTTGCGGGCGCGCCCGGCCTGGTCGCTGCGCCCGGCCGTCGCGCAGGCACTGTCCGGGTGCTGCCGATACCGGTCCCAGTGCTCGCCGGACACGTACACGGCGTGATCGAGGCAGAAGCGCGCGAGGAACGCCTGGTCCTCGTACATGCCGCGAAATGCGTCCACGAAACCCCCGCAAGCCAGCACGGCCTCCCGCCGGGCGGTGAGGCTTCCCATGCATGGCAATGCGGCTTCGCCGGCTAGGAACATGCGCAGTAGCTCGGGCGCCGCAATGGTCCTGTCCGCCCGAAATCCATGCGGCTGGATCCAGTCGGTGTCGTCGCGGCCGCCGGACCAGCTCGACCAGTACTGGGTGCGGCCGTACGCCATCGCGGCTTCCGGGTGGGCGTCGAGCAACGCGACAGCCCGCTCCAGGCGTTCCGGGAGCCAAACGTCGTCGCCATCGAGGAATGCCACGAACTCGCCGCGGGCGGCGGCAAGCCCCAAGTTGCGCGCCGCGCTCATGCCCCGGTTCGCGTGTCCCGGGTGCTCGAGGTAGCGGATCCGCTCCGGCTCGCTGGCCGCCGCGTCGCGGGCGAGCGCCGTGCTTGCGTCCGAGGATCCGTCGTCGACCAGGAGCAACTCCCATGCGTCCAGGGACTGGGACCGGACGCTCGCGATGGCCTCGCCGAGGAATCGCTCCTCGTCGAGGAAGATCACGATCGCGGAAACGCTCGGCCGCTCAGGCATGGAGCCACCCGCCGAGCCAGCGTTCGAACTCCGGGCCCGTGCGGTTTCCGGGCCAGAGCCGCGGCAATGCGTGCAAGCGCGTGCCGTTGGCCGCAACCTCGGACCGGCTGCAGCAGGCGACGCGGTAGCCGGCACCGGCAACGATGCCGGTCGTGCGTTCGCTGATGGCCCCGTGCGGATAGGCGAAGCTGGTCACCGGCTTCCCGATTAAGCCCTCGAGCATCTCGCGACTGCGGCGCGTCTCCGCTTTCTGCACGTCCTCGGGCAGGTTCGGCAGCCGCCGGTGACTCTCCGTGTGTGCGCCGATCTCGATCCAGCGGCTCGCCGCCAGTTGCCTCAGTTCCTCGACGGTCAGGGTGCGGTACTCGGGATCAGGCAGCGCATCGACCGCCTGCTCGAGCGCATCGAGCCGCGCTTCGCGCTCGTCCGGCGGCAGGCGCTCCAGTTCGGCCGCCAGTTCGCCGGCGCGCCGTGCCCGGCCGCTGGCGGCTGCGATCCTCGCCAGCCGATCCCACCAGAACTCGGCGCCGCGATCGCCCGAGGTCACGAACATCGTGGCCGGGATCCCGTGACGATCGAGAAGCGGCAGTACCGTGTGCAGGTTGTCCGAGTAGCCGTCATCGAAAGTGAAGACGATGCCGCGCCTGGGAACGCGGCCCGCGGCGATCGCTGCGGCCGCGTCGGCGAGGCGCATGGGCTCACCGAGCCGCGCTGCGGCCTGCAGGTGAGCCTCGAAATGGGCCGGAGCCGTCGACAGTTCCAGCGGATCCCGCGAGGGCTCGCAGACGCGGTGATAGCCGAGGATAGCGATGCCCGGACGCATGCGGCCGCGCAGGCGCCGCAGCGTGCGCAGGATGCGGATGTTGCCCGGCAAGTGCACCGCTCAGGCCCGCCGGCACGCGCGTATCGCGATCAAGGTCTCGAAGTCACGGTCGCAATGCAGGAGCTCCTCTTCCGTAAGCTCCTCCGCGGCGATTCCATGCAGGAAGGCCGTCGCCGACAGCACGTTGCCAAAGGCCTCGACCCGCACGCTGTCCGGGCCGAACGCGTCTTCGAACATGCGGCGCGCCGAGGCCGACGTGAAAGACCAATATTGGCCCCAGGCATCCATGTCCTCGCGCGAGATCTTGGTGATGCCCGGTATGGTCACGAGCGCAACGCCTCCTGGAGCGAGAACCCGGGCCAGCGTACGGACGGCCGCGTGGACGTCGTACACCAGGAGCAGCGTCTGGGTGACGATTGCGCAATCGAACGCGCCCTCCGGCAGGCCCTCGCCCGTTGCGAGGTCGCCCACGAGCGTGACCGGCGGTGGAGCCGCCACAGGGTGCAGCACGTCGCTGCGGCTGACCCGGCCGCCACCGTAGCGCAGCGTCATCTCCGGGTTCGCGATCTCCAGCACGCGGCCGCGGACGTCCTCCGCGCAACTGCGCATGAACCGGTCTATGTAGAACCGGTCGATCGGCGTGCCGCGATCGAATCCCCAGTCCGAGCTGATCGGCACGAGGCGGCGCAAGTCGCCGAAGTCGACATGGCCGACGCGCGGGCGCCGGGTCAGCGCGCGCGCCCAGCGCGCCAGGCTCCGTCGGGTGCGTCTCGCAATTGGCATGGGGTTCCCGTGGCGGCCGCAAGCGACCGGAAATTGCGCCTTATGGTGCCCGATTGTCGTGGCCGGCGCCCCGGACCCATCTCGCAAGATCGGTCAGCCCGAGGTTGAATCCGCGTTCCAGCCCGAAGAGGACGATTGCCGCAGCACCGAGCCCGCTCGCCGCGCCCGCCAGAACGCCGGCGAGTGGATCGAATGCCTCGGAGCAGACGAGCGCTGCGCCCGCGGCTGCCGTCCCGGCGCCGAATGCCGCGAGCATCGGGCCGGCCGGCAGCGCGATGCCGCCCGGGACCAGCGAACCCAGCCAGGCCATCGTCACGACGAGCGCCGCGACGTTTCCCGCGAGCCACGCAAGCGCGGCGCCTCGCGCACCCAGGCAGGCGACGAGGGGATACAGGACGAGCAGCAGCACGCCGGTCTGGACGAGCTCGAGCCGGAAGGATCGGTCTGCGCGGCCGCGCCCCATCAGCAGCGGACCGACCAGCTCGCCGAGGATTCCAGTGACGGCCGCGACCGACAGGATCCGGATTACGGGCGCAGTGCCTTCCCAGCGGCCGCCGAGCGCGGCTTCGAGCGCAGGCGCAAGCGCGAACACGAGTGCGTACGCGGGCAGCAGCGTGACCGCCTCCCCGGTCAGCAGCCGGCGAAACGTCGCCGCCGTCTCGCGCGTGTCGTCGCGCAGTCGGGCGAACATCGGGAATGCGACCGCCGACACCACCGCGCTCACGGCATCGACGGGCATGAATGCGACACGCCAGGCGAGGAAATACAGGCCGAGCGCCGCGGCGCCTTCCAGCCGCGAGACCGCAAGCTGGGTCAGCGTCGTCCCCGCGAGCGCGACGAGGCCGGTCGCGAGCACCCAACGCCCGAAATGGATCAGCGGGCGGATCGCCTCGAAGCGCAGGCTCAGCCGCGGTGCATGCGGCGCCAGGGCATACGACAGGCAAAGCGTCGTTGCGGATCCCGCGAGCGAACCTGCGACCAGTGCCCAGACTCCCAGCGCCCGTGCCGTGGCGACGGCGACGCCGAAATCCACGATCGCAGCCGGAAGCGCGATCATCGCCAGCCTGCGGAATCGCAGCTCCTGCGTCAGGCGCACGATTCCGATGCTCGCGGCTGCCTCGATGACCGGCCGCCACGCCAGCGCCCGCACCACGGGGGCCGCCTGCTCTTCGCCGAACAGGGCGGCAACCGGTTCCGCGAAGGCCGCCAGCACCAGCGCGATCGCCAGGGCTCGCAGCAACCCGACGGTCCAGGCGGCATCGTATTCCGCTTTCGTCGCCTGCCCCCGCTGGACGAGCGCCGGGATCATGCCGAGATCCGTCACGCGCGCCACGATCCCGACCGCCAGCATCGCGATGGCGACGAAGCCGAAGGCGTCCGGTGCCAGCAGGCGCGCGAGCACGAGCAGCCGCAGGAAGTAGATGCCCTGCACGCCGGCGAGCTGGATCGCGCGCCAGCGCATGGCCGTGCCCGCGTCGCTGAATGCAGCGCCGCTCATGCGAGTGCGTTCGGATGCGGCTGGATCGATTCGCCGTAGAGGTGCGAGAGCCCGAAGGCGTCCACCACGTCGAGCACCCTGCGGACTTGCCGGGGCGACAGGATCCGCGTCCATGCGGAGAGAGGGTCATCGCCCGCGACCACCGCGCTGCCCCGGCGCGTCGTCATGGATGGCGACCCGACCACGTCGCCCGTCGGCGATGGCCGCGGCAGCCCGAGTTCCGCGGCGGCACGGCCGAGCTCTTCCTGCGGGCGGGTGCAGAGCCGCTCGTAGTGCAGGATCGCGACGCCGCCGGCGCCGAGCTGCGCGAGCGGCACGAGGTTGCTGACGCACCAGATGACCGCGTGCTTTTCCTCGTCGCTCTGCGCGGCATCGATGAGCTGCATCCGTCGCGTGAGATGATCGGCAACGAGCGCGGGCTGCTGGCGGAAGGATGCAATGTCCGTGTCCGTCGCCCACGCGAGGCCGAGCCGCGAGGCGACCACGGCGCAGGGATGGCGCAGGAGCAGCAGCATGGGTATCTCCGGAAACTGGCGGCGGATCCACCCCAGCATGAGATTCGCGCGGATCTCCTTCACGAGGCGAAAGCGCGGCCGCAGCACATCGACCTCCCGGTCGATCCACGGGTGGCGGATCGCGCCCGTGAACACCGAATGGCAGTACGCGCGCAGTGCGTCGTCCGGTGCGTCCGGCCGCATGTACTGGAAGTACTGGTAGCGCGCATAGGCGCGCACCTTGCGGGGATTGAACGGCTCGAACATGACGCGGCACGGCTGCTGCCAGGCCAGCGCCTCCGCGAGCCATGTCGTGCCGCTACGTGCCGTGCCCGCCAGGAAGGCGGTACGACGGGTGTCTCCGCGGGCATCGCGATAGAGACGACTGCAGGCGACGCGACGCAGCCGCCTCGCCAGCTTTCGTGCGCGCCACCGCAATGCTGCTCCAGGGGACATCAGCGTCGTCGCCAGCCAGCGAGGATGCCGGGAAACAGCCCGAGCGCATAGGCCCGGCCGAACGCCGCTCGATCGGCGTCGCCCCTCAGGACGGCCATGCCCCAGCGTCGCAGCGACCGAAGCCAGTGGCAGGCGGCACGCAGCGCGATGAAGGCGTCTCCGCTCCGCAGGTACTTGCCGTAAAAGCCGCCGTGGCTCCTGGCGTAGCTGCGGTACTGCGCGGTCCGCTCCTCGTCGTGTCGCCAGGCCAGGTGGGTGACGACGAGTTCCGGCACATACCGGATCGGAACGCCCGCGCGCAGTGCGCGATAGGCGTACTCCGCGTCCTCCGCGGTGGACAGGCTCGCATCCTCGTCGAATGGGCCGATCCGGCGCGCAAGGTCGGTTGCAATCGCCATGTTGCCGCCGCTCAGCCGGTCGAACGTCAGCCGCGGCCGGCGCTGCAGCTCGGACCGAAGCGACGTGGCGACGGATAGCTGGACTCCCGCCTCGCCGGCTTCGACGCGGCCCGTCAGGATCGTGCCGGGATCCCGGCGCAGCCGCTCGGTGGCAAGCGCCACCCAGTTGCTCGCCGGGATGCAATCGTCGTCGGTAATCGCGACAAAGGCCGTGCGCACCTCGCGCAGGCCGTCGTTGAGCCCTGCAGAGCGACCGCGTCGCGTCGAAGGAACGTACTGCACGTCGAGTCCCGTCGCGCGGAACTCCGCTGCCATCCGCGCAAGCGCTTCCACCCGTCCCTGGTCCACGACGATGACGCGCATGGGCCGGATTTCCGCGCTGCCAAGCGCGCCGAGGCAGCCGCGCAGCAGTTCGCGACCGAGCGTCGGGATGACGACGCTGAGGTCGGAGGCGGTCACGCCGTGGCCCGTTCGGCGCCCGGGAGCAACTCGTCGAGAAGCGCCCCGTAGGCGGCCGTGATCGATGCGAGGCCGAATCGCTCGACCGCGGTCCGCCGCGCCGCGGCCCCCAGCGCCGCACGCTGCTTCTCGTCTGCGATGAGCGTTCCGCAGGCAGCGGCCAGCGCGGCTTCATCGCCCGGCGGCACGGCGACCGCATTGACACCGTCGACGACGAAGTCGCGCAATCCGCCCACGCGCGTGGTCACGCAAGGCAGCGCGCAGGCCATTGCCTCGACCAGCGCGAGGCCGAACGCTTCGTCTTCCGTCGGGAACACGTAAAGGTCGGCCGCGCGCAGCCAGTCGTCGACCTGCTCGACCGGGCCGGCGAACCGGACGCGCGCCTGCAAGCCGTGCGCGGTCACGAACTCCCGCAGTTCCCGCTCGCAGCTGCGCAGGTCGCCGCCGCCCTCGCCCACCAAGACCAGGCAGGCATCGGGGACGTTACGCCAGGCCCGCAGGAGCGACGGCAGTCCCTTGTAGGTCACGAGCCGGCCCGTATACACGGCGACCGGTGCCGGCGGCAGGCCCAGTTTCCGCCGGAGCGACGAGCGCTCCTCCGGGGACGCGGGCCGGAACACGTCCGTATCGACGCCATTCGGGATTTTCCGGATGCGCGCGGCCGGCACGCCGTTCTCGAGGAACTCGCGCGCCATTTCGTCCGACAGTGCGATGAACGCGTCGGCGCGGCGCAGCAGGGCATTGCGGAACCGCAGGGCCACGGACACCGCCGCGGACTCGGGCGCGAGGCCGGCATCCGCGAGACCGGCACGGAAGTATTCGCCGGACAACTCCCCACGACTGTCCGCCTTGAGCACCGTCGGCCGGCGCGTGAAAGCGCGGGCAATGAGCGCCGCGATGCCCAGGATCCGGAAACCGGACACGAGCACCGCATCGTACTGGCCGCGGCGAAGACACAGCGCCGCGCAGGCGGGAAATACCATGAGCCACTTGCGCCAACGGCCACGGCCGCCGGGCGGAAGGCGCACGACGCGCGCCGAACCGTCCATTTCGGACCGCGGCGAGCCGGGGCGCGAGCGGCGCGTGAGAATGGTGACTTCCCGGCCCAACGCGCCGAATCGGGCGGCCAGCGACCGCGCCTGGCGCTCGCCGCCGCCGATCTCCGGCCAATAGGTTTCGGTGGCGAGCACGACGCGCGCCGTCGCGGGTTTTCCCGTCATGTGGAGCGCGCGCCGAAACGGCGTGCCAGGATCCGCAGCCAGAGCCTCAGGAGATCCGCGCCCGTGGGCTGCCCATAGTGACGGCCCTGAACTGCTGGTTGAGGCGTTCCGGACATCGGGCGTGCGCGCGCCTCGAGTATGGCCTCGACGAAGAGCCGGATGCCGAGATCCTGCGTCTCGCGCTCGATGCGTCCGTATCCCTTCCGGCCGATCGTCACGGCGCCTGCCTTGACGACGTCGCCGGTGTCGATGCCCGCATCGATGCGCTGGATGGTCACGCCGGCGACCTGCTCGCCGTTGTAGATCTCCCAGAACGTCGTCTTGCGCCCGCGGTATTCGGGCACGCGCCCATGATGGATGCCGAGCGTCCCGAATTCCGGGATGCTGAACAGTGCTGCGCGCAGGATCGGTCCCCCGTAGATCGCGCCCACGTCAGGCCGCCATGCGCGCACCATTTCCAGCACGTCCGGCGCATGCACATCCGGAACCGTGCACAGCAGCGGTTCCAGCTGTCTCTCGAGACGCTGCTGCTCGCGGGCCAGTTTTGGATTCGCGACCCATCGCAGAGCGGCAAAAACGGCGTTCCGCATCAGGACGCCGATTGCGAGGAGTCTTCTTCGCCTCCAGAGGTCGTGCCAGCGTTGCGCCCGGCCGGCAGCCGGCGCCTGGCACAGCACGCCGACCAGCTCGATCCTTGGATCCGCCCGGAGGGCGAGCGCGAATCGAGTGGCGGGCGCGTCGAGGTAAGGTCCCCCGAACAGTGCCACGCGGATCGGCCGATCCACGCCCCCGCTCACTGGACACCCCCACCCGTGATCCGGTCCTTGAGGCGCTTGAGCGCCGGCTCCAGCTTGCAGGCCAGCGGAACCCAATAGCGGCCATGCGCCAGTCCGCGACGCCCGGCGCGGCCGGCCCGATGGAACAGGAAGGTTTCCGGCCGCTCGCACGCCTCGTCGATGAGCGCCTCGCTCAATATCGGCCGGCGCTGCCCGGGAAAGAAAAGCGTCGTCTGGCTGCGGTGGCAGCCGAGGGCCGCCCGCTTCCTGCGCGCCGCATCCGCGGAATGCACGCGCAGGCAGTCGTCCGCGCGCACGTAATCGCGGACGTCGCGGGTCCTGAGCATGCGCCATCGCGTGTACACGAAATATTCGATGAGCTCGCCCGGGATCCGGCCGGTGGCGTGGGCCGTCGCGGCGGCGCGATGGAGTGCGAGATGATCCGGATGGCGATCGTAGCGGAACGGCACCAGCACGGTCCGGGCGTCGACCGCTTTCGCCCGCGCGGCGACCGCGGCGGCCAGGGAATGCTCGTGCTGCGCGAGTGATCCGTCCGGCAGGCCCAGGAACGTGATGTTGGCCTGCGCGACGCCCAGGATTTCGAGGCCCGCTCGCGCCTCGCGTTCCCGGATTGCCGGAAGACCCCGCGACAAGTCGTGCCGGCCCGGGGGCGGCTCCGGTGACAGCGCCCCATCGCTCGCGAACAGGACGTGCACGCGGCCCCGCGGCGCATGCATCGCGATCAGCATGCCGCATCCCAGCGCGTCGTCGTCCATGTGCGGTGCGCAGACGAGGATGTCCCCCGTGAGCGGCGAAGCCGCGGTGACTGCGGCATTCATGCGGCGGCGGCGGCGGGCTTGCGTTCCGCCGCCTGCCTGACGATCGCGAGCGTATTCCGGGCACAGGCTTCCCAGGAGAACATCCGGCTGCGCGACAGGCCGGCCGCGCGCAGGCGCTCGGCAAGCGCTGGGTCACGCAGCACGTCCAGCGCAGCCGCTGCGATGGCCTGCGGGTCCGCCGGATCCACCAGGAGGGCGGCATCGCCTGCCAGCTCTTCGAGTCCGTTGGCCAGCGAGCTCACGATCGGCGTTCCGCAAGTCATCGCTTCCGTGATCGGAATCGGGAACGCCTCCTGGTTCGACGGGTAGAGAAACAGGCTGCAGGCGCTGTATATCGCCGGGAGGTCGGACTGCTCCAGCCACCCGGGAAACAGTACGTCGCTGCCCCAGCCCGCGGCGGGAATACCGTAGTCGGCGCGGAAACGCTCGCAGCCCTTGCCGCCGACGACGAGCTTGTGGGGGACGTGCCCGTGCAGCCGTGCGTAGGCGTCGAGGATGCCTCGAAAGTTCTTGCGCTCGCCTCCGCCGGGCTTCGACAGCGTCAGAATGTACCGCTCCGGCAGTCCGTACCGGAGCCGTACCGCCTCGAGGGTGGCCGGGTCCGCCACGCGGCGGAAATGCGGGGCCGGCCCGAAATACACCGTGCGGATGCGCCCCGGACGCATCCTGAAAATCCGCTCGAAGTCCTCGGTCGTCAGGCGCGACACGGAAATGATCCCGGCCGCGCGCCGCAGGTATAGAGGCATGAAAACGCGCATGTAGAGGCGATCCAGCCGGCCATAGAACCGCGCCGCACCCGGCAGGAACCAGTCCGCACCGTGCAGCACCATCACGGCGGGTGTCCTGCCGAACAAGGGGACGGTGAACTTGGGGTGAAGCACCACGTCGACGCCGAGACTGCGGCACGCGCGCGGCACCACGACCTGATCCCACAGCGCCTTGCTGCGCGAAGGAAGCACCTGCTCCCGGAGGTTCGGCTGCGACCCGAAGCGCCCGAGATGTGCGGCGCTGCGGTAAAGCAAGTGGTATTGGTCGTCGGAGCCCGCGGCGAGCAGTGCCTGCACGAGGTTGGCGCTGTACACGGAGACCCCGCCCCGCTCGTCGAGCGTGCGCAGCATGATCGCGATGCGCACCGCGGCCTACTCCTTGACGGCTACCACCGACAGCTTGTACGCCCAGCGCAGCGCGAGACGCTCGGGCAGCAGGTTGTAGAGGGGCTTGAACACCGCGTCGTACAGCGCGGCCTTGATGCCGCGCTTCGCGACCGGAAGCGCCCGGTGGTGCTCATGCGCGGTTTCGACCACTCGAAACCCCTCGAACATCGCGAGGATCGCATCGTCGGTGTAGAACTCGTTGACCGGCGGGTCCTCCTCGTGCGCCTCGATCGGCTCGCGGCCGAGACGGTGCACGATCCACATCCAGGAGGGACGCCGGTAGAAATGGCTGATGATCGCGCGGCCGCCGGGCTTCAGGACCCTGCGCACCTCGGCGATGGCCCGGCGCGTGTCGCCGGTTGCGTGCAGCACGCCGTTGGACCAGACGGCGTCGAAGGACTCGTCCGGAAAAGGCAGCGCCAGCGCATTGCCCACGCGAACGACTTCCGGCCGGAGGCCGGCGACCTCGAAATGCTGCCGCGCGATGCGCACCGCGGACTCGGTGAGGTCGATTGCGGTCACGCGCACGCCGCGCTTCAGGAATTCGACCGAGTCGAACCCCATCCCGCAGCCGATCTCGAGCAGATGCTTCCCGGCCAGCAGCCGCGACTCCCGCTCGATGCGCTCCATGATCCACGGGAACTTGTAGGGATTCATCCACGGCTGGATGTGGTCGAAGAACTCCCGCGTGCCGGGCACCAGCGTACGATCGGTGACGTACTGAAGCCCCAGCGTGTTCCTGTTCCAGTAATCCCGGACCGCGCTGACCTGACTCTCCAACTCGCTGCTCACGATTGTTCTCCCTGAGCGCCGGACCCGCCCGTCCGCGTCGCGATAAGCCGGGCCGGTACCCCGGCGACCACCGAGCCTGCTTCAAAACTGCGCGTCACGACGGCGCCCGCACCGACGACGCTGCCGCGGCCCAGCGTCACGCCGTCGATGATCACGGCGCCGGCGCCGATCCAGCAGTCGGGCCCGATCGCGACGCCGGACCGGGCTTCCTTGCGATCCGCCGGCGGCACGTCGACGGCACCGCGCGTGGAATAGCGCCCGCCGCCGACGTAGCAGAGCGCCGCGATCATCGTCCGGGCGCCGATCTCCAGGCGCGGCGAAGCGTACATGACGCAGCCCGCCCCGATGTTGACCCCGCTTCCGATGGAGATCGCGCCATCCTTGCCGGAGACGATGCACCCGCGACTGATCAGGGCGCCTTCTTCAATCCGGAACTCCCCCGTCGCGCAGCCCTGCGCATCCAGCTGGCATCCCTCGTCAATGATGACGCCCGTTCCGATGGCCATCTTGGACGCATGTCGCAATGCGACATTGCGCCCCCAGGCGACACGACGCCCGCAGGAATGCATCAGCCACGGCCAGCACGCCCCACGGAACGCCAGCCCCAGCGCTCCAGGCAACAGGCCTCCCCACCCCGCCAGCAGCTCGTGTCTCAGCAACTGCCACCAGGAGCGCGAGCCGATCACGAGATCCTGGTAGGCGCGTACCGCGCTCCCGCGGCCCGCACTTGCGGCCCGGGCCCCGGCCGCGGCGTCCCCGGACGACATCAGCGCATGCCCGCGGCCGTATCGCCGTGCTTCCGACAGCAGGCGACGAGATGCCAGCCGCGGGAAGCCGTTCGCAGCTGCCGCTTCGCGAAAGTCTCCAGCAACCCGTCCAGCTCCTTGTGCGTATGCATGCGAAACACCGGGGCATCGCCATGACCCGGGCCGACGGCGGAGACGGCTCGTAAAACGCTCATGAATGAAACGCGATTATAGGCCACGAAGATCGCCAGACCCTGCTCACGCAGGACGCGCCGGCAGTCGAGGGCGATCGCGCGCGGATCAGGGGCGAATGGCAGCACGCCCATGCACAGCACGAGATCGAAGGACGCGTCGGGGAACGGCAACCGCGCGGCATCCGCCTGCGCGAGCGTCGCCGGCTGCCCGTCGGCCGCCAGATATTGACTGGCGAGCGACAGGGAACGGCGCGAGATGTCGACCCCCGACGCACGGGCGCCGCAACGCGCCAGTCGTGCGACGTCGATGCCTGCACCGCATCCGACGTCGAGCACGTCCCTGCCGTGCCAGCGCTCGAAACCGATCAGCTCGAGAAGGTACCCGTACTTGGAATAGCGGTGGTTCGCCATCGCCGCGAAGTAACCCCGCGAGCCCGGCACGTCGCCCGACAACACGGTGTCGTCCACGCGCGCATCCCAGTACGCCTGCACATCCGCAAGCGAAGCTGCGCGCGCCGCCGCCCGGCTCCGGTGGCTCATGTGCGGGCGTCCGGTGCCGAAGGACGGAGCCTCGCCTGGGCGAGCCCCAGGCGCCGCCGGCGATAAGCCAGGTACAGCTGCGGGGCGAGCGCAAGGAACGCATGCTGGTAAAGCTCGCTGCGATAGGCTCCGGCGCGAATCACTGCGACGAGCCCCCGCAGTCGTCCGCTGAACCGGCCGCCGACCAGCGCCCGCGTCAATTCCGCGTCGTCCATGGACCGCTCGACCAGCTCCCGCAGTCGATCCCAGCGTTGATGCAGGTCCGGTTGCCGTCGCGCCGCGGTCTCGATGTCCGCCAGCCGGCTGCGTCGTGCGCGTGCTGCCGTGTCGAGCCCGGCGAACATGCGCTCACGGTAGGCATCCAGGGATTCATAGCGCTGCCAGTCGGCCGTGAAGCTGCCGGAGCGGCGGTTCACTTGAACCAGGGGTTCGTCGATGAACTCGACGTCACCCAGCAGGCCGGCCCGGAAGGGAAGCTGCACGTCCTCGTTCAGGGAAGGGTCGAGGTCGCCGAACGCGTCCACGACGGTCCGCCTTACGGCCAGTGTCGCGCCGGCGGCGTAGGCGTCGATGCGGGCGAACCACGCCGCCGCATCGGTCGCCGGCGGCGGATGCGGCACGCGTGCCGGACGTTTTCCATTCCCGGTCAGGGCAAAGGAGGAGTAAACCGCCTGCACCGAGGGGTTCGAAACGAAACGATCTGCAATACGGCTCACGCGCGTCGGCATCGAGACGTCGTCCCCGTCGAACGAGACGAGAAGTTCGCCCCCGCAGCCGGGAAGGACGCCATTCAGGTGTGCGCTCTTGCTGCCGGAGTTGGATTGCCTCTGCTTGACAACCAACCGGTGCGGTCCGCGGTACTGCGCGGCGCGCGTTTGCACGATCTCGAAAGTCGCATCGCGCGATGCATCGTCGGAAACGACGATTTCGAGCGGTCCCGCATAGTCCTGCGCCAGGATCCCGTCCAGCGCCGCACCGACGTAGGCCTCGCAGTCGTACGAAAGCAGGACCGCCGTGACGGCCGGCCCTTGGGTCGGACAGGAAACGGGTGGTCGCAGGTGGCGCAATTGTCCGGCCTCGTCCTACCGCTTATGGCGAATTACGGGTGTGGCGTTCCAGCACGCTGCACAGGTTAATTGCATCTGTCCGGCTGTTGTACAGGGAGACGGCCGATGAAGAACAGAGCGCTCGCCAGGCCCCTCGACCATCCCGACAAGGCAACGCCTTATCGCATTGCGGGTTCACTGCGGATTGCCTCGCTGGTCTGGATCGGCGGCGCGATCATCTACGTCGTCGGCCGCCTGGACTCGCTGGACCTGAGCCCCTGGGACAGCGTCCGGGTCGCGGCGATGGTCGTCGGTCCCGGCGCCCTCGGCGTCCTGCTGTCGCTGATCGTGGAAAGCATCCGTTTCAAGGACCGCAACCCGTAGCACCCATCCTGATCCCCCCCGGCTACGGCAGGTTGCGGTCCACCACCATGGCCCGCCGCCGCAAGGTGGCGGGCCCTTCTTTTTTATCCGGCTTGGATGTGAGTCGATGGAGGCTAGGGTCGGAATCGAACCGGCGTACACGGCTTTGCAGGCCGCTGCATGACCACTCTGCCACCTAGCCCTGGGCTCTTTGGACGTGAAACCCCGGAAGGTCGTCCCGGGGTTTCGTGGAATCTGGAGCGGGAAACGAGGCTCGAACTCGCGACCTCAACCTTGGCAAGGTTGCGCTCTACCAACTGAGCTATTCCCGCGGGGGCCGTGCCAATACGGAGTGCGACATTCTAGGAGCGCACCGGGGGGTGTCAAGTTTCGCGCGAACCCTTCAATTCCGGGCCCGCCGAGATGAGGTACGAGATCATCGACCAGAGCGTCAACACGGCCGCGAGGACCGTCAACACGATGCCGATGTCGTAGATCGGCAGCCCGAAGAGGTCCTCCCGGAACAGCAGCATCGACAGGCCCACGATCTGCACGATCGTCTTGAACTTGGCGACTCCCGTCACCTTCATCTTGTGGCCGGCGCCGATCTCGGCCATCCACTCGCGCAGCGCCGAGATAGCGATCTCGCGGCCGATGATCACGGCCGCCGTCAGCGTCACGTACCAGGCCGGGTTCCGGCTGACGATCAGGACGAGCGCGGTGGCGACGATCAGCTTGTCGGCAACGGGGTCGAGGAAGGCGCCGAGCGGCGAGACCTGCCCGAGCTTCCGCGCGAGGTAGCCGTCGAACGCGTCGGTGATCCCGACCACCGCGAAGAGCAGCCCGCTCGCCATGTCGGACCAGTGGTAGGGCATGTAGAAGAGCGCGACGATCACCGGGATCAGCGCTATGCGCAGGCCGGTCAACAGGTTCGGAATCGTGTAGGGCCCGCTCATCCCGCTCCCGGGTGCAGATGCTCGTAGATCGCCTGCGCCAGCGCCGGCCCGATGCCGGGCGCACGACCCAGGTCCTCGACTCCCGCGCGCAGGACGCCCTGCAGCCCGCCGAAATGGCGCAGCAACGCGCGCCGGCGCGCTGGCCCAAGACCCGCGATCGCCTCCAGCATCGACGTCTGGCGGGAGCGCGCACGCTTGCGGCGGTGACCGCTGATCGCGAATCGGTGCGCCTCGTCGCGCACGCGCTGGATCAGGTGCAGGGCCTTCGAGTCCGGCGGCAGTATAGAGGCGCCCTCACGGCCCGCCAAGAAAATGCGCTCCTGCCCCGCGCGCCGGTCGGCACCCTTGGCGACGGCTGCAACCGCCGGCATCTCGAGGTCGAGCTCCCGCAGCGTTGCAACCGCCTGCTCGAGTTGTCCCCTGCCACCGTCGATCAGCAGGAGGTCCGGCATCGGGGACTCGTCCTGCTTGCGACGACGGTAGCGCCGCGCCAGCGCCTGGCGCAACGCGCCGTAGTCGTCGCCAGGCTCGAGGCCTTCGATGTTGTAGCGCCGGTATTCCGCCTTGATGGGGCCCTCGGGTCCGAACACGACGCAGGAGGCGCTCGTCGCCTCACCCTGCGTATGGCTCACGTCGAAGCACTCGATGCGCGCGGGCGGATGCTCGAGCCCGAGGTATCGCCCGAGCTCGGCGAGCTGCCCGGCGAGGCCCGACTGCGTCGCCTCGCGCATGCGCAGTGCATTGGCGGCGTTCTGGAGGGCGAGCGCAACCCAGCGTTGCGGAAAGCCGCGTCGGGCGCTCCCGATGCGTACCCGCCTGCCGGCACGCTCCGAGAGCGACGCCGCCAGCAGCTCCGCATCCTCCACTGCGTGCGACAGGCAGATCCGCGGCGGTGGATCCCGCTCGAGGTAATGCTGGGCGATGAAAGCCGCCAGCACTTCCGGCGCGTCCGCGATCGGCGCGCGCGGGTGGAACGTCGACGTCCCGAGGACCTGCCCGCCACGCACGAACATGAGCGCAACCGCGAACTCGCCGTTCGCCTCTGCCACCGCGATCACGTCCGTATCCGCGCCGGCACGGGCACGAGTCATCACCTGGCGCGCCTGGACGTCGGTCAGCGCGCCGAGCTGGTCGCGCAGCATGGCCGCCCGCTCGAAGTCGAGCTGCTCGGCCGCCCGGTCCATTTCGGCACCGAGGCGGGCGGTCGCGTCCTGCGTGCGCCCCTCGAGCACCATCACGACCGACTCGACGTCGCGCGCATAGGTCGCCGCATCGATCAGGCCGGTGCAGGGACCGGAGCAGCGCCCGATCTGGTACTCCAGGCAGGGCCGCGAGCGATTGGCGAAGAACGTGTCCTTGCAGCTGCGCAGGCGGAACAGCTTGTGCAGCTGGTTGAGCGCCTCGTGGACGGCGCTTGCCGACGGGTAGGGACCGAACAGGCGGCCGGGCATCCTGCGCGAGCCGCGATAGAAGGACAGGCGCGGGAACTCGTGCTCCGAGAGGTGCACGTACGGGAAGCTCTTGTCGTCGCGCAGGATGACGTTGAAGCGCGGGCGGTGCGACTTGATCAGGTTGTGCTCGAGCAGCAGCGCCTCGATGTCCGAGTTCGTCACGGTGATTTCGATGCCGGCGATGGCCCGCACGAGCGCCTGCACCTTCGGCTGCACCTGGTCCGCCCGGAAATAGCTGCCGACACGCGAGCGCAGGCTGCGCGCCTTGCCTACATAGATGATCTTGCCGTCCGCATCCAGCATGCGGTACACGCCGGGGCGGTCCGGGAGGCGCTTGACGAAGGCCTTCGGATCGAACTCGCTCACGGTCCCATGGTGTGGCGGCCCTCAGCCGTCAATCAAGTGGCGCGCCCGGGCGAAGACCTGCGCGAACATGGCCGGCGTGAGGCGGCCGGTATTCGTGTTGAGCCGGCTGCAGTGATAGGAGTCCAGCAAGGTGAGCCGGCCGGCCAGCGCGTGCTCGGCGCCGTGCACGAAGCGGTGTGTGCCTGCCTTCAGCGACAGCGCGCGCAGCACCGCGCCATGCGCGACGGCGCCCAGGGCGACGATCACGGCGCCTGGCGGGAGAGCTGCGAGCTCGCGCGCGAGATAGCGGTTGCAGCGCCGCACCTCGTCCGGCCGCGGCCGATTGCCGGGCGGCAGGCACTTCACGGCGTTGCTGATGCGGCAGTCCACGAGCTTGAGGCCGTCTCCGCGTGCAACGGCTTCGGCGCGGCTCGCGAAGCCCATCCGGTGCAGGGTCCGGTACAGGAGGATGCCGGCATGATCGCCGGTGAATGGGCGCCCCGTGCGGTTGGCGCCATGCATGCCCGGCGCGAGGCCGACGACGAAGAGCCGTGGCCGCAGGACGCCGAAGGGCGCCACGGGGCGGCAATGATAGGAGGGAAACCGGCGGTAGACGTCGTCGAGGTATCCCGCGAGGCGCGGACACAGCCGGCAGCTCGGGTCGAATGGCTCGCCCGGCTTCGTCTCAGGCGGCATCACATCCCGCGGGTAACGGTGTTCCTTCCGGTCCCGATTGCGGGCGAAACTCGTAGTGCCAGGGCTCGTCGGGGCTTGCGAGCGGACCTTCGAACCCGGCATCGGCGGCGGCGACAGCCTCGCGCAGGCGCTCCTTCCATCCGTCCGCAATCCACGCCGTGGCGATGGACGCCGTTTCCGTTCCCGCGACGATGTGCCCGGCAGATTCCACCTGGAAGTCGACCGCACGCAGCCGTCCATGCGGCGACAGGCCCGGCGCCGCCAGCGGCGGGACCGGCGACGGCGCGTGCGCCAGCAGCGACTCCCGAAGCGCCGAAACGCCACCCGGCGTGCCGCTGACGCCTGCGTCCATGGCCCGCTCGACGGCCGCAAGCAGGTCCGCTGCCGCAAGCCCCACCAGGGGATTCTCGTTCCAGCGGCTGAGCTGCAGGTCGAGGCTGCGGAACTCCGGATTCACCCACAGCGTGTAGCCGGGATTGCGCGATTCGAACGTGCACCGCACGCGCGCGATCGCGGCATCGAGCGCGCGTTTCTCTGCCGTGTCCTCGAATGCCGCAGCCTGG
>DATEEF010000196.1:0-11096 GCA_035281265.1 Steroidobacteraceae bacterium
ACGTCATGTACGTCGGTTTCTCCGAGTCCGGCCGCTACCGGGTGCACGGCGTCAATGCCGACGGCGCGACCGTGGTGACGATCCGCGACCGACACACGGGCGCGGACATCCGCCTGCCTGCCGGGCTGCCCCAGGGCGACCCGCGGAACGTCCGGTTCTCGCCCGACGACAAGCAACTCGCGTTCCTCGTCAATGCCGACAACTCGCCCTCGAACGTCTTCACGTCCGATCTCGCCAGCGGGCAGTTCAAGCAATGGACGCAGGCGCTCAATTCCGCGATCAATGCCGCGGAGCTCGTTACGAGCACGGTCGTGCGCTACAAGAGCTACGACGGCCTCGAGATACCGGGCATCCTGTACCGGCCAAAAGTTGCCGGCGCCCGGAAGCGCGTTCCGGCGCTGGTCTGGGTCCACGGCGGCCCGGGCGGACAGAGCCGGACCGGCTATTCCGCGACGATCCAGCATCTCGTGAACCATGGCTATGCCGTCTTCGCCGCGAACAACCGCGGTTCATCCGGCTACGGCAAGACGTTCTACCACCTGGACGACCGGCGCCATGGCGACGTCGATCTCAAGGACATCGTCACCGCACGCGACTACCTCGCCGGGCTCGACTGGGTTGACGGGGATCGCATCGGCATCATCGGCGGCAGCTATGGCGGCTACATGGTGATGGCCGTGCTCGCCTTCTCGCCGGATACCTACGACGCGGGCGTCAACATCTTCGGCGTCACCAACTGGGTGCGCACGCTCACCAGCATCCCGCCGTGGTGGGAGTCGTTCAAGGAGGCGCTCTACGACGAGATGGGCGACCCCGCGACCGACGAGGAGCGGCACCGGCGCATCTCCCCGCTCTTCCATGCAAAGAACATCACGAAGCCGGTGCTCGTCGTGCAAGGCGCCAACGACCCGCGCGTGCTGCAGGTCGAGAGCGACGAGATGGTCGCCGCGATCAAGGCGAACGGCGTGCCCGTGGAGTACCTGCTGTTCCCGGACGAGGGCCACGGCTTCGAGAAGCGCGACAACCGCATCGCGGCCTCGGATGCTTACGTGCGCTTCCTGGACAAGTACCTGCGCGGGCCGGCGGCCACGGCACCCGCCAACTGAGCGAACGCGAGGCGCGCCTCGCTCAGGATGTAGAGCTTCGCGCTGACGACGACGATGTCGCGGATCATGAGCATCCGCGCCCAGAAGCCGCGCAACATTCCGCGCTTCTTTTCCTTGATGACCTGGCCGACGCCGTGCACGACCTTGAAACCCATGCGGTGACCGTTCAACTTGGCAAAGTAGTTGAGCGCAATCTCGATCTGGAAGTTCTTCTTGTGGGCCGCCGGCACCTGGTCCCAGAGTGCGCGCCGTAGCGCGCGCTCACCGCCCAGGATCGGCGTGAAGTGCAGCAGGCGGTTCGTCCAGTAGGTCTTGCGGCCGCGGATGCCGACGAACATGTCGTAATCGCCCTTCAGGACCGGCGCGACGATCAGGTCGATCTTCTCCCGCGTGAGGCCCGTGAGGTCGGCGTCGCTGAAGAAGATGATGTCGTGCCGCGCGACCGCGACGCCTTTCTCCATCGCAGCAGCCTTGCCGCTGTTCGACGGCAGCGACACCAGGCGGGCGCCCGCCGCGCGGGCGCACTCCGCCGTACCGTCCGTCGAGCCGTCGTCGACGACGATGACCTCCGCGATCCGCGGATGCGAATGAAGCGCCCCGATGACGCCGGCGATCGTCGCGCGCTCGTCCTGAGCGGGGATGACGGCCGAAATGGACGCCTGATTTTCGTCTTGCAGCCCGACCATCGGCCGATGAAGCCACGGCGCAGCGATTCACTGCAATAGGACCAGCGGGCAAACCGTGGACCATTTGGCTGACGACATGCCAGAACCGGTGCCCGGTGCTGCCGGCATGAAAGCGCGCGCAGGTCCTTGAATCCCCTCGCCCTTTGCTCCCCGCAGGCAAACAAGAGCGAAGGCAGCGCGGGAATTGACCTGCATCAACAGCCCGGTCCCTGCGTTGCGGTCTCATGCACGTGCCGGGCGTTGCACCGGCCCGCGTATTCACCCGACAGGAGACCCAAGATGACGCCCAAGAGACTGGTTGCCATGGCAGCCCTCGCCTCGCTCGCGCTCACCGCATTGAGCGCGACCGCCGCGGATGTCGAGGTGCGCTGCGAGAAGCGCGCCGCCCGCTCCAGCGCGTCGGTCGACGGCTCGAACCTTGCCAGCGGCCAGTACCGCGCGGTGCTCAAGTCGGGCACGAAGATCGCACGCTCGCCCTTCGCGGAAACCATCGGCGACGAGGCCCAGTTCGACTTCGACAGCAAGAACACCGAAGTTGCGGAGGGCGCGACGTCCATCCCGATCGACTTCATCGTGGACGGGCGTGTGCGCGGTTACCTCGTGAACACGGAAGGCGCGCGTGTGACTCCCATCGTGACCGCGATCTGCCGCATCCGCAGCTGACATCGGTACAAGTACGTATTGAACCTGCCCTGCCACGCGCTAATGTCATGGATGTCGAAGAGGTCAGAGCCAGGTGGAAAGGAGGAAATCATGAACATCATGCGTTGGGAGCCATTCCGGAACAATGGTGATTTCTTCCGCAGCATGTCCCGGCCGATGTTCGGCAGATGGCCCGGCATGTTGGGCGACGAGTTCGCGTCGAGATACGAGTGGTCGCCTGCGGTCGACATCAAGGAAACGGACAAGGAATATCTGGTCAGAGCGGAACTTCCGGGCCTCACCCGCGAAGACGTCAAGGTCACGCTCGAAGGCGGCGTGCTGACGATCGAAGGGGAACGGCGCCAGGAGAAGGAGCTGAAGGACGAACGGATTCATCGCATCGAGCGCCTGTATGGCGAGTTCTATCGGAGCTTCACGCTCCCGGACGACGCCAAGGCTGATGGAATCCGCGCCGAAAGCAAGGACGGAGTCCTGAGCGTCCACGTGCCAAAGCTCGCAGTCACGAAAGCCAAGGCTGTCGAGATCAAGGTCAACTGAGGACCCTTTCCGCTCGCGGCGCCTGGCCCGAAAGGGCCAGGCGCCTGTTGATAATCGGCCACCCACCCCGCGGCCGGGCACGGCCAATCCGACTTGATTCAAGTCAAGAGGGCGGCATTGGCGGGTGGGACACTTCGAGCATGCCGTTCAGTTCGGGGCTGAGAGTCGAGGAATTGCTCTCGGAGTCCGCGTATTCCCACGCCGTGACGCGCCTTGCACTCAAGCAGACGCACCTGTCCTGGATCGTGCTGACCGGCAGTTTCGCCTACAAGCTCAAGAAACCCGTGCGCTTCGACTTCGTCGATGCTTCGACGCTCGAGCGCCGCCGGCATCTCTGCCAGGAGGAGCTCCGCCTCAATCGCCGCTTCGCTCCCGAGCTGTACCTCGACGTCGTGCCGATCACCCGCGATGCGGACCGATTGAAGGTCGGCGGCAGTGGCGAACCGATCGAGTACGCGGTCCGGATGCGTGAATTTGCCGAGGCGCAGGAACTGGGGTCCCGCCTGGAGCACGACGCGGTGACGCCCGAGGACATCTCCGCGCTGGGTGGCCTGCTCGCAGGCAAGCACGAGAGCGCCGAGCCGGCGTCCGTGGACGGCCCGTTCGGCACTCTGCCAACGGTGCGGCAACCGATGCTCGACAATTTCTCGCTGCTGCGGGCGCGGCTGGGCAACTCGCAGCAGATGCAGCAACTCGCCCGCCTCGAGGCCTGGACGCTCCATTCGCTGTCGCAGCTCGAGCCCGTCATCGAAGCGCGACGCCGGTCGGGCCGGGTCCGCGAATGCCACGGCGACCTCCATGCGCGCAACATCGTCTGGTGGGAGGACCGCTGGCTGCCATTCGACTGCCTGGAGTTCGATCCCCGCCTGCGCTGGATCGACGTGATGAGCGACGCCGCCTACCTGTACATGGACCTGGTCTCCAGGTCGCGCAGCGATCTCGCCTCGTACTTCCTCAACCGCTACCTCGAAGTCAGCGGCGACTACGAGGGCTTGCGACTGCTCCACCTCTACTGCAGCTACCGCGCGCTCGTTCGCGCGAAGGTTGATGCAATCTGGGCCGACTCGGCCGACCCAAGCGAGCGGGTCGAACTCGAGGACCGGCTCGCGCGCCGGCTGGCGGCCGCGATGCTGTTCATGGACGCGGAGCAGCCGTCCATGATCCTCATGCACGGCGTGACCGCGTCCGGCAAGTCTTGGCTGAGCGACCGCCTCGCGGGTGTCCTCCCCGCGATCCGGGTGCGGTCCGACCTAGAGCGCAAGCGACTCGCCGGCGTCGACGAGCTCGCCCACCGCGGTCTCGCGGTCGGCGCGGGCAGCTACGCACGGGTCGAAACGCAGCGGACCTATGATCGCCTGCTCGCATGCGCAGATGCCGCCCTCGAGGGCCGCTGCAGCATCATCGTCGATGCGACATTCCTCGATGCGCGGGAGCGGGCAAGATTCCGTGCGCTGGCGCAGCTGCGGCGATGCCGCTTCCTGATCGTCTCATGTGTCGCCGATCCGACCACCCTCGCGCGGCGACTCGAGCGGCGCAAGCTGGGCGGACGCGATCCCTCCGAGGCCACTCGCGACGTACTCGACGACCAGCTCAAGCACAGGCAACTGCTGGACGCGACGGAAAAACCACTGTCACTGGAGGTCGACACGGACGGCGCCACGAACTTCGCCAGCATCGTCGGGCAGATACGCGGGTGGCTCGACCGGGCGGGACCCGCGAAGGTCCCTGCTCTCTGCTAGGCCGGCCCATGCCTCGATCGCCGACGAACCGCGAAGTCCAGGCCCTGCTCGACGTCGCCATCGATGCGGTCATCATCATTGACCACCGCGGCATCATCGAGTCCTTCAACCCCGCGGCGGAAAGGATGTTCGGGTACGGCGCGGGCGAAGTGCTGGGAGCGAACGTCAGCCTGCTGATGCCCGAGCCCGACCGGAGCGCGCACGACTCGTACATCGCGCGCTATCTCGACAGCGGGGTCCCGCGCATCCTGGGCATCGGGCGGGAAGTCGCCGCGCGCCGCAAGGACGGCAGCATCATCCCGCTGGCGCTGGCGGTCGGCCGCATTCGCGACAGCGATCCGGCTCGCTTCGTCGGATTCCTGCACGACCTGACCACCCGTCGCCGCGCGGCCGAGGAGCAGCAGCTCATGCGTGACCGGATGTCGCGGGTTTCGCACCTGGCGACGCTGGGCGAAATGGCAGGCGCGATCGCCCACGAGATCAACCAGCCGCTTGCCGCAATTTCCAACTATGCGCTCGCCTGCCAGCGGCTGCTGAAGCGCACCGATCCCGCGATCCCCGAAATCCAGGACGCGTTGCAGCAGATTTCCGGGCAGGCCCTGCGCGCGGCCGGGATCATCCGCCGGGTACGGAGCCTCGTGAGGGCGCGAGCCCCTAACTGCGAGCCTTGCGACGTCAACGCGTTGATTCAGGAAGTCTCGGCGCTGATCCGAAGTGAAGCGCACGCGCAGGGCGCGGAGCTGTCGCTCGAGCTCAGCGAAGGCTTGCCGCACGTCGAGGTCGACGGCATCCAGATCCAGCAAGTCCTGCTCAATCTGATCCACAACTCGATCGAGGCGCTCTCCACGGCGACTGGCGGTGAGCGCCGCGTGACGGTTCGGAGCGCTAAAGCGGATGCCGGCGAGCTCACGATCAGCGTCATCGATTCCGGTCCCGGCGTCGATCCGGGACTGGGCGGGCGCATCTTCGAGCCGTTCTGCACGACGAAGGAGCATGGCACCGGCCTTGGCCTCGCAATCAGCAAGTCCATCGTCGAGGCTCACCGCGGGCGGCTGTTTCATCTTCCGAACCTGCCGGCCGGCGCGTGCTTCTCGATCTGCCTGCCGGTCGTGGATGATCCGCGGTGAAGCCCACGCAGCCGCCGGCCCCACTCGTGCTCGTCGTCGACGACGACGAGGCGGTGCGCGGCTCGTTGAACCTGCTGCTCAAGTCCGCCGGGCTGGCGGCGCGCGCTTACGCCTCCGCCTCGCAGTTCCTGGCCGCGCACGACGATAGCCAGCCGGGTTGTCTCGTCCTCGATATACGTATGCCCGGAATGAGCGGCCTCGAGCTTCAGGACGAGCTCAACCGTCGCGGCGCGATCATCCCGGTCATCTTCATCACCGGGCACGGTGACGTGCCGATGGCGGTGGAGGCCATGCGGCGCGGTGCCATGGATTTCCTGCAGAAGCCGTTTCGCGACGAGGACCTCATCGATCGCGTAAACAAGGCACTGGCGCGTGATCGGGACAATCGCGAGCAGCTCGAAACACGCGACGCCATCCGCGCGCGCCTGTCGCGGCTGACACCCCGTGAAATGCAAGTCCTGCGGCTCCTCACGCTCGGCAAGTCCAACAAGCAGATGGCCGGCGACCTGGGAGTGAGCCAGCGCACCGTCGAAATCCATCGGGCGCACCTCATGCACAAGACGGAGGCGAGCTCGGTGGCGCAGCTGGTGCGGATGTTCCTGATTGCCGAGAGCTGAGTCCTCCTCTGCAAGGCCCCTGATTACGAAATGATGTGCCGCATCCACGGAGCACCAGACGCCTTGAGAATACCAGTCTCGGTAACCTATTCCGTATGAGAGGTCTCCGACGCAGTAGACTCCCCGCGTGGGCAGCGCGCGCATCCGGCTCGAGCACGTTTCCAAATCTTATTCGTCGTCGGGTCCCGGCCCGAAGATTCTCGATGATATAAACGCCGAGATCCGCGCCGGCGAGTTCATCGTGCTCGTCGGCCGGAGCGGCTCAGGTAAATCGACACTCCTCAACCTGCTCGGCGCCATCGACACACCGACGGCGGGCGAGATCTACATCGACGACGCGGCACTGTCGGCGCTGGATGAAGCGGGCCGCGCCCTGCTCCGCCGCCGCACGATCGGCTTCGTCTTCCAGTTCTTCAACCTGATTCCGACGCTGACGGTCGCCGAGAACCTGCTGTTGCCGCTCGAGCTGAATGGCGTGACCGGCGCTGCCGCCGATCGCCGCGTCGCGGACTTGCTGGGCGCGGTGGGGCTCGCTGAGTACGTGCGCCGTTATCCGGAAGAACTTTCGGGTGGCGAGCAGCAGCGCGTCGCGATCGCCCGCGCGCTCGTGCACGGGCCGGGCCTCGTGTTGGCGGATGAGCCGACCGGCAACCTGGACCTCGACACCGCCACCGAGGTGATCGGCTTGCTCGATCGCCTGTGCCGGGAGGCCGGCACGACGCTCGTCATGGCGACGCACAGCCCCGAAGTCATCGGCCTCGCCGACCGCAGGCTTGCGATCCGCGGTGGCCGGCTGGTCGAGGATCGGCCGTGAGCCGCCTGTATGCGCGCGCAGGGCGGCGCTTCCTGCAACGCCACCCGGCGCAGCTCGCCCTGGCAATCGCCGGCATCTCGCTCGGCGTGGCCGTCGTCGTGGGCATCGATCTCGCGAACGACAGCGCCCGCCGCGCTTTCGAGCTGTCCTCGGCGCTCGTGGCCGGACGGGCGACCCACCAGCTCGTCGGCGTGGACGGCAGCTTGCCTGAAGGAGCGTATGCCCGGGTGCGGCGCGAAACCGCGATTCACCGGGCAGCACCGGTGATCGAGACGGCCGTGCAACTGCCGGACCTGCCGCACCGCCCTTTCACCTTGCTGGGCGTCGATCCGCTGGCAGAAGCGCCGATTCGCGACGAGGTCACGCATCGGGCGGAACAGGTGGATTTCGTGCGCCTCCTGACCGTGCCGGGGACCGTCGTGCTGCCGCGGCCGCTGGCGGAGGCGCTGGCCGCCGGCATGGGCTCGCGGTTCACGCTCGAGGCCGGCGGCCGTGCGTCGGCCGTCGAGGTGGCTGGCATCGTCGACGTGGACCGGGCGCGCCGAGAGGTCGCGGGCAATTACGTGTTCGCAGACATCGCGACCGCGCAGGAACTGACGGGACTCGTCGGGCGCATCACCCGCATCGACCTCGTGCTGGCTGCGGACGACATTTCGGCGATCGAATCCCTGAAGCTGCCCGGAGCGCTCCTGCTCGAGGCCGAGTCGCAGGGATCGGCCCTCGTCGAGATGACGCGCGCGTTCCGGATCAACCTGCAGGCCTTGAGCCTGCTGGCCCTGGTGGTAGGTACCTTCCTGATCTACTCGACGCTGACGTTCCTGGCGGTGCGGCGACGCCAAGTCGCGGGCACTGCGCTCGCGCTCGGCGTCACGCGCGGCCAGCTGTTCCGCGTCATGCTGGCCGAGGCGATGATGCTGGGCGCCTTCGGCACCCTCCTTGGCGTGCTCCTCGGTCACTTCCTGGGCGCCGGGCTCACCGGACTCGTGCTACGAACGATTGAAGACCTCTACTTCGCGGGCGCATCGGCAGTGCGGCCGGAGCCGTGGGTGTACCTCAAGGGCGTAGCGCTCGGCCTCACGGCGACGGCGCTCGCGGCGTTAGCGCCCGCGCTCGCCGCGTCCCGCACGCCACCGAGAGCCCTGCAGAGCCGCGCGCACTTGGAGCGGGCCACGCGGCGCCAGTTGCCGTGGCTTGCCGGCGCTGCCGCGATCCTGGCCGGCACCGCCGCCGTGTTGTTCTTGCTCGATTCCCGGAGCGTCGTCACCGGCTTTGCAGGCCTCTTTGCCGTCGTGGCCGCGGCTGCGCTGCTGACTCCGAGCCTGACGGCGTGGCTCCTGCGAGCCTTTGAGGCGCCGGCCGGCCGCATCGGCGGCCTGCCCGGTCGTTTCGCCGCTTGCGGCGCCGCGGCGTCCCTCAGCCGCACCGGCGTCGCCGTCACGGCGCTTGCGCTCGCGGTCGCGACGGTGATCGGCATCGGCGTCATGATCGAGAGCTTCCGGGGCAGCGTCGCCGACTGGCTGGATGAGACGCTGCAATCGGATTTCTACCTGCGGCTCGAGCCGGGCTCGGCGGCGCAGGCGTCGACGGCCTTGGGCGCCGGGGCCATTGGCCGCTTGCGCGGGCTGCCCGGCGTCGCGGGCCTCAGCCTGTCGCGCTTCCTGCGGATTCCGACCGAATCGGGCTGGATTCAGCTACGCGCATTCGAGCCCGGCCCGAAGGGGTGGGGCCTGCGGATCATCGAAGGCGACCCGCAGGCCGCGCTGGCCGCCTTCCGCTCAGGCCGGTCGGTGGTCGTCTCCGAGTCCTTCGCGCGACATCGCGGGCTCGCCGTCGGCGAGACGCTGGCGTTACCCGCGGCCGCCGGGCCCGTCGCGTTCGAGGTCGCCGGCATCTTCCGCGACTACAGCAGCGAACGCGGCGCGGTCGTGGTGCGACTCGAGGCCTTCCGCCGTGACTGGAGCGACCACAGCCTGACCGGCGTCGGCATCTACCTGCGCGAAGGCGCGGATGCCGGCGCAGTGCGGCGGGAGCTCGAGCGCTTCGCCGCAGCGAGCGGCGTGCTGCGGCTCGCGGCCCGCGACGAGCTCCGGGCTGCCTCGATGCGGATTTTCGAGCGGACGTTCACGATCACCGAGGTGCTGCGCTGGCTGGCCGGGCTGGTTGCGTTCTTCGGCATCCTGAGCGCGCTGCTCGCGCTCGAGCTGGAGCGGACGCGCGAAATCGGCGTGCTGCGGGCCATCGGGTTCACGCCGATACAGCTGCGGCGCCTGGTGCTCACGCAGACGGGACTTCTCGGCCTGGTCGCCGGGCTGATCGCGATCCCGCTCGGCGTCACCCTCGCGGCCCTCCTCGTCTTCGTCATCAACGAGCGCGCATTCGGCTGGAGCATGGCTTTCGTGATACCGCCCCGCGTGCTGGCGGGAGGCATCCTGCTGGCACTGGCCGCGGCGCTCGCAGCGGGCATTGCGCCCGCCGTGCGAATGCCCCGGGTGCCGCTCGCCGCGGCGCTGCGCGAGGAATAAGTGCGCCGCGCTTGCGCCGTATTGCTCGCCGGTGCCGCCGCCGCGGCCGTCGCGCAGGTGGACGTCACGGGCGTTCTCGGCGGCACGCCGGCTCCAGACTTCGCGCGCGCCATGGCGCCGCGGGCCTTCGTGTTTCCGGCGGATCACGGCCCGCACCCGGAGTTTCGCAGCGAGTGGTGGTATTTCACGGGCAATCTCGCCGACGCGAACGGCCGCCATTTCGGATTCCAGCTTACGTTCTTCCGCGTCGCGCTCGCGCCGGTTCCTGCCGCACGCGAATCGGCCTGGGGGACCAACCAAGCGTGGATGGCCCACTTCACGCTTACCGACACGGCGTCGGGAAGATTTCACGCCGCCGAGCGGCTCGGACGCGGCGCGCTCGGCATTGCCGGCGCCGAGTCCGCCCTGTTTCGCGTGTGGCTCGGCGACTGGCAGGCGACAGGAGACGGCGCCTCGGGCTTGTTCCCGGTGCGCCTTACGGCGGCACACGAAGGGTCCGCGATCGATCTGGAGCTTTCGGCGCTGAAGCCGATGGTACTCCAGGGTGAGCGAGGCTGGGACCGCAAGGGGCCGGAGCCCGGCAACGCCTCGCACTACTATTCGTACACGCGGCTCGCGGCGCGGGGCAGCGTTCGCACATCGAACACGCGTTTCGAGGTCACGGGTGCGGCGTGGATGGATCGCGAATGGGGCACGAGCGCGCTCGGTCCCGAGCTCGCAGGCTGGGACTGGATCTCGCTGCAGCTGTCGGGCGACCGCGAGCTGATGCTCTACCGGTTGCGCCGGCGGGACGGCAGCATGGATGCATTCAGCAAGGCCGCGCTGATCCTGCCGACGGGCGCGAAGACGGCGCTTTCGGCCAGCGAGTTCCGGATCGAGCCGCGGCGATGGTGGACGAGCCCGACGACCGCGGTGCGCTATCCGGTCGCGTGGTCCATCGAGATCCCGTCGCAGGACCTGTCGCTCGAGATCGAACCGCGCCTCGACGACCAGGAGCTGGACCTGTCGGTCCGCTACTGGGAAGGCGCCGTGCTGGCTCGTGGCCGCGTCGGCACCGACGCCGTCACCGGCCACGGCTATCTGGAACTCGCGGGTTACTGAGCCGGAAAAAGAAAAACCCCCCGACGTTTCCGTCGGGGGGTTTCGATTGGATCCTGGCAGTGACCTACTCTCACCTGGCCTACGGCCAAACTACCATCGGCGCAGAGCGTTTTCACTTCCGAGTTCGGAATGGGATCGGGTGGTTCCCGCCCGCTATGACCGCCAGGAAAACTGTCGCCTGCGC
>DATEEF010000197.1:0-6999 GCA_035281265.1 Steroidobacteraceae bacterium
GACGTACTCGTCGCGACGCCCGTTGTTGCTGTAGTCGGACAGCATCTCGACGAGCGCGGCCGCGCCCTGCACGACGAGCGAGGCGTGCTCGTTGAAGAGCGCGAAGAACCGGCGCTCCTGCGGCATGAGCATCGAAAGCAGGCGCATCGCGATCCCCCCGCGCGACCAACTCCGGCGGCGCATTGTACGCACTCGCGGCCCGGCCTGCGGTATCGTTCGGCGATGGACATACCGACCCGCGCGGCGGCGTTCTCCGCCGCCTGCCTGTGCCTGCTCGCGCCGCTGTCGGCGCATCCGGCGGACGAGGATGCCGCAACCGCCCGTCTGGTCGAGGAATTAGGCCTCAAGGAATCCGAGGTCGCGCTGCGCGACCGGCCGGGCTGGGCGAGGCCTGCGAAGGTCGTGCTGATGGGGGCCGACGCCGCCCAGCTCGCCGCCATGCAGGCGGTGGCGCCGGGTGTCACGGTGGTGGCCGCGGCGGATCGCGAGGCGGCCGCGCGCGAGGCGGCGGACGCCGACGCACTGATCGGCGAGTGCGTCGCCGAGGTGATCCAGGCGGGGCCGCGCCTGCGCTGGGTGCAGCGCATGTACGCCGGCGTCGAACGCTGCGTCGCGATTCCCTCCTTCGCCGAGCGCGGCATCGTGCTCACCAACATGCAGAAAGTCGCGGGCAGCGTCATGGCGGAGCACGTCATGGCGTTCATGTTCGGCCTCACGCGCGGCTTCCCTGCCTACCTGCTTGCCCAGGCGAAAGGCGAGTGGGCCGACGAGGCCGTGCCCGAAAGCCGCATGTGGGAGGTGAAAGGGCGGACGATGCACGTCGTCGGCCTCGGCGGCATCGGCACTGAAGTCGCGAAGCGCGCGCACGCGCTCGGCATGACCGTCATCGCGACGCGCAACTCCGGCACGGACGGACCGGAGTACGTCGCGGAAGTCGGGCTTGCGGACAAGCTGCTGCCGTTCGCGGGCCGGGCCGATGTCATCGTGAGTACGCTGCCGCTGACGGCACAGACGAAGGGCCTGATGAACAAGGCCTTCTTCGACGCCGTGAAGCGCGGCACGCTCTTCATCAACGTCGGCCGCGGAGCCACGGTGGTGACGGATGACCTCGTCGCCGCGTTGAACGACGGGCGCCTCGGCGGCGCGGGTCTCGACGTCACCGACCCCGAGCCGCTGCCGCCCGACCACCCGCTGTGGCGCGCGCCGAACGTGATCATCACGCCGCACGTCTCCGCATCGCTCGAGGGCAACGAGGTGCCCCGCTGGCTGCTCGCGCGGGAAAACCTGCGGCGCTACGTGGCGGGAGGCAAGCTGCTGTCCGAGGTCGACGTGAAGAAGGGGTACTAGGCTCCCATGTCGAACCGGACGATCCAGCTCGACGACCGCACCTACGAGTACCTGCTCGCACATTCGCTGCGCGAGGACGCGCGGCTCGAGAAGCTGCGCATGGAGACAGCTTCGCACCCGCAGGTCAACATGCAAATCGCGCCCGAGCAGGGCCAATTCATGCAGATGCTGGTGCGCCTGACCGGCGCGCGCCGCGCGATCGAGGTCGGCGTGTTCACCGGCTACTCGAGCCTGGCGGTCATGCTCGCGATGCCGGGGGACGGGCGGCTGCTCGCGCTCGACGTCAGCGAGGAGTACACCGCGGTCGCGCGCCGCCACTGGCAGGCGGCGGGCGTCGCGGACCGGATCGAGCTCGTGATCGCGCCCGCGGCGGAGACGCTCGATGCGCGCCTCGCGCGCGGCGAGGCCGGCCAGTACGACTTCGCCTTCATCGACGCCGACAAGACGTCCTACCTCGCCTACTACGAAAGGCTGCTGAAGCTGCTGCGTCCCGGCGGCCTCATCGTCGTGGACAACACGCTGTGGAGCGGCCGGGTGGCGGATCCGGAGGAGCGCGACGCCGACACGCGAGCGCTTCGCGCGTTCAACGACGCGCTGCACCGCGACCCGCGAGTGGACCTCGCGCTGCTGCCGGTCGGCGACGGGCTCACGCTCGCGCGTATCCGCGAAGGGAGTTGATCCGGCGCCGCCCGTGGCGAGTATGATCGGGACAGGCAAGCCAAAGGGGGTTCGCCATGAAGAGGATTCATGTTGCCCCGCCGGTTGCAATCGCGCTGCTGGCCCTGCTCACGGGCTGCAAGAACTCCGCGTCGCCCGATGCGTTTCCGCAGGCGGCCGCCGACGGCTGGCTCGGCTCTTTCAATGGCGGGGATGTTTCGGGCCTGGTGCTGACGTACAGCTCCGATGCGGAGATCCTGCCGCCCGACGAGCCCGTAATCGCCGGACCGGAGGCGATCGAGGCATTCTGGCAAAGCTACGGGCCGGGCCAGGTGCGGATCGAGCTGGGCGAGGTGGAGTCGCGCCGGATCGGCGATTTCTGGTTTCGCGAAGGCGCCTACAAGGCGCTGTACCCCGACGAAGGCGAGACTCGCGTCGGCAAGTTCATCGAGCTATGGAAGCAGGAAAACGGCAACTGGCTGATGTACCGCCAGATGTGGAATCGCAACGCGCCGCTCGAGCCCGGGGCGCCACCGGAAGGTGCCGCCAGCGATGAGTCTGCGTGACTGCGTAGAGGCGATCCTGCCCGAATGGGAGCGCTGGTATCCCAGCCTCTTCGACGCCGCGGCCGACCTCGGCGTCATCCGGGCACGCGTCTGCGCGCCGTCGTCGCTCCTGCTGTCCCGCCGGCACGCGGCGGTACGCGACGAGGCGGTCGCCGCGTTCCGCGAGCGCTGGAATGCCGTCGAGCCGGAGGGCTCCGACTAGCGCTCCGCCTGCCGCGACGCCGCGATCACGCGCCAGTCGCCACCGTCGCGCGCGAGGCGGATGTCGAGCCGCTCGACGTCGGCCGCGAGATCCCAGTCCGATTCGCCCTTCGCCTCGCGCCCCAGCACCCCGATCGTCACCTGCACGCGGGCGAGCTCGGTGCCTTCGAGCTCGATCGAGTCGATGCGCGTCAGCAGGTGGACCGAGGGGTGGGCGATCAGCCAGCCGTGGAGCAGGTTGCGGACGTCCGCGGCGTCTCGACCGACCGCGTCCGCGTAGTCGTCGGCGACGAGCTCGCGCAGCGCCGGCGCGTCGCGTTCCTCGGCGAAGGCTTCCGCCTCGTCCACGAGCGCGCGGATCTCTTCCTCCGGCGCGCTCGACGGGCCGCAGCCGGCACAGGCGAGCAGGACGAGGAGCGCGAGCTTACGCAGGCAGCTCCTCCCACTGCGGCAGTCCGTCCGTGATCTCGTACCAGGGTGCCTTGCTGCCGGTGAAAATGTGCCCGCGCGGCGGCTTGCCCGGGAACGATTCGAGGCTTCCGCAGGGGACGACGACGTAGCCGGTCGAGGCGACGACGCGGGCGACGAGTCCGCCGCAACGGCGGCAGAACGCCTGGCCGAAGCGCTTCGCGCCGGGCAGCGCGAAATCTTCGACACGGTCTTCGCCGCGAAGCCACCTGAGCTGCTCGCGGCGGAAGAACGCATTCGTCGCGTGCGCGGCGCTGCGCCCGCGCCGGCAGCGCGAACAGTGGCAGTTCTGCACGACCTCGGGCGGGCCCGCGAGCTCGAAGGCGACGTCGCCGCAGAGGCAACCGCCGCGGACGGCGCCCTCGGTGAGATCGGGCGGCGGCCGCTCGATGGATTCGCCGTCGAATCCCGGCGGGAATCGATCGTGGCGCGGCAACGCGTCGGTGATGGGGAACCATTCGGCGCGCGAGCCCGCGAACATGTGGTACCCGGGCCGGATGCCCGGATCGCCCTCGATCGTGCCCGCCGGCACGAAGGACATCCCGAGCTGCGGCAGCACGACGGGCAGCACCGATCCGCAGTGCCGGCAGAACGGTCGCAGCCCGTTCGCTGAAGACTGGAACGTGACGATCGCGTCCTCGCCGGCCAGCCAGCGGAAGTTGCCGCTCGGACCGCCGAGGAAAGTCGCGAACATCGCGCCGTGGTGCCGGCGGCACATCGAGCAGTTGCAGTGCATCATGGAATCGAAGGGCCCGGCCTCGAACTGCACGGTCCCGCAGAGGCAACTGCCGCGGTTCATAATGGGCACCTTAGGGAGGTTTCATCCCCATGTACACACTCTATTGGTCCCCGGGCACGGCGAGCCTTTGCGTGCACTGGATGCTCATCGAGCTCGGCGAACCGCATGAGCTCGTCGAGGTGAACATCGAAGGCGGCGAGCACAGGAAGCCCGAGTACCTGAAGCTCAACCCCAGCGGCGTCGTGCCGACGCTCATCGTGGACGGCAAGCCGCTCGGCGAGGCCGCCGCGCTCTGCATGATCCTGGCGGAGCGCCATCCCGAGGCGGGCTTCGCGCCCGCCGCCGGCCACGCGCAGCGCGACACCTATATCAGCTGGATGTTCTTCCTGTCGAATACGCTGCAGACGGCGTACCACAACTGGTTCTACCCGGACCAGCCGGCCGGGCAGGCGGCGGTAGAGTCGGTGAAGGCCGCCGCGCGCCGGCGCATCGAGTCCTGCCTGGACCGCGTGGACCGGCAGATCGCGGCCTCCGGCAGCTACCTGCTCGGCGACCGCGTCGGCGCTGCGGACTTCGTGACCACCATGCTCATGCGCTGGGCGCGCAACATGCCGAAGCCCGCGACGGATTGGCCGGCCATCGCCGGCTACGTCAAGCGCATGAAGGCGCGGCCCTCGTTCAAGGTGCTCTACGAGCGCGAGGGCCTCACCGAGTGGTCCTGATCAGAAGAATGTGTAGGTGAACGACAGCGAGATCGTGTCGAGCTTCTCGTCGTCCACGATCGGGAACTGCTCGTACTCGAGCCGCGCGGCCAGGCTCCAGATCCGCGCCTGGATGCCGACGCCCCAGGCGAAATCGAAGTCGTCCTCGTCGAAGTCGGTCCCGCCCGAGACCGCGTCGACCTTCCAGGAAGTCGCGCCCGCCTTGGCGAACAGGTCCAGCACCGGGAAGTCGAGGTAGCCCACCGCGAAGCCGGAGATCGTCTCCGCGCCGAGGCGCGTGTCCGGCGGAATGAGCGCGTCGCCGTGGTCGATGTAGTTCACTTCCACGCCGAAGTTGTCGATCACGCGCCAGCCGACGATCGCCTTGAAGCCGCTGTCCTCGTCGTCGAAGCCGGCGAGGTCGGGGTCGTCGAGCCCGTAGTCGCTCTGCACGTAGCCCGCGCCGATGTAGATGCCGTTGTCCGCGGCCTGGGCGAGCGGGGCGATGGCGAGGACGAGCGTAGCCAGGATTCCTAGACGCACCATGACGCGACTCCTTGTGTCAGCCTGCGTTTATCGACCCGTCACTTGCTCGAAGGTTCGGGATCCTTGATGACCGGCGTCACATTCCGGATCGAACAGGCGAAATTGAGCAGCGTCTCGCCGATCGTGCCCTTCTCGATCTTCTCCCAGGAGCGGAGCAGGTTGGTCGAGCGCTCGGGCGTCTCGCGGTCGGTCTGCAGGTTGTTCCACTTGTAGAAGAACACGCCGCTGGTCGAGCGCTGGCGGTTCTTGCAGTCCCAGTCGTCCTTGCTGAGCGCGCTCTTGTGGGCGAGCGGGCTCTGCGCGTGCTTGTACTCGACGCGCGTCCACATGGTCACGATGTCGCCCTTGCGGTCGGAATCGTGGCGGGTGGCGAAGTACACCTGCTCGGGATAGGTCTCGATCCATTCCCAGTCCATGCGCCCGCGCAGGTCGAGCTCCTTGACCCACTCGTTGCCCGCGCCCTTCATCGGCACGGTCGTGATCTGCGCCACGGCCGGAAGCGCCGCGAGCAGGGCGGGCACGAGTAGGGCGCGGATGCTGCGCTTCATGGCGTCTTGGACGGTCGCGGGTCGCCCGCGGTTCCGGGATTATCAGCCGAGGATGGCCTCGCGTCGATAAAGCCGCCCCGCCAGCCAGGCGAGAGCGGCCCCGAGCGCCAGGCAGCTCGCCGCGGCGATGACCGCCCACGCCGCCGGCAGCGGCTCGCCGCGGATGAGGCCCTGGATCAGCAGGTGCTGCGACATCGAGGGCACGAGCATCAGCGGCGCCCGGGGCGCGATCTCGAGCACGCTCGCGAGCGCGATCGGCACCGTCGGCACGAGCAGCACGAGGCCGAGCCAGGATTGCGCCTCCTTGTACGTGCGCGTGAACGAGGCGACCACTGTCAGGAGCGCGGCGGCCACCAGGGTGAACGGCGCGACCGCCAGGAATACGCGCCACACGACGTACGGCCCGAAGTTCGCCGACATGCCGAAAGTCTCCAGCGGCACCGCCCGGAGCGCGACGGCGATGGAGGCGACGACGATCGCGAGCGCGAGCAGCATCATCGCCGCGGCCGCGGCGATCTTCCCGTAGATGAGGTGATCCCGCCGCACCGGCACGGTCAGGAGCGACTCGAGCGAGCCGCGCTCGCGCTCGCCGGCGGTCGCGTCGATGGCGAGGTACAGCCCGCCCATCAGGGTCGCGAGCAGGATCACGTAGCTCAGGATGCCGAGGAAGAGCGTCGCGCGCGCGCTCGGCGTCGAGACGTCCACGTCGTCGATGACGACCGGCTGCATCACGGTCGGCGAGACGCCGCGCGCCTGCAGGCGCAGGCTCGCGACGCGCGCCGAGTAGCCGGCGATCGCGGCGGCAAGCCGCGCCGAGCGCTTTCCGGCCTTGGAATCGGCGCCGTCCGCGAAGACCTGCAGCGGCGCGGGCTCGCCGGCTTCGAAGCGCTCGCCGAACCGGTCCGGCACGCGCAGCACGACGAGCTGGTTCTCCTTCGTGATCCAGGCGCGGATCTCCGCCTCGGTGCCTTCGCGCAGCGTGAGGTCGAGGTCGGATTCCCGCAGCTGCTGCACGAGGTTCGGCGCCGCGGCGGCGTTGACGACGGTGACCGGCGCCACCTCGTCCTGGCCGGAAACCGCGCGCGCGAGCGCGAGCTTCAGCACCAGCATGAAGAAGACCGGCGCCAGGACCGGGCCGATCAGGAGGCTGTTCACGATCGTGCGGCGGTCGCGGAAGCTCTCGCGCAGCTCCTTCGCCAGGACGGTACGCAGGATGGCGATCATTC
>DATEEF010000198.1:0-23945 GCA_035281265.1 Steroidobacteraceae bacterium
TGACCGCCGCCGACGATTTCGGCCTCCATCCAAGTGGGGACTTCTACAACTTGGTGCGTCCAAGGACGATTGGGTTCAGCATTCGCGCGTCCTTCGATTAGTTCACACGAATATTGCCGGTCTCGAAGGATCGTATGAATCCACAAACTGTCCGCCTTTTCCTTTTCCGAAGGAACCGAAGTCACTGAATTAATTGCGCCCGGAGAGGTTCGAATTCCCGACCCCCTATGTCGGAAGCGCAATCGAGGGGTGCTCGGCCCGGTATCCAGAAGCCGCGGTAGTCGTTCGATGATGGTCGCCGGCAACGCCAATCGCCCGCGCAGTGACGCCGGAAACCGCTTGCGGTTCATCGAACTGGGGATGGTGGCCAGGGGCGGAATCGAACCACCGACACGCGGATTTTCAGTCCGCTGCTCTACCAACTGAGCTACCTGGCCGTGCTCGGGGGCTGCGTATTAGACAAGGCACCCCGCGCGAGCGTCAAGCGCGGGCCGTGCCGTTGCGCAGGGTCCTGAAAGTGATCGAGTAGCGCAGCTCCTTCGTGGGCGAAATGGCGTGCTGCCAGTCCCACCGGGCCGGGCCGCTGAAGGAATAGGCGGAACGAGGCTCGAGCTCGAGCGTCACGGCAGCCCGTGCGCCGCGCCTTGGCGGATACGGTCGCAAACGCATCCGGGCGCGGCCGCCGAGCGAGACGCCCATGACCCGCTCGAAGTTCGGTACGTCGCGGTGCCACCCGAGTTGCGTACCGGGGCGGTATTCCGCGATCACCGCATGGTGGATGTGCGCAGGTACGATCCCCGCCCAGCGGGCGATCTGCTCGCGAAGCGGATACAGGAACTCCGGTATCGGCGGCGCCTCGCCGAGTTCGCGATGCGTGAAGTCGTAGCGGCCGCCGTAGCTGACGATCCGGCGCTTCGCTTTCCACTCTCGATACTCCGCCTCCTGCAGGGGCTGCGATCCGATCGCCTCGAGCAGCTCTTTTTCCTGCTGCACGCTCAGGAACTCGGGCTCGTAATCCAAGCCGGCGGGAAGTCCCCGGTCCGCGTCGAGAAGATCCGCCTGTTGCATTCCTCCAGTATGGGAGCCGGACCGGAGCGGACAAGGCGGATGCCGGGTCCCCGCGAGCGTAGGACGATGCCCACCCGCGGTACGGTCGCCCTTTGCTATGCGGCAACACGCCGCTGGTGGAACATTCGGACTCCATGCCGGGAATCAGTCATGTCTCTGTCGGTGTCAACGACCTTGCTCGCGCGAGGAGCTTCTACGATCCGCTGATGCAGATCCTGGGGTTGGAGATCCGCCAGGCCGACGACGAGTCAGTCGATTACGGCACAGCCGATGCGCTCACCTACAGCCTGGAAACGCCAGTCGATGGCAAGCCTGCAACGGCCGGGAACGGCGTGCACGTGGCGTTTGACGCCGGCAATCGGACCACCGTCGATCTCTTCTACCACGAGGCCCTGCTGCTGGGCGGCAAGGACGCCGGCGCGCCGGGACTGAGACCGGAATACGGCCCGGAGTACTACGGTGCGTTCGTATTGGACCCCGACGGAAACAAGATCGAAGCAGTAACGGGCGTCTGATCGATTCAGGCGGCTGTCAGGTGTCGGCGGTGCCCAGGTAGCGCCCGCTCTCCAGATCGACGCGCATGACTTTCAGCGCCTCGACCAGCGGGCCGAGGTGCGCCGCATACGCCTCCGCCCGGCGGCCCGGCTTGGTCGGGGGCTTCCTGACCTGCATCGTGCTGATCGTGCTGACGGCGCGGTCGCTCTTCCAGAACTCGCCGCAGGCCGGCTCCCACTCGAGGCCGCAGTACGCGATGAGTTCGCGTGCCGCCTCGCCGAAGCGCGCGACGAAGTCCTCGTACTGGACGGTCGTGAACGCGTCGCCCGCGACGCGCTCCCAGTGCGCCATGACGCGCGCGTACTCGCCGTAGTAATGCCCGACATCCACGAGGTCGTGTGTGAACCGCACGAGCTTGGCGAACTCATTGCGCCAGATCGAGAAGCCCGTTTCCACCGAGTTGCGGCGCACGTGGATGATGCGCGCGCCGGGAAAGAGGCGCACGATGATCCCGACCGAGTCGTAGTTCCAGGGATTCTTGTCCGTCACGAAGCGCGCGGCGCCCGTCGGCGGCAGCAGCTCGCGGAACGTGGCGCGCCATGCGGCCCACTTCTCCTCCGGGATCTTCGCGAGCGGCATCGCGCGCGCCTGAGCGAGGAAATCGGGCAGGATCGTCCGGATGCCCGCCGTCTCGCCGCCCGTCGCGACGGCCGAGTGTGCGCCGATCACGCTCTCGAAGAGCGTCGTGCCCGAGCGCGGCATCCCGATGATGAAGATCGGTGTCGGGCCGTCCGGTTCCGTCGCGCCCGGTTCCGCGGGCAGGCTGCCGAAGATCGAGATCAGCTCTTCCGTGCCCTGGCTGCGGTTCAACCGGTCATACAGGAGGTTCTCGGCCTTCGCCTGCCTGTTTGCGAGCGCATTCGCGCGCGCGTAGGCCGCGAAGGCCTCCTCGATCCGGTCCTCGGCATCGAGGCAATCGCCGAGCGTGTACGAGGCCGTGATCCGGTCCGCGATCGGCGCGTCCTTGTCGTCGGCGAGCGTCCGCAGCTGCTCGACATCGGCCGCCGGCAGGCGGTTGTCGTCGAGGTCGCTCAGCGTCTTGAGCGCGGTCGCATCGCGCGGATTCACGGCCAGCGCGCGGCGGCAGTAGGCGCGGGCGCCCTCGATGTCGCGCTTCCACATTCGAAGGATCGCCGCCCCCGACAACATCGCCGTGTTCTTCGGGTCGAGCTTCTCGGCCTCTGCGAACGCGGCTTCCGCCGCGTCGAGGTCGAGCGCGTGCAGGCACACCCGGCCATAGACCGCGAGCCATTCGGCGCTGCGGCCGCCGAGCTCGAAGGCGCGCTGGTGGCTTTGCATCGCAAGCCGCGGATAGCCGCTCTGCAGCTGCGCCCTCGCGAGCGCGCGCCAGGGCGCGGGATCCTGCGGCGCCGCCGCGCGCCAGGCGACCGCCTCGCGCTCGAGCGCACCCCAGTCCGCCGCGGCCTCGTGCAGGTCCGCCTGCAGCCGGAAGACAGCCGTGTTGCCAGGCGCGAGCGCGGCCGCCGCGGCCAGGACCCGCGCGGCGTCCGCACGGCGTCCGCTGTCGAAGTTCGCCTGCGCGAGCTTGAAGAGGAGCGAGGGGTCCTGCGGCTGCAGCTGCACGGCGCGTCCGAAATGCTCGGCGGCTTCGCCGAACCGCTTCAGGCGCGCTTTCAGCTCGCCGAGCCGCTCCCAGGCCCAATGGCGTCCCGGCTCATCGGCGGTGACGCCTTCGACCACCCGCACCGCCTCCTCGAGGCTGCCCTGCTGCGCGAGCCACTGCGCGAGGTTCATGCGCACTGCCGGATGCGACGGCGCCAGCGCGACGGCTTTGCGCAATGGCGCCTCCGCTTCGGCAGCCTTGCCGAGCTGCAGCAGCATCAGGCCATAGACGCTCTGCGCCTCGGCACTGCCGGGTTCCAGCTCCACGGCCGAGCGGTAGTGCGCGAGTGCTTCGTCCGCCCGGCCCGCCTTGCGCGCGGCATGTCCCTGCTGCATCCGCGCGATGCCCGGATTTGCGCTCATGGGTTCAGCCCGCCGCGCCGGGATCGACGAAGCCCTGCGGCTTGTCCGAGCCGGTGCCGAAGAAGTACTTCTCCATCTCGCTGACCAGGAACTGGCGCGCCTTCGGCTCGAACGGCACGAGCCGGTACTCGTTGATCAGCATCGTCTGGTGGCCCAGCCACTTCTGCCAGGCTTCCCGGGATACGTTCTCGAAGATGCGCTGCCCGAGCTCACCCGGGTACGGCGGCTTCTCGAGGCCTTCCGCCTCGCGCCCGAGCTTCACGCAATGAACCATTCGCGCCATCCCTCAACTCCTCGAGCAATCTTGCCACGGGCGCGGGCACTCCGACCCCGTCCAGTGCGTCAAGTTCGTGCCAGCGTGCTTCGCCGTCCTCGGCAAGGCCAGGAGCCCCCTGCACGTCGAGTACCCAGGGCTGGAGCACGAGGTCGAAATGGGTGAATGCATGCCGCAGCGGCGCCAGCACGCGCGTCGGCTGGATCGCCCGCAAGCGAGACGACAAATAGGTGCGCGCAGCAGCCTCGTCGGGAAACTCCGGCGGCACCCACAGGCCGCCCCAGATGCCGTGTGGCGGCCGCCGTTCCAGCAGGACCCGGCCGGCCTGCAGCACGAACACGAAGTGCGCGCTGCGCTCGCGCCGGGGAGCGCGCCGCTTCGGGGCCGGGATCGCGGCCGTGCGTCCCATCGCGAGCGCGGCACAGCGGCCCGCAAGCGGGCAGCGCGTGCAGGCCGGTTGCGCCCGGGTGCACAGCGTCGCGCCGAGATCCATGATGGCCTGGGTGTACGCGGCGACACGCGAGTCCGGCGTAGCGGCTTCGGCCAGTGCCCAGAGCCTGCGCAGTCCCGCGCTCGAGTCGGGCGCCTCCTCCACGAGGAAGGCGCGCGCAAGCACGCGCTTGACGTTGCCGTCGAGGATCGGCTGGCGGATGCCGTGTGCGAGCGCGAGGATGGCGCCGGCGGTCGAACGTCCGATCCCGGGCAATGCCGTCAGCTCCCCGAGCGTGTCCGGCAGCGCGCCGCCGTGCCGCGTCACGATTTCCTGCGCCGCGCGATGCAGGTTCCGCGCCCGCGCGTAATAGCCGAGGCCCGACCACAGGCCCATCACCTCGTCCGCATCCGCCACGGCAAGGGCCGCAGCGTCCGGAAAGCGCGCCACGAACCGCTCGAAGTACGGCCTGACCGTGTCCACTTGCGTCTGCTGGAGCATCACCTCGGAGATCCACACTCGGTACGGCGTCGGATCGGCCTGCCAGGGCAGGTCGTGCCGGCCGTGCGCGTCGAACCAGGGCAGCAGCGCATCGGCGAGCCAGCGCATCCCGTCGCTCATGGTGCCGCCTGGCCGCGCTCGACGCGGATCACGGCATCTCGCAGCGCGGCGCCCGCGACGCGCGCTTCGGCCACGCGGATCTCCGCGTCGATGTCGAGCTTGGCGAGCTCGGCGACGGCAGCCTCGAGTGTCGCTTTCCCCTTCGACACGGTCTTCGCCGCGGGCGGCAGGTAGCGGTTGAGGTCGATCCGGTCGAGCGTCGCGCGCACGAATCGCTCGGCCGGCACGAGGCGTGCCTCGAAATTCGTGTCGTCGAGCCGTCCCGCGACCGGATCGAGCCGCAGCGTCCCGTCCTGCAGTTGCGCTTCGAGCGCGAGCTGCAGCGATTCGAAGGCCGCGGGATCGGCGGTAGCCGGCAGCGGCCGTCCCAGGATGATGGCGGTGGTGCGCGGCGCAAAGGTCTCGGTGGTGACCGAAACACTCACCTCCGCCGACGGCGCGCCGAAATCGGCGCGGCCCTGGAACTTGCCGGACACCTCGGCGAACCTGAAATGTCCCGCCTCGGCGACCGCCTTGCCGGACGCCGATTCATAAAACGCCCGGGCGAGGCCGCCCTCGAGCTCGGCACCGGCGAGCGGCAAGGGCTCCCCACCCAGCCAGCCGCGGAATTCCAGCGATCGGCCTTCGTACTCACCGGCCGCCGTGTCCACCCGCCCGTTTCCTTTCAAAGCGAAGTGCGTCGTGTTCGTGCCGAAGACGCCGCCGAGCTTCAGGTCGAAAGGAAATGCCTGCGCCGGCTCGACATCGGTCGCGTCGAGCGAGATGGCTGCGAGCTGCCATTGCGAGCCGGACGCGAGATCGCGGTAGTCGACGGCGCCGCGCTGGAGCCGGAGTGAGCCAAATGCCCATTCCGAGGCCTGCGCATCCTGGGGCGGCGCATCGACCGCCGGCTCGCTGCCGAGCTTCGACCAATTCGAAATGCCCTGGCGGTCGACCACGAGACGCAGTATCGCGTCCTCGGCCGAAAGCTCGCGCAGCGCGGAAAAGCGAAATATGCCCGACCAGGGAATGCGAACCTGCAGGCGGCCCACCGTCGCGAAGGGCTCGTCGCCGAATCCCGGCGGCTGGGCGATCGTGAGCCCGCCGATGTCGAGAATCGGGGACGGAAAGAAGCCGAGGCCGAGCGACTGGATCTCCGCCGGCAGGCCCGTGGCGTCGGTTATCCGGCCGGCGACCATCCCGCGCACGAAAGGCGTGCGCGCGCCCACCCACAGGACGGCGAAGGCCGCCAGCGCGACGATCGCGATGGCGGCCGGGATGCGTGCGTGGCGTCGCTCGAGGGGCACACCCGATTCTATCTCAGCGGTCGCAGATGCTGATCTCGCCCGACAGCGTCTCGATCTCGACGCGCGCGCCGCCCTTGCCCTGGGTGAAGTTGAGCTCGCTGCCCGGGGTGTACTTGCTGGTGTCCCGCGCCTTCTGGCCGAAGCAGTTCTCGATGTCACCGCTGAAGGACTCGATGTCGAAGTCCGCGTTCACCGGCGCCTTGACCTTCAGGATGATCGTGCCGCTCACCGAGCCCAGCTCCACGCGCGCGGCCGGCGTCAGCTCGGCCTGGAGGTTGATGTTGCCCGAGACCGAGCTCAGCTCCAGCCGCTCGCCGCCCGCCACCACGGCATTGAGGTCGCCGCTGACGACCTCGCCGTTGTAGTTGCCGCGGACGCCCGTAACCGTCGACGTGCCGCTCACGTTCTCGGTGGACACGGCCGCCTTGCCGCCGTTGCCCGTCACGGTGATGTCGCCCGACACCGCGTTCGCGCGGACCGGCGCGTCGAAGGCCTGCGTGCGGATTTCGCCGCTCACCGACTCGAGGCTCTGCTCGCCCTTCACGCCGGTCACGCCGATATCGGCGCTGACCGTGTCGATGATGAGCCGAGCGCCGCTCGGCACGCGCAGCGTCAGGTAGGCGTCGTCCTCGTCGTCGTGGTTGTACTTCCCGTGCGGCCGCTCGACCTCGACGCGCACGTGACGTTCGGTGGCCTCGAATTCGAGCTCGTCCTTGTCGCTTTCGAGGTCGGCGGTCAGCTCCACCTCGTTCTTGTCCCAGGCGGAGATGGTCACGCCGCCCTGCACGTTCGACACCTCGACGGTCGCGTCGGGCGCCACGGTCACGCGCTTGTTGATCTTCTGCTGCGCCATGGCGGGCGACACGGCGGCGGCGAGCACCGCGGCGGCGAGCCAGGCATTCCGGGTCTTCATCTCAGGTTCTCCTCGTGAGGCCGTCGCTCGATGTGACGACCGTCGAATACAACTGCAACTCCTGCTTGTAGGTTCCCACCAGCATGCCCTTCAGCATGCGGCTCGCGGGGTCCTTTGCGAGCGCGGCATCGATCTCGTCGGCGGCGGTCTGCATGATCGCCAGGTTCTTCACGATCGCGTCCCGCGTCTCGGGCCTGAGCGTCGCGAACTTCTCGCGGAATCGCACGACCAGCTCGTCGCGCGCCTTGAGTTCCTGCGCCGTGAGCCCCGAGTTCGGGCCGTAATTCACCGGCACGATCTCGGCCATCGGCGCCGTGGTGTTTGCCAGGGTCGTCGGGGTCACGGGATCCGGGGAGCGCATGAGGCTCCAGGTCAGAAGCGCCGACACCGACGCCACCACGAAGCCGGCCGCCAGCGCCATCGGCCAGCGGAAGCCGCGGCTGTCTGCGGTGCGCGGCGCCTCGCCGAGGCGCGCCTCGATGCCCGGCCACAGGTCGCGCGCCGGCTCGATCTCCTTCGGGAGCTCGGCGGCCTTCGCGAGCAGCGGGTCCTCGGGATTGCGCGGGCCGAAGCGAATCGTGTTCATGTTGCCGCCTCCGCGCCCATGCGCGCGCGCATCAAATGACGCGCGCGGTGCAGCTGGGCCTTGCAGGTGCCGACCGCGACGCCGAGCATCCCGGCGGCCTCCTCGTGGCTGTAGCCGTAGATGCCGTGCAGGACCATGACATCGCGCGCGCCGGGCGGCAGCGCCTCGATCGCGCGCTCCAGGTCGATCGGTGTCGCCTCGTCCATCGCCCCTTGCGCCTCGAACTCCATCTGCTCTCCGGCATCGTCCGTCATGCTGATCTCGTTACGCCCCTGCGGGCTCCTGCGCTTGGCGAGCACCGCGTTGACCGCGATCCGGTGCAGCCAGGTCGAGAAGCTGCTCCGTCCCTCGTACGCCGGCAGGCTCCGCCAGGCGCTCACGAAGGTGTCCTGCGTCAAGTCCTCCGCGGATTCGGCCTGGCCGGTCATGCGCAGGCAGAGGCCGTACACCCGCCCGACGTGCTGGCGATAGAGGGCCTCGAAAGCGCCCGTATCGCCCCGGCAAGCGCGCGTCACGAGTTCGGCGCCCGATTCCACGCTGCTGGCCAGATCCGTCACCTGCTGCATCCGATCCGCAATCCGTTCATGGACTTGGACGCGCCGGCCGCCCCAAAGGTTGGAAGCCGTACAATCCGGGCGTCATGGCCCAGTTTGCGACGATTACGGGCTGGGGCAAGTGCATGCCCCCGGCGGTCCTCACCAACGGCGATATCGCGACTTTCCTCGAGACTGACGACGAGTGGATCCGCTCGCGGACCGGCATCCACGAGCGGCGCATATCGCACGTATCGCTGGGGGAAATGGCCGAGGTGGCGGCGCGCCGGGCACTGGCCGCCGCGGACCTCGAGCCCGACCGGCTCGACCTGATCGTCTTCGGGACCTGCAGCATGGACGAGCAGGTCCCCAACATGGCGTCCTGGCTACAGGCCCGCCTCGGCGCCCACGGCTGCGGCGCCATGGACGTCAACACCGCCTGCACCAGCTTCCTGTACGGGCTCTCGACCGCGAGCGCCATGATCAAGTCGGGCGTCGTGAAGAACGCCCTCGTGATCGGCGGGGAGCTGATTTCCTCGCTCATGGACTGGACGAACCGGAATGTCGCCGTGCTGTTCGGCGACGGCTGCGCCGCGGTCGTGCTGCAGGCGACCGACCGCGAGGAAGGCGTGCTTGCGGACCGGCTCGGCTGCTACGGCGAGGCGCGCGGCATCCTCCAGGTGCACGGGATGGGCACGCGTTACGCCAATCAGGGCTGGACGCTCGGCGATACCGAGTGGGTATTCGAGGGTCAGGAAATCTTCAAGCGCGCGGTCGTCGGCATGAGCCGTGCCTGCGAGTCCGTGCTCGGCGCGACCGGCCTCGCGCCGGCGGACGTGCACCTCGTCGTCCCGCACCAGGCGAACCTGCGCATCATCGAGGCGGTCGTGAAGCGCGCAGGAATTCCCATGGAGCGCTGCTTCGTCAACATCCAGCGCTACGGCAACATGTCCTCGGCGACCGTGCCGGTGGCGCTCGTCGAGGCGCTCGAGGAAGGACGCGTCGCGCCCGGCAGCCACCTGCTGCTGACCGGATTCGGCGCCGGGCTCTCCTGGTCCGCGCACGTGCTGCGCTGGGGAGACCGCGTCACGGCGCTTGCTGCGAGCGACGCGGAACTTCCACCGCCGCCGAAAACCGCGCTCGAGATGGTGCGGGGCTACCTCGCCGTCAAGCGCGGATCGCGCCTCGCCCGCTGACGAGGCCGCGGTAGAGCGCGAGGAAGTTCCCGGCGGCGCCCGCCACGTTCTCCTTCCAGTGCGTGGCCGAGTTCTCGTCCACGTTGTCGCTCACGTACTTCGCGCAGGCGAAGTGCACGCCCTCGATGCGGCAGGCCTTCGCGAGCGCATACGCCTCCATGTCCACGACGTCGAACGCAGGGCCGTGCGCCGTCGTCGCGAACGAGTCGCCGGATCCGCACACGGCCTCGGGCAGGCCGGGAAACGCCACGGGAAATTCCAGCATTGGCGGCAGCTCGTCGTAGGGCGTCACCCCTGCCGCGAAGCCGAGGGCGCCCACGTCCATGTCGCGGTCCACGAACTTGCGGCAGGCGACGAGCGTGCGGGCCGGGATGCGCGCGCTCCCGGCCGTGCCGAAGTTGACGACCAGCGGCGCGCGGCGACCCGCGTGGCGCAGCTGCGCGAGGCGGCGGGTCAGCGCGATCGCGGCATTGACCTTGCCGACCCCGGTGTAGAGGACGTCGATGCCCGCGTCGTGGAATAAGCCCGCGGATTCCGCGGAAAGCGCCATCGCGATGAGGATGTGTGGCGCCTCAGGCGCCATAGCGGATGACGGCACGGGGCGCCTCGCCGAGGCAGCGGAAGTCCTTCGCGATGCCGAGGTCGATCAGGACGCCCGCATGCAGGACGCGAAAGCCCGCTTCGGTCGCGAGCGTTGCGGAAGCCGCGAGCGTCCCGCCGGTCGCGAGCACGTCATCCACGAGGATGAGGCGCCCCTCGCCCCGCTGCATCTCGAGCACGCCCGAGCCGTATTCCAGCCCGTACTCGCGCTCGATGACGGGCGGCGGGAGCTTTCCCTTCTTGCGCACCGGCACGAAGCCCTTGCCGCGCCGCTCCGCGAGCGCGGCGGCCAGGATGAACCCGCGCGATTCGATGCCGGCGACGGCGTCCGCCTCGGACCATTCCCGATCGCTCCAGAGGCTGTCCAGCGCCTCGACGGCCTCGCCGAAATGCGCCCGCAGCAGCGGCGTGATGTCGCGGAACAGGATCCCCGGCTTCGGGAAGTCGGGTACGTCGACCACGAACTGCGCGAGCGAATGCATTGATACCTCGCCAAACGAAGGGGTCAGACCCCTTCATATTCGTGAAGGGGTCTGACCCCTTCGTTCATGCGCCGCGGGTCGCCTCGGAGGTGTGCTCGCGGATGAAGGCGGCCATCTCGGCGATCGCGCGATCGCCGTCGACGAGGCCGCGGATCGCCGGGAAGACGTGCGGCATGCCGTGCCACACCGCGGCGAGCGAGCGCGGGGCCTTGGCCGCGTAGCGCAGCGTGTCGTCCAGCAGGAGCTCCGAGCTGCCGACGTGCAGCTGCGTCGGCGGCAGCCCGTCGGCACGCCCGAACAGCGGCGAGATGCGCGGATCCTGGAGGTCGAGCCCCGGCGCATACCAGTCCTGGATCCGGCGCGCGGTTTCGGCGCGGAACATCGGGTCGATGCCGTCGTTGCGCGCGAACGACGGTCCGCTGAAGGTGAGGTCGAGCACCGGCGACATCAGCACGATCGCCGCCGGCAGCGGCAGGCCCTCGTCACGCGCGTGCATGGCGGTCGCGAGCGCGAGGTTGCCGCCGGCGGAATCGCCCGCGAAGACGACGCGCGCGGGGTCGAAGCCGGTCGACAGCATCCAGTTCCAGGCCGCGAAGCAGTCGTCCGTGGCCGCCGGATACGGATGTTCGGGGGCGAGGCGGTAGTCGATCATGAGGCCGCGCGCGCCCGCGGTGCGCGCGAGCGCCGCGAGCAGCGCGTCGTGGATCGTGCCGCAACTGGCGATGAACCCGCCGCCGTGGAAATAGAGGATGATGCCGCCCTGCGCGCCGCCGGCAGGCGTGATCCACCGGCCGTGCGCCTCTCCCATCGCGACGGGTTCCGAAGCGTAGTTTTCCTTCCGCGCCACGAAGGGCGCCGCCTTCGGCACCAGGGCGCGCACGGCTTCCGCGGTTCGCGCGCGGGACAGGGCCGCCCGCGCCCCGTACAGAACTCGCCCGATCGCCCAGCGTTGTACGGCCGCGCGCATCCCGGCATCCTACCCGCAATGGGACGCATCTTCGAAGTCCGCAAGCACGCGATGTTCGCCCGGTGGAACCGGATGGCGAAGCAGTTCGCGCGCATCGGCAAGGACATCACGATCGCCGTGAAGGCCGGCGGCTCCGATCCGAACAGCAATCCGGCGTTGCGTCGGGTGATCCAGAACGCCCGCGCGATCAACATGCCGAAGGACAAGGTCGAGTCGGCCATCAAGCGAGCCTCCGGCCAGAACGCCACGGACTTCCAGCAGGTGCTTTACGAGGGCTATGCGCCGCACGGCGTCGCCGTCCTGGTCGAGACCGCCACCGACAACCCGACGCGCACCGTCGCGAGCGTGCGCAATATCCTCTCGAAGCACGGCGGCAACCTCGCGAGCAACGGCAGCGTCAGCTTCCTGTTCCGACGGATGGGCGTCTTCCGGCTGAATCCCGCGGGCATCGACCAGGACGAGCTCGAGCTCGACCTCATCGACCACGGGCTCGACGAGATGGGCGAGAGCACGGGCGAGAATGGCGAGCCGCAGCTCGTCGTGCGCTGTGCCTTCGAGGATTTCGGCCAGCTCCAGAAGCGGCTCGAGGAGCGCAAGATCGTGCCGGTCTCCGCCGAGCAGGAATACGTCTGCACGACGCCGATGGAGCTACCCGAGGCCGAAGCGACCGAATCGCTCGAGGTTATCGACAAGCTCGAGCAGGACGACGACGTGCAAAAGGTCTACCACACGCTGGCCTGAGTCCGTGCGCTAGAGGAAGACGGGCGCGTCCGGCTGTTCGTTGCGATCCCCGCCCTGCGCCGGAAAATGCCGCGCGAGCAGCGCGCCGACGCCGGCGATCCCGGCCTCCGCGCCCTCGGCATAACGTCCGGCCCGGAAGTGGCCTTCCATGTCGCGGCAGACCGCATCCCAGTCGGGCTGCGCGACACGCGCGGCGATCGCGCGATCCGCCACGATTTCCACGTCGCGATCCGCCATCAGCACGTAGATCAGGACGCCGTTGTTCTCCGCCGTGTCCCAGACGCCGAGGAGGCCGAACACCTGCACCGCCCGTGCGCGCGGTGTCGTCCCGTACCAGAGGTCGGGCAAGTCGTAGGCAGTCTCGACCGCGAAGCGGATCTCCCCGGCGTGCCGGCGCTCGACCGCGGCGATCGCGGCCTCGATGCGGCCGCGAACATCCGTGGTGAATCGCTGGCGCGTGCCCCAGCGCGTCGAGAAAAGGTGCCGGATCGCGCGGCCGAACGACATGGCCTACCAGCGCCCCGAGGCGCCACCGCCCCCGAAGCTGCCGCCGCCACCGCGAAAGCCGCCGCCGCCACCGCCGAATCCGCCTCCGCGCCCGCCCCAGCCGCCGGTCGTCCAGCCGCCGTGACCGGGGCGGCTCGACCAGCGGCCGCCGTTGCCGAAACCCATCGCGAGCGACAGCACGAGCCCGACCAGTCCGACGCCGATCGAGATGCCGAGCAACTGCGTGAAAAACCACGCGAGGCCGCCCGCGACGCCGCCGGTCGCGAGCGAACCGAGCGCGCGGCCGAACATCGCGCGCAAGATCGTCGAAGCGAAGAACACCACGAAGAACAGGACGGGCAGCAGCCCGCCGACGTCCGGAGTGCCGGTCCAGTGCTTCTCCGGCTCGGGCAAGGGCTCGCCGTCGACCACCGAGATCATTCGGTCGACGCCCGCCGAGATTCCGCCCGCGAAGTCGCCCTCGCGAAAGCGCGGCGTGATCGTCTCGTTGATGATGCGGTTCGACACGAGGTCCGTGAGCGCGCCTTCCAGCCCGCGGCCCACCTCGATGCGCAATGCGCGGTCCTGCAGGGCGACCAGCAGCAGCGCGCCGTCGTCCGGCTTTTCACGGCCGAGTTTCCAGGCATCGACGACTCGGATCGAATACTGCTCGATCGCCTCCGGCTGCGTGGTCGGGACGATCAGCACGGCGATCTGCGCGCCCTTGCGGGCCTCGAAGGCCGAGAGCTTCTCCTCGAGGGCCGAGCGTTCCGCGGGCGTCAGCGTGCCGGTGAGGTCAGTGACGCGCGCGGCCAGCGCCGGGATCGGCTGCTGCGGCTGCGCCAAGGCGGCCGTCGCGGCCGTGAGCGCGAGAATCGCCGCCGCGGCAATCCGGAATATGAAGGGGTCAGTCCCCTTCATTTTCGCGAAGGGGTCTGACCCCTTCATGTTCAGGTCGAGGGTTCTGCGGGCGTCTCCGCGGGGGCCGCCGGCGCGGTATTGAAGTCGACCGGCGGTGGTCGCGAGATCTCGGCTTCGTTTTCGACGGTGAAGTTCTGCTTCACGTCGTAGTTGAAGATCATCGCGGTCAGGTTGACGGGGAAGCGCCGGATCGTGCTGTTGTAGGTCTTCACGGATTCGATGTAACGGTTGCGGGCCACCGCGATGCGGTTTTCCGTGCCCTCGAGCTGGGCCTGCAGGTTGAGGAAATTCTGGTCGGACTTCAGTTCCGGGTAGTTCTCGACCACCACGAGGAGGCGGCTCAGCGCCTGGGACAGCTCGCCCTGCGCCGCCTGGAACTTCGCGACCGCCGCGGGATCGTCCAGCATTTCCGGCGTGACCTGGACCGAGGTCGCGCGTGCGCGCGCTTCGGTTACGCCGATCAGCACGGCCTGCTCCTGCGCGGCGAACCCCTTCACCGTGTTGACGAGATTCGGGATCAGGTCCGCGCGGCGCTGGTACTGGCTGACGACTTCCGACCAGGCCGCCTTCACGTCCTCGTCCTGGGTCTGGATGGTGTTGTAGCCGCAGCCGCTGAGCGCGACGCATAGCGTGGCAATGAGGGCGGTCGAGAAATAACGCATAAAAGGGCTCCGAATTGTGCTTGCCGCCTATCGTACTGCGACTATCCGTACCCGGACCTCCGCGATCCTGTATAGTGCGCGCGCCTCTTCCCTCCCCCAACACCCAAAACACCATGAATTTCAATGACCTCGGGCTTGCGCCTGAGCTGGTTTCCGCCGTTGCCGCGCACGGCTACACGACGCCGACGCCGATCCAGGCCGCCGCTATCCCGCCGGTTCTCGCCGGGCGCGACCTGCTGGCGGGCGCCCAGACCGGCACCGGCAAGACCGCGGCGTTCGTGCTGCCGCTGCTCCAGCTGCTGGGGAGCCCGTCCGGGCGCGCACCGCGTGCGCTGGTCCTCGCGCCGACTCGCGAGCTCGCCGCGCAGATCCTGGAGAGCGTCCGCGTCTACGGCGCGAACAAGCAGCTTCGGGCGCGCGTCATCTTCGGCGGCGTCGGCGAGCAGCCGCAGATCGACGGCCTGAAGGCGGGCTGCGACATCCTCGTCGCGACGCCGGGACGCCTGCTCGACCTCGCCGATCGCAGGCTCGCGAACCTGTCGGTGGTCCGTCACCTCGTGCTCGACGAAGCCGATCGCATGCTCGACATGGGCTTCATCCACGACATCAAGCGCGTCATCAAGCTGTTGCCGGCCAAACGGCAGAATCTCCTGCTCTCGGCGACGTACACGCCCGACATCCGCACACTGGCGGCCAGGATCCTCGTCGACCCCGTGAAGGTCGAGGTCACGCCGCCGAACAGCACGGTGGAGCGCGTCACGCAGCGCGCATTCCGCGTCGCGAAGGAGGACAAGCGGCACCTGCTCGTTCACCTGTTCGAGAACGGCGCGAATGGCGAAGGACCCTGGTACCAGGCGCTCGTCTTCACGCGCACCAAGCACGGCGCCAACCGCCTGAGCCAGCAGCTCGAGCGTGCCGGCATCCGCTCGGCGGCCATCCACGGCAACAAGAGCCAGGCCGCGCGCACGCGCGCCCTCGCCGACTTCAAGGCGGGCAAGCTCGCCGCGCTGGTCGCGACCGAGGTCGCCTCGCGTGGCCTCGACATCCGCGAGCTGCCGCAGGTGGTCAACTACGACCTGCCGCACGTGCCCGAGGATTACGTGCACCGCATCGGCCGCACGGCGCGTGCCGGCAACGACGGCCACGCCGTCTCGCTCGTATCGGACGACGAGGCACCGCTCCTGCGCGACATCGAGAAGACGATGCGCCAGTCCGTGCCCTTCTCGCCAACACCAAAGTTCGCTCGCAGCGAACCGGCCGCGCAGGCGATTCATCGCGCTACTGTGGCCACACCGACGCGCCCGGCCGCGCCCGGCGGCCGGCGCTTTCAGCCGCGCCGTCGCTACGGCTAGGCGATCCGCTCCACCAGCGGCGGCGCAAGCTCGCCACTCTCACCGATCGTGAACGCGGCCTGCAGGGACGCCACGGCGCGCGCCGCGCGCGCCTCGTCGGCTGCATGGACGCGGGCGATCGGATCGCCGCGCCGCACCCGTGCGCCGCGCGGCAGCAGCCTGTCGAAGCCGACGGCGGGATCGATCGTATGCTCGGGGTTCGTGCGGCCGCCGCCCAGCGCGACCACCGCGAGCCCGACCGCGCGCGTGTCGATCGCGGTCACGCTGCCCGCGGCGGTCGACGGCACGTCGACGACGACGGGCGCGAGCGTCAGGTAAGCGTCGGGCCTCTCGATGAAGTCTTCGGGTCCCCCGAGGCTCGCGACCATGCGCGAGAACCGTTCCGCGGCGGCGCCGCTGTCGAGCGCGCGCTCGAGCGCCGCGCGCGCATCCGGTTCCGCCTTCGCGAGCCCGCCGAGCACCAGGACCTCCGCGCCGAGGGCGAGAGTCACTTCGAGAAGCCGCGGGTCGACGCCCTCGCCGCGCAGCATCGCGACCGCCTCGAAGACCTCGAGCGCGTTGCCCGCCGAACGCGCGAGCGGCTCGGACATGTCGGTCGAGAGCGCGGACAGGCGCAGTCCCGCCTCGGCCGCGGTCGCCTTCATCTCACGCGCGAGCTCACGCCCGCGCTCCGGCTCCGGCAGCACGGCCCCATTGCCGCGCTTGATGTCGAGCACCAGCGCGTCGAGGCCAGCAGCGAGCTTCTTGGAGAGGATCGAGGCCACGATGAGCGGCAGGCAGTCGACGGTGGCCGTGACGTCGCGCACCGCGTAGAGGCGGCGGTCCGCCGGCGCGATGCGGTCCCCCGCGCCCACGATGGCGACACCCGCCTCGCGCACGGTCTTGCGCACGCGCTCCGGCGGCGGTCGCGAGACGTAGCCGGGAATGGACTCGAGCTTGTCGAGCGTGCCGCCGGTATGCGCGAGCCCGCGCCCGACGATCATCGGCACCCAGGCACCGCAGGCGGCGAGCATCGGCCCGAGGGCGAGCGAGACGAGGTCTCCCACGCCACCGGTCGAATGCTTGTCGAGCACCGGACCCGGCGGAGACTCTGCGCGCCAGTCGAACACCTCGCCGCTGTCGCGCACGGCCATCGTGAACGCCGCCGCCTCGCGCGGGGTCATTCCACGCAGCATGACGGCCATCGCGAACGCGCCGACTTGTGCCTCGGAGAGGCTGCCGTCGGAGATCGCGCGCACGATGCGCACGAGCTCCTCCGCCTCGAGCTCGCCGCCGTCGCGCTTCGCGCGGATGGCCTCCTGGGGCAGCCACGTCATGGGAAGTCCGGCATGAAAATGACCGCCCCGGGTCAGCGGTCCGGCAGCTCGAACGCGAACGGCAGCAGCTCGTCCACGCTCGCCGTGTGCATGTGTCCATCGCGCCAGGGGAAATGCACGCTGACGTTCCCGTCCACGGCGAACTCGCTGATGCGCTGGCGGCAGCCGCCGCAGGGCGAGATCGCGATCGTCCGGCCGCGCTCGTCGAGCGCCCAGACCGCCGTTTCCGCGATCGCGAATCCTTCTCCCTCCGCCTGCACGCCCGCAGAGATGGCGCTCGCCTCGGCGCAGTTGCCGAGCGGGTAAGCCGCGTTCTCGACGTTCGTGCCCGTGTACAGCTGGCCGGTCGCGGACCTGATCGCGGCGCCGACATGGATGCCCGAGTACGGGGCGTGGGCGTTGCGGCAGGCCTCGCGCGCCAGCGCGGTCAGCGATTCGCGTTCGGCGCTCACCGTCCGATCCTCCCGGCGATGAAACTGCCCGCGACCATGGCGGGCAGGAAGATCCAGGCATCCCGGAGTCCCGCCGCGACACCCACGAGCGCGGGCCCCGGGCAGAAGCCCGCAAGTCCCCATCCGATACCGAAGACGGCGGCGCCCGCGATGAGGCGAGCGTCGATCGCATCGGCCTTCGGGACGCGAAACTCTCCCCCGAGCGCCGGCGCCTTCCGCCTGAGGACCGAGCGGAACAGCGGGACGGATACGGCGAGCGCGCCGCCCATCACGAAGGCCAGCGTCGGGTTCCATGCGCCACGGACGTCGAGGAAGCCGAGCACGACGCTGCGATCCGTCATCGACGAGATCGCAAGTCCCGCGCCGATCAGCGCGCCCGCCGCGAACGCCGCCGCCAGCGCGCGGTTCATGCCGGCACTCCGATCACGTGGCGCATCACGAAGGTCGTCGCCATGGCGAGGCCCATGAATGTCGCGACCGCGGCGAGCGACCGGCGCGACAGGCGGGCGAGGCCGCAGACGCCGTGCCCGCTCGTGCAGCCGTTGCCGAGGCGCGTGCCGAATCCGACCAGGAACCCGGCAACGAGCAGCAGCGCAGTCGGGCCGGTCTGGCTCCGCGGCGGCGCGGGCACGAACTGGAGGACGAGCGCACCGGCGAGCATCATTCCGGCGAGGAACGCGAAGCGCCACGCCCGGTCGCCGGCGGCGCCCTCGATCGCGCCGCTCGCGATGCCGCTGATGCCGGCGATGCGCCCGATCGACCCGAGCAGCAGCACCGAGCCTGCGCCGATCAGCGCCCCGCCCGCGAGTCCGCCCGCCCAGCCGCTCATGAAAGGAATGGAGCGGGTGATGGGAATCGAACCCACGTTAGCAGCTTGGGAAGCTGCAGTTCTACCATTGAACTACACCCGCGACGCCTGCCGGGATTTTATGCCCTCGCGTGCTACATTTCATGCCCGCGCAGGAGGTCGCCCCACCGCAGCCGATGGATCACGCCACACCGCTCATCGCCACGATCGTCGGGGGCCTCGGCCTCGCATTCCTGTTCGGCGCGCTCGCGAGCCGCCTGCGCATGTCGCCGATCGTCGGTTACCTGATCGCCGGCGTCGCCGTCGGCCCGTTCACGCCGGGATTCGTCGCCGACCAGGCGATCGCCAACGAGCTGGCCGAGATCGGCGTGATCCTGCTCATGTTCGGCGTCGGCATGCACTTCTCGTTCCGGGAGCTGCTCGCCGTCCGGGCGATCGCCCTCCCCGGCGCCGTCGCGCAGATCGGCGCCGCGACGCTGATGGGCGCATTGCTCGGCCGCTGGCTGGGCTGGTCCTGGGAAGCCGGCATCATCTTCGGCCTCGCACTCTCCGTCGCGAGCACGGTCGTGCTGCTGCGCGCGCTCGAGGAGCGCGGCCTCGTCACTTCGGAGCGCGGCCGCATCGCGGTCGGCTGGCTGATCGTCGAGGACATCGCGATGGTGCTGGCGCTCGTTCTGCTCCCGGCGCTCGGCGACTCCCTCGCCCCCGGGGACGACGGCGGCGCCGCCGCGGGACTGGACGCGGCAAAAGTCGCGGCAGCGGTGGGCGTCACCATCGCCAAGGTCGCGGGCTTCGTCGCCGTGATGTACGTCGTCGGGCGCCGCGTGATCCCGCGCGTGCTGCACGCGGTCGCCCAGGAGCGGGAGCTCTTCCGCCTCGCGGTGCTCGCGATCGCGCTCGGCGTCGCCTTCGGCGCGGCGAAGCTGTTCGGCGTGTCCTTCGCGCTCGGCGCGTTCTTCGCCGGCATGGTGCTCGGCGAGTCGGAGCTGTCGCACCGGGCCGCTGAGGAGAGCGTTCCGCTGCGCGAGGCGTTCGCCGTGCTCTTCTTCGTCGCGGTCGGCATGCTATTCAACCCGTCGATCCTGCTGAGCGAACCGGTGGCCCTGCTCGCGACCCTCTTCATCGTCCTCGTCGGCAAGTCGGTGGCCGCCTTCGCGATCGTGATGGCGTTCCGGCACACCGTCGGGGTCGGCATGACGATCGCGGCGAGCCTGTCCCAGATCGGCGAGTTCTCCTTCATCCTCGCCGGCCTCGGCGTGTCGATGGCGATCCTGCCGCCCGAGGGACGCGACCTCGTGCTCGCGGCCGCCATGATCTCGATCGTCCTCAACCCGTTCGCCTTCGCGCTCACCGCGAAGCTGGCGCCCCTCGTCGAGGCGCGCGCGGAGGCCGCGCCGTCCGCGCCCCTGCCGTCGTCGGGCCACAGCCTGCTCGTCGGCTACGGCCGCGTCGGCTCGCTGGTCGCGGCGGCGCTCCAGCGCGCGTCCATTCCATTCACCGTCATCGAGGGCGACATGGAGCGCATCCGCGAGCTGCGCGAGCGGGGCATACCGTTCGTCGAGGGCAACGCGGCGAGCAAGGACATCCTCGGCGCCGCGCACCCGGCGACGGCGACCCGGCTCGTCATCGCGATACCCAATGCCTTCGAGTCCGGCCGCATCGTGAAGCACGCGCGCCGCGCGAACCCGCGGCTCGTGATCGTGGCGCGCGCGCATTCCGACGCCGAGATCCGCCACTTGCGCGAGCTCGGCGCGGACACGGTGATCATGGGCGAGCGCCAGATCGCGCTCGAGATGATCGCGGAGATCGAGCGGCCTGCGGCCGCCACCGCCAGCTGACGAGGCGATCGCCATGCGGACCGCCAGCCATTCAGCGGACGTCGCGATTGCCGGCGCCGGCATCGCCGGCATCGCGGCGGCGGTAGAAGCCCTCGACCGCGGCCGGCGCGTGATCCTCGTCGACCGCGACCTCGAGGAAAATCTCGGCGGGCTCGCCCGGGATTCGTTCGGCGGGCTCTGGTTCGCCGGTACGCCGCTACAGCGCCGCCGCGGAATCGCCGACAGCATCGAGCTCGCGTACGCGGACTGGCTCGCTTTCGGTGAGCTCGGCCCCGAACACGCCTGGCCGCGCGCCTGGGCCCGCGCCTATGTCGAGCGTTGCGTGCCCGAGGTCCACGACTGGCTGTGCGGGATGGGCATCCGCTTCATGCCGATGCCGATGTGGGTCGAGCGCGGGCTCTATGCGCCCGGGAACTCCGTGCCGCGATTCCATCTTGTCTGGGGCACCGGCCGCGACCTGTCCAACCGCCTCGTCGCCCGGCTTCTCGGACATCCGCGCCGCGAGCTGCTGGAGCTCCGCTTCGGCCACCGCGTGGATACGCTCGTCACGCGCGCCGGAAAGGTCACGGGCCTCGCGGGCGTCGTCGAGCCCGACGAAACGCCTTTCGAGATCTCGAGCGAAACCGTCGTCATCGCGGCCGGGGGCATCAACGGCGACATCGAGCGCGTGCGCCGGCACTGGCACGCGGACTGGGGCCAGCCGCCGCCCGTCATCCTGAACGGCTCGCACCGCTTCGCCGACGGCCGGCTGCACGATGCGGCGGCGGCCGCGGGCGCCGCGGTCACGCACCTGGACTGGCAGTGGAACTACGCCGCCGGCATCCGGCACTGGCGGCCGCGCAAGCCCGGGCATGGGCTCTCGCTGATACCGCCGAAGTCCGCTCTCTGGCTCAACGCGCGCGGCCAGCGCATCGGCCCGATGCCGCTCGTCGCGGGATTCGACACGCACGAGCTCGTCGCCCGGATCTGCCACGAGCCCGGGGGGTACAGCTGGCAGCTGCTCAACCGGAAGATCGCGCTGCGCGAGCTCGCGGTCTCCGGCGTCGAGTTCAACCCGGCCATCCGTGACCGGCGGCGGCTCGCGTTCGCGCGCGACCTTCTCTTCGGCAACCGCTGGCTGTACGGAGAGCTGACCCGCAACAGCGAGGACATCGTGCAGGCCGTGACCCTGCCCGAGCTCGTGGAGCGCATGAACGCCCTGAACGGCGACGACGTCGTCGAACTCGCGGCGGTCGAGTCGGCGGTCGCCGCCTACGATGCGCAGATCCGGCGCGGCGAGCGCTACTACGGCGACGAGCAGCTGCGCCGCATCGCCTGGCTGCGCCGCTGGCCGGGCGACCGCATCCGCACCTGCGCCCACCAGCCGATCCTGGACCGGCGCGCAGGCCCCCTGGTGGCGATCCGCGAGTTCATCATCAGCCGCAAGAGCATGGGCGGCATCCGCACGGACCTCTCGGGCCGCGTTCTCGGCGACAATGACGAGGTGATCGACGGCCTCCTCGCGGCGGGAGAAGCCACCGGCTTCGGCGGGGGCGGCATGAACGGCAAGCGCGGCCTCGAGGGCACCTTCCTCGGCGGCTGCCTGTTCTCGGGACGCATCGCCGGCCGGAACGCCTGAGCGGATCCATGCACTTCAGCGAGGCGATCAACATAGAGGACCTGCGCGAGATCGCGCGCCGGCGGCTGCCGCGCTTCGTGTTCGACTACGTGGACGGGGGTGCCGAAGACGAGCGCACGCTGAGGGACAATCGCGCGGCCTTCGCGCGGCTGCGATTGCGCCCGCGCACGCTCGTCGACGTCTCGCGCCGCGACCTCTCGGCGCCGCTCCTCGGGCAGCCCGCCGCCATGCCGGCCGTCGTCGGGCCGACCGGCCTCAACGGTCTCGCCTGGCGCGACGGCGACCTCGCGCTCGCGCGCGCCGCCGCCGCGGCCGGCCTGCCCTTCGCGATGTCCACGGTCTCGATGAGCTTCGTCGAGGACGTCGCCCGCGAGGCGCCGGGGCGGCACTGGCTGCAGGCTTACGTCTTCTCCGAGCGCCGCATCACCGAGGGGATCCTGCGCCGCGCGCTCGAGGCCGGGTTCGAGTGCGCGATCCTGACGAGCGACTTCCCCGTCGCGGGCAAGCGCGAGCGCGACCTGCGCACCGGCCTCCTGCCCGCGCAGCGCTTCACGATCGCGACGAAGCTCGACATGCTCGTGCACCCGCGCTGGATCGCGACCGTCGCGACCCGCAGGCCGCGGTTCGTCAACGTCGAGCGCGAGCTGGGCCCCGGCCGCGACGTCAACGCCTTCGTCGGGCACGGCATGTTCGACCCGTCGTTCTGCTGGGACGACGTGAAGCGCTTCCGTGACACCTGGCCCCGCAAGCTCCTGCTGAAAGGCGTGCTGCGCGCGGACGATGCGGAGCGCGCCGTCGCGGCGGGCTTCGACGGGATCGTCCTGTCGAACCACGGCGGCCGCCAGCTCGACGGCGCCATCAGCGCCCTCGACGCGCTGCCCGAGGTCGTGCGCGCGGTCGGCGCGCGCGCGAGCATCCTGGTGGACGGTGGCGTCCGTCGCGGCGCGGACATCGCGAGGGCCGTGGCGCTCGGCGCCGAGGGCGTGCTGCTCGGGCGCGCGCCCGTGTACGGCCTCGCAGCCGGCGGCCAGGCGGGCGTCGAGCGTGCGCTGGCGATCCTTGCCGAGGAGCTAGACCGCACGCTCGCGCTGACTGGCTGCACCGGCATCGGCGCGCTGGGCCCCGACCTGCTCGCGCCGGCGTGAACGCGCCACGCCAGCCGATCCGGAGTTTCGTGCTGCGCGCGGGGCGCATCACCGCGGCGCAGAAGCGCGCGCTCGAGGAGCTGCTGCCGCGGTACGGCATTCCGTTCGCGCCCGGCCCGCTCGATTTCGACCGGATTTTCGGGCGCCCGGCGCCGCGCGTGCTCGAGATCGGCTTCGGCAACGGCGACACGCTCGTGGAGCTGGCGGCGGCCGCGCCCGACATGGATTTCATCGGCGTCGAAGTTCATCCTCCCGGCGTCGGCCACTGCCTGCTCGAGATCGAATCGCGCGGCCTTCGCAACGTGCGCGTCATCGTGCACGACGCGGTCGAGGTCATGGCTCAGCAGGTCGCGCCGCCCTCCCTTGACGAAGTGCTCCTTTATTTTCCCGATCCCTGGCCCAAGAAGCGGCATCACAAGCGCCGCATCGTGCAGCCGGCATTCGCCGCGTTGGTGGCGGACCGGCTGAAGCCCGGCGGCGTCTTCAGGCTGGCGACGGACTGGGAGCCTTACGCGGCCTGGATGCTCGAGGTTCTCGGGGCTTCGCCGGAACTGGAGAACGTCGCTACGGACGGCGGATGTGTCGAACGTCCCGGCCGGATCGCGACGCGCTTCGAGAACCGCGGCCGCCGGCTCGGCCACGCGGTCTTCGACATGGAATTCAGGCGCCGCCGCTAGCCGAAGGTGTTGGTGACGCCGGTGATGATGAACTGCACCGCGAGCGCGGCCAGCACGACGCCGGAAAGCCGGTTGATCACGTTGCCGCCCGTGACGCCCATGACGCGCATGACGAGCGGCGTCAGGCGCATCAGGACATACGTGATGAGGAGCACCACGACCACGGCGCCGAAGAGCCCGGCCGACAGCGCGAGATCGTCGCGCGCGGCGCCGAAGGTCAGGAGCACGATGGCGAGCGCACCGGGACCGGCGATGAAGGGGAAAGCCAGCGGAAAGACGGAGACGTCCTTGCGCTTCCGGCCCTCGTCCTTCTCGTCCGGGGTCGTGCGCGTGCCGGACTCGCGCGCGAAGACCATCTCGAGCGCGATCAGGAACAGCATGATCCCGCCCGCGATGCGGAAGGCGTCGATGCTGATGCCCATGACCTTGAGG
>DATEEF010000199.1:0-30010 GCA_035281265.1 Steroidobacteraceae bacterium
GCCATGCGCTGCGCGAGCTCGGACACCGTGATGGTTTCGCCGATCGAGACCTCGCGCTGGACCGGCTCGGTCGGCAGCTCGAAGCCGTGCTTGCGGTCCGCGCTGACGGCGGCGGCGCGGCGGCGCGGCTCGGGCCGCGCCCGGCCCTTCTTGTGGCGAGCCGAGAGGCCGCCCGCGATGTGCAGTTCCTGGCGGCCGTAGCGCGTGCTCTTGTCGTCCTCCGCGGGCTTGCGCGCCTTCTCCTCGCGCGCGCGGCGTTCCTTCTCGGCCTGCTCGCGCGCCCGCTGCTCCGCCTCGCGGCGGGCCTGTTCCTCGGCCTGGCGCTTGGACGCTTCCTCGGCGGTGCGGCGCTCGATCTCCTCCTTTTCGCGACGCTGCTGCTCGCGCGCCTCGACGTCGCGGCGCAGCTGTGCCTCCACGGCGGCGCGCTCGGCGTCCTCCGCCTCGCGCTGCTGGTCGAGGGCCTCCTGGGCGACCCGGGCCTGCTCCTCGAGCACGTCGCGCTTAATGTAGGTCCGCTGCCGCCGGACCTCGACGCTGACCGTGCGTGCCTTGCCCATCGGCGCGGCCACCTTGATCTCGCTCTGCGCCTTCCGGCGCAGCGTGATCTTGCGCGGCGCACCGCCGTCCTCGGCCTTGCCGTGCGCCTTGCGCAGGTGCGTTAGAAGCTCGTGCTTCGCGTCCTCGCTGATGCGGTCCTTGGGACCGAGCGACTTGATGCCGGCCTTTTCGAGCTGCGACAGCAGCTTGTCGACCGGGACCTTCAGGACCTCGGCGAATTGCTCGACCGTGACGTCGGACATCTCTCTCTACCTCCGCCCGGCCTCAGGCCTGACCCGCGTTCTCGAACAGGTGCGCGCGCGCAGCCATGATGAGCTGCCCGGCGCGCTCCGGGTCCAGCCCCGGAACCGACTCGAGCTCGTCGAGCGACTGGTCCGCCAGTTCCTCCCGCGTGCGGATGCCGCGGGACGCGAGCTCGTAGGCTAGCTCCTTGTCCATTCCGTCGACGGCGAGCAGGTCCTCGGCAGGACCCGACTCGTCCATCTTCTCCTCGCTCGCGATCGCCTGCGTCAGCAGCACGTCGCGCGCGCGATTGCGCAATTCCTCGACGATCTCCTCGTCGAACTCCTCGATGCCGAGCAGCTCGCTGGTGGGGACGTAGGCGACTTCCTCGATCGTGGAGAAGCCCTCCTGGACCAGGACGCTCGCGATGTCCTCGTCCACGTCAAGCTGCGTCTTGAACATCTCGCGCAGGACCCCCGCCTCCTCGTCGCTGCGCTCCGAGGCCTGCTGCTCGGACATCACGTTCAGCCGCCAGCCGGTGAGCTCGCTCGCGAGGCGGACGTTCTGCCCGCCGCGGCCGATGGCCTGCGACAGCCGCTCCTCGGTCACTGCGATATCCATGGAGTGGGCATCCTCGTCCATCACGATCGAGGTGACCTCGGCGGGCTGCATCGCGTTGATGACGAACTGGGCCGGGTTTTCCACCCAGGGGATGATGTCGACGCGCTCGCCGGCAATCTCGTTCGAGACCGCCTGGACGCGCGAGCCGCGCATGCCGACGCAGGCGCCGACCGGATCGATGCGCGGGTCGAGGCTCTTGACCGCGATCTTGGCGCGCGCGCCCGGGTCGCGCGCCGCGCCGAGGATCTGGATCAGTCCCTGGCCGACTTCGGGCACCTCGAGCTTGAACAGCTCGATCAGGAAATCCGGCGAAGTGCGCGAGAGGAAGAGCTGCGGGCCGCGGGCTTCGGAGCGCACTTCGCGCAGCAGCGCCTTCAGGCGGTCCTGCGGGCGCACCATCTCGCGCGGGATCATGTGCTCACGCGGCACGAACCCTTCCGCATTGCCGCCGAGGTCCACGTAGACGCCGTGGCGGTCGACCCGCTTCACGATGCCCGAGACCAGGGAGCCGACGCGGTCCTTGTACTCGTCGACGACCTGGGCGCGCTCCGCCTCGCGCACCTTTTGCACGATGACCTGCTTGGCCGTCTGCGCGGCGATGCGGCCGAAGGCGACGGACTCCATGGGGACCTCGACGAAGCCGCCGATCTCGGCCTTGGCGTCGACGTCCTTCGCGTCGTCGAAGCGCAGCTCGCGCTCCGGGAACTCGAGCTCGGTGGAGTCGTCGGCGAAGACCTTCCAGCGGCGGAAGGTCTTGTACTCGCCTGACTTGCGGTCGATCTCGACGCGCACGTCGATGTCATCGCCGTGCTTGCGGCGCGTCGCCGACGCCAGGGCCGCCTCCAGCGCCTCGAAGATGATCTCCCGCGCGACGCCCTTCTCGTTGGAGACGGCTTCGACGACTTCCAGGATCTGCTTGTTCATGGTCAACCCACCAATCGTGCCTTGCTGATGCCGGCCAGCGGCAACTTCCAAACCTTCCGGTCCACTTCGATCGTCACTACGCCGCCCTCGACCCCCTCGAGCCGGCCGCGGAACCTTCGCCGGCCCTCGATCGGCGCCGCCAGCTCGATGCGGGCCTCGCTGCCCGCGAAACGCGCGAAATGCTCCGCCGTCCGCAATGGCCGGTCGAAACCCGGCGAGGAGACCTCGAGCTGGTACTCCGTCCCGATCGGATCCGCGGCATCCAGCACCGCACCGATCGAGCGGCTCGCGCGCTCGCAGTCGTCGAGCCCGATGCCGCCGCCGTCGGTGCGGTCGATGTAGACCCGCACCAGCGAATTGCGCCCAGCGGAGCTCCACTCGACGTCGAGCATCTCGTAGCCGAGCGCCGCCACCACCGGCTCGAGAAGGCCGAACAGCTTGTCCTTCATCCGGCCTCCGCCCGTCCCGGAAACAAAAAATGGGCACGAGGCCCATTTCCGGCGACCCGATCGGCAACAAAAAAGCCCCGCGAGGGGGCCTTCCGATCGACCATTCGGTTCCAGGGGACCACGATCGGGCCTCGCTGCCCGGACCGCGGTGGCCTGCGCCAAGCCCCCGGCCGGCGCGGATGATACCGCAGGCTGCCGGGCGGGCTCAACCCGACGGCACCGCGGGTAATGCGGCCGCAACGGCTGCGCTAGACTGCCGCGGACCTCGGGAGGGCGCGTGAAATCAGCCTGGTTCCTCGTTTTCTTCGGCACGCTGGGATCGACGGCGGCAATCGCGGAGGTCACCGGCGCCGAGCTGGACGCGGCCGCAGCGTCCCTGGACAAGCGTGTCATCGAGTGGCGCCGCGATTTTCACCGTAACCCCGAGCTCGCCAACCGCGAGGTCCGCACCGCGGCAAAGGTGGCCGAGCACCTGCGGGCACTGGGACTCGAAGTTCGAACCGGCATGGCGCACACGGGCGTAGTAGCCGTCGTCGAGGGGAAGCTGCCGGGCCCGACGATCCTCCTGCGCGCCGACATGGATGCGCTTCCCGTCACCGAGCGGACCGACGTGCCATTTCGCTCCACGGCCACCGGCGAGTTCCGTGGCCGCACGGTCGGAGTCATGCACGCCTGCGGGCACGATGCGCACACCGCGATCCTGATGGGCGCCGCGGAAATTCTCGTCGGACTGCGCGACCGCCTCCCCGGCAAGGTGCTGCTCGTGTTCCAGCCCGCGGAGGAAGGCGTGCCGGAGGGCGAGGAAGGCGGCGCGCCGATGATGCTGGATGAAGGGCTGCTTGCTATTGCCAAGCCCGACGCCGCGTTCTCGCTGCACATCGGTTCATCGTTCCCGACGGGGACCGTTGCCCTGCGACCGGGACCGCTGATGGCGGGATCCGACTTCTTCCGGATCGTCGTGACGGGACGCCAGACACACGGCTCGCGACCCTGGTCCGGCATCGACCCGGTCGTGGCCGCCTCGAGCATCGTGGTGGCGGCACAGACGATCGTGAGCCGGGACCTCGACCTCACCGCGGCGCCCGCGGTGGTCACGGTAGGAGCCATCAATGGCGGGGTCCGCCACAACATCATTCCGGCCGAGGTCGAATTGCTCGGCACTATCCGTACGTTCAGCGAGAAGGATCGCAAGCACGTCATCGAGCGACTCGACGGCATCGCAACGGGCGTCGCCGCGGCCCATGGCGCGACGGCCCGGCTCGAGATGTCGCCCGCCCCGAACCCGGTGCTCGTGAACAACCCGGCGCTCACCGGCACGGTCACCGAATCGCTGAAGCGCGCGCTCGGTGCGGATGCCGTGCGCACGAGCACGCTGCTCACGGTCGCGGAGGATTACGCGCACATTGCTGAGGTCGTGCCGAGCGTCTACTGGTGGGTCGGCGTGACGCCTGCGTCACAGGATCCATCCACCGCCCCGGACAATCACTCCGACCTGTTCTTCGTCGACGAGGCCGGCATCAGCGTGGGCCTGCGCAGCCTCCTGCACGTGGCTGTCGATTATCTCCAGGCGCCGCCGAGCAGGTAGACCGCACCGCGGATCGGGAGTATTCGAGGCGAATACTCGGAAGCGATCCGACGTGAGCGTAGGCTGCCGGACGACGTCGCCTCGAGGCGACTCGCCGAACTCTTTCGCTTCATTCTGAGCCGTACATTGCGGATTACGCGGCGGGTGAAGGCCGCCGAAGGAGTCCGAAGATGAACAATACGGTATTGGCAGGGATCATCGTCGGCGCGGTTGCGCTCGCTGGCGCAGGGGCCATCCTCGTTAACAGCAGCCACAACCCGTGGCAGCAGTATGCAAAAGTGGTCTCGGTCGAGCCCGCATTCGACGTCACGCGTACGCCGCGCCAGGTGTGCGGCGACGAAGCGACGCTCGCCCGGGAGGGCGGCTTGAGCAGCGGGGCGGATGCCGCGACACCTGCCGCGCCCGTGGCGCCAGCGGCAGAAGCACCGGAAGCTGCGGCCCCCACAGCCGGCAAGAAGGAAGAAGCCGGAGCCGTAGCCGAGACGGACTGCCTCGTCGTCTACGACACGCGCTCCGTCGAGGCCGGCTTTGACGTGACTTACGAGCTTGATGGCTTGCAGAAGGTGGTCCGCATGGACCACGACCCCGGCAATCGCATCCCGGTCGAGAACGGCGAACTCGTCCTCTCGATGCGGTAAGCGTCACGCGGGTCGGTGGGACCGCGCCCGCCCGAAGGCAAGCTTCGGGCGGGCGCGCCTGCATTCACTCCGCGATCCGGGCTGACGCCAGGGCCACCTTGAACTGGCTGGAGTTCTGGAACGGACCGAGGCCGGTCGCCACCTGACGCTGCTGGCCCGGACCCAACCGCCCATCCAGCCTGCGGCGTACCTGCTGCGTGCGGCCTTGGGCGTCCACGTATTGCACCGCGAATTCGATTCCGGCAAGCGCGACGTCGCTCGGATTTCCGAGCGCGACGACGAGCATGCCGCTGGCATCGATGCCGGACTGGAGCTGCACATACTTGCCCGGGTTTTCCGGGAGGTCGAGGCGCATCAGGGCCGCCTGCGCCGCCTTGCCGACCTCGCCCCCCGCGCCGGCCGCAGTTGAATAGTATTTCTTGGCTGAAGCCACATCGTTCGCGCGCGCAGCGACATTGCCGAGCGCGTAGTACGCGGCGCCCGTCGGCAGGAGCTTCGCGCTCGTTTCGAGGTCCTGCCGGGCAGCGGCGTCATTGCGCTGGCGCTCGGCAATGAGGCCGCGTTGCAGCGGGTAGTAGAAGAACCTGTCATTGCGTGCGATCGCGTCGGTATAGGCCTGGGTCGCGGCCTGCAGGTTCTTCTGCTGCAGGTACGCATCGCCCCTCAGCGCATAGAAATGCCCTTCATTGGGCACCAGCGCGATCGCCTGTGAGGCCTTCTGGAGCGCGAGGTCGGGTTTCTTGTCGCGGAGTGCCTTGCGGCCTTCGTCGTGAGCGTCATAAGCGGGCTTCGCAGCCTTGGTCTTTGCCATGGCGGCCGCAAACGGCTCGATGCCCAGATCGCCGCCCGGTCCCAGCTTCGCGGCATATCGCCGGTTCGCGTCGACACGCTCCTGGGACGGCGGGTGACTCGCGAACAGCCCCTCGAACCAGCTGCTTTCCTTGTTGCCGCTCATGCGCACGAACGTTTCCTGGAGCGTCACCGCCCCCTGCACGTCATAACCCGCACGCTTCATGTAGTCCATGCCGTAGCGGTCGGACTCGAGCTCCGCCTCGCGTCCGTATCTCTGGAGGACCACCTGGGAAGCCAACTGGGCACCGGACGCGGCAAGGCCGCCATAGGCGGTGTTGCCGAGCGCGATCTGCGTCGCCAGTACGCCGCCCTGCGCCAGCATGCCCTTGCTCATCTGCTGCGCGGAGTGGCGTGCCGCCGCGTGCACGATTTCGTGCCCCAGCACTGCGGCAAGTTCGGACTCGGACTTGAGCTCGGTCAGCAGCCCCCGATTGACCGCGATCTTCCCGCCCGGCAGGGCCCAGGCATTCGGGACGGAGCTATTGAGGACGGCAAATTCGTAAGGAAGCTTGCGGTCGCTGACCGCGGCCAGGCGGTTTCCGACCCGCTGCACATAGGCTGCCAGCCCCGGATCGAGCTCGTAGTCGCCGCCCTCGGACTGGCGCATGGGGGCGTATTGCTGCTGGCCCATCGACAATTCCGCATCTTCGCCGACGAGCATGAGATCTTTCTTGCCGGTGACGGGATTCGTGGCGCATCCGGCCAGCAGGGCGAGTGCGACGGCCGACACGCGAACAGGGACTCGTCGATACATGGTCAGTACCTCCAGCTGTCGACGTCCGCGCCGGCGGGCGCCGTATCGAGGATGCGCTCGACCACCCACGGCAGGACCATCTGCGGATAGCGCAGCCGGGAATAGGCGTTGGCGCGCGTGTGGTCGCCGTTCCAGCAATGCTCCGCGCGGTCGCCGTATTCGACCACCGCGTCCGCCGGCGGATTCGCGGCCTCCAGGAACTCTTCCACGCCGTACACGGCGTTGTTGAGGTAGTAATTGTCCATGTCACCCGTGTAGATGCGCAGTTTCCCGCGGAGCTTCGGGCCGAGTGTCGCCCAGTCGCGCCGGAGGATGTGCGCAAGGTCGTAATTCTCGCGCCAGTACTCGGCGGTGACCGGGTCGATGGCGCCAGTATCGCGGTCCCAGATGCGGCGTGGATAGCCGTCGACGCCGACAGGCGAGTAGACCGATTCCCACGCGTCCCACTGGTCTCCCGAGCGGCCGTGCGTTCCCAGCATCGTTTCATACCGGTTCTGCTCTTCGACCGTCGCATCGACATGGCCGAGCCAGTTGCGATGCGCGGGCCGCGCCGTGCGCTTGTACGGGTTCGCGGTCACATAGGCATTCTTGTCCTTATAGATGTCGACCGTGACGTAATGCCGGAAATCGATCGGGTCCGGGCATGCCACCCATGCGCCGTTGTAATCGTCCGGGTAGAAGATCTGCACCGCCATGGATTCCCAGCCGCCCGTCGAGCCGCCATAGACGAACCGCGACCAGCCGGTTCCGAGCGCACGGAATTCCTTCTCGATCGCCGGGATCAGCTCGTACTGGATCGCGTCCCCGTACGGCCCGTTGTTGGCCGAATTCACAGCATAGGAATCGTCGTAGAAAGGCGTCGGGTGCTGGATCTCGACCAGCAGCACGCGCGGAAACCCGGCCGAAATCCAATCCTGGTGCGCCTGCCAGGCGTACTCCTGCTGGATGCGGTTGTAACCCTCGAGCTGGAACCGCTTGCTGTAATCCGGCTTCAACTCCGGGTCCGGAGGCGTTTCGCGGAATCCGTCCGGCCCCGCCGGAAAGTGGCCGTGGGCGATGACGAGCGGGTAGCGCGCTTCAGGATGTTCGTCGTAGCCCCACGGCAGCCGCACCCAGGCCGCGAGCGTGATGTCGCGTCCCCAGAACTTCGAGAGTCGTTCGCTGCGCAGGCTGAAGTGCCGGACGTAGTTCGTCTGCTTGGCTGCGAACTCCTCGACGGGCGGAATCACCTGGTCGAGGACGACCTCGGCGCGGCCGCCACGTTCGCCGTCAAAACGCAGGGTCAGCGGCTTCGAATAGAGATTGCCCGGCTTCGAGCGCCAGACCTGGCCCTCGCCCCGGTCGGGCGGCAGCAGAAGGGTGCGGCCGTCGCTGCGCGTGAACTTTTCGTAGCGGTTGAGCACCGCCTGGACGCGATACTCGCCGGGCGGCAAATCAGCCAGGGAACGAACGGGGAAGCCGTCGACCTTCGAGTCGAACACCTTGTTCTGGCCCGGCTGCCAGTTTTCCACATCCATGCCGAAGAACGGAATCGCATCGCCGTCCCAACTGACGTGCTCGCGTGGCTCGCCGTCCGGTTTCGGGGACAGGACGAGCAGCAGGCGCCCCGAAAGGCCTGCGTCGGCATTTCCCGGCGGCAGGATTACGACGATGCGGGGCGACGCCTGGGCGACCGAAATCGCCGAACCCAGGATCGCAGCGGCCAGGAGAAATCGTGCGCGTCGCTTCATGGTCGATTGCCCTCGCCAGGTTCCGGGGTAGCCTGGTCGCGATGCTAGCTGCCGGAACACGTCGCGCGCCACGAGCTAGGGCGGCACCTGTCCGCGCAGGATGGCGGTAAACCGGTCGAGGTCGATGTTGCCTCCGGAGACGACGCACACGACCTTGCCCGGCCCGGCCCGGCCGGCGAGCGCAGCCGCAACACCCGCCGCTCCTGCGCCCTCGACGACGACGCGCGCACGCGCCGCCAGAACGCATACGGCCGCCGCGATCTCCCCGATCGTTGAAACCAGCGCGCCGTCCAGGACGGCTTGCGCGCGGACCAGCATGTCCGGGAAAACGGACCGGCTGCCGATGCCGTCGACGAAGGTCGGCCGATAGTCCACGGTCTCCGGTTTGCCCGCCGCGAGGGCGGCTGCGAGCGGCGCGCCGGACCCGGATTCCGCTGCGTAGATCCGGCAGCCCGGTGCCGATGCGCGAATCGCCGCACCGATACCGCTTGCAAGCCCACCGCCGCCCCACGGAATCACGACCGCGTCCGCGTCGGGCAAGTCCTCGAGAATTTCGAGACCGATGGTGCCGTTGCCCGCCATGACCCGCGGGTCGTCGAAGGCATGGATGAACGTTGCGTTGACGCCCGGGTAGGCGCGATCCTGGAAGGTCTGCCACCAGCGCTCGAACGGCGCCAGGATGATTCGCGCGCCGAGACGCTCGATGGCGGCCAACTTCGCCCGCGGCGCCGTTTCCGGCGCTATGACGGTGCACGGTATACCGAGCGTCCGCGCGCACCATGCGACCCCTTGGGCCATATTCCCCGCCGACGCGGTGGCGACGCCTCGCGCGAGTTGCGCGGCCGCCAGGTTTGACAACGCATTGGCGGCTCCCCGGATCTTGAAAGAGCCGATCGGCTGCAGGTTCTCCAGCTTGAGCCAGACTTCGCCAGCGACCCCCGGAAGGTCGAGCCGGACCAGCGGGGCCCGGAGGGCAACTCCACTGATCCGCGCACGGGCCTCGAGAATCTCGGCTAGCGTCGGTAGCAGCATGATCCAGGGGTAACGGTTCCCCGTTATGGTGATTTCGCCTCAAATCCGCCTGGTTCTGTGATCTTCTTCACGCAATCGGGCGCCCCTGAATATGTCAGGAATCCGACAAGCTAGAATACGCCCCTTAGGGGTTTCCTTATCAGGACGTCCATGAAACACCGATTCAGCCGATTCGCGGTTCGCGCACGCGCGCTCGCGGCACTCGTCGCGTTGTGCATTGGCCTCGCGCTGACGCTCGTCGCGCCGGCACGGGCCGACGTCAACGTGAGGGTCGAAGGGCGGCCGACCAGCGAGCCCGTCGAAGCTTATATAAAGGTCACCAACAACAACGTCCCGGTGGCCGGGCTCGGTGCAAGCGACTTCCGGGTCTGGGTCGACGACGTCGAGATCGCGATTCAGCCAGGCGACTTCATCCTGCCGCCAGCGCAGGGCGGCCCGCAGAACGTCTCGGTCGTCTTCGTGATGGATTACAGCGGCACGGTCCAGTCGACGGCCCTGGCTGCGCTGCAATCCGCGGTCAAGGGATTCATCGACCAGATGGCGCTCGGCGATGAGGCCGCCATCATCAAGTTCAACAACACGCTCGGCGTGTCGCTGGTCCACGAATTCGTGCCGATCGACGGTGCCGCCAACAATGCATCGCTCCAGGCCGCAGTCGACAGCGACTACTCGGGCACCGGCACCCCGCTGCTCGATGCGCTGCTCCTGGCCGTCAACCAGTTCGTGACGCCGCCGCACACGCTGCCCGCGGGCCCGAAAGCGATCATCCTGGTCTCCGACGGCGGCGAGAACCAGTCGGATGCAACCCAGAGCGAAGTCATCGCGCTCGCCAACGAGAACAGCATCCCGATATTCACCATCGGCGTGGGCGACGTCACTCAGCCCGGCCGCACCCAGCTGATGGAGGAACTCGGCGAAGAGACCGGCGGACTCTATTACCCGCCGGCCCCGAACGATGAGCATATTGCAGAAGCCTATGCGTCGATTGCCGAGCTTCTCTCAAACGAATACCTGCTCAGGTTCGAGGACGGCATCACGGATTGCGCGGTCCACTCGCTTCGCGTCAAGGTGACGGGCCAGGTTGCCGTCAAGGTCCGTTACACGCGCCGGGCCTGCGATACCGAGCCGAACCCGTTCGCTTTCGCGGCCCAGACGGGTGTGGACCCGAACGAGACGGTCACTTCGGACGAGGTCACGATCACCGGCATCACGGACGGCGTGCCGGCCCACATCAGCGTCATCCAGGGGTCCTACTCCATCGGCTGCGACGGGACCTTCACCGCAAGCCCGGGCCAGATCGCTGACGGAGAGAGCGTCTGCGTTCAGCAACAGGCATCGAGTAGTTTCTCGACATCGAAAACGACCACACTGACCATTGGGGGGATCGCCGGCACCTTCACCGTAACCACCCGAGGGGGCGGTGGCGGGGGTGGCGGCGGCGGCGGTGGCGGCGGTGGCGCCTCGGGGCTGGTTGAGCTTATGTTACTGTGCGGTTTGGGCGCGCTTCTCCTGATGAGGCGACGCGCCGCCTGAGGCCGCCTGCGGCTGCACAAAGTGTTGATGGAGCCCGGCACGGGGGGGTGCGCGCCGGAATACGCCGCAGAGGGGCGCTAGAGGGCCGAGGTGAAGGAGCTGCACAGATTCGGCGTTGGTACGCTGCTTTGTCTCGCTGTCGCGGCGGGCTTTGCGGTGCCCGCCGAGGCGGCCGGTTTCCTGATCACCGGCGGCACGGCCACCACCGCTGTCCCCGAGGGTAGTTCCGGTCACAGCGTGCTCGGGCAGGCCGGGATCGGCTTCGCCGGCGGAAGCATCTGGGTCGATGCGACGCTCCGTAATGAAGGTGACATCGCGCTGACGGTGTTCGACGTGGGCAGCGAATCCGCCTGGAAAGACCAGTTCCGGATCTTCAACTCCACCACGAACGCCAACATCACGGACAGCGACAATCACGACGCGGGCACGACCGGCGTGTTCGTCAACGGTTCGGCGCCTTTCCAGTTCGTCGCGTCGATCACCCAGACCAGCGGCGTCACGAACATGCGCTTCTTCAGGGTTCTGCCGGACCCGGACGTGAGGCTCGTCATCAATGGTCAGTCGCCGTCCTCAGTCACGGGCTCCGGCAATGCGAGTCTCGCGTTCGCGTACCTGGATGACACGTACCAGATCGTGAGCGGGCCGACGAACCGCATTCTCGTGCTCCTCGAGGACGGCAGCGGCGACGACCGCGACTACGACGATTACGTCGGCATTCTCGAGGGCCCGCCTGTCGAACCGCCGCCGCCGCCTCCGGCCCCGGTGCTGTCGATCAGCGGCGGCACGCAGGTCGGCGCCATCCCGCAGGGTAATTCCGGCAACCCGGTACTGGCCCAGGCCGGCATCGGGATAGCCGACGGCCAGATCTGGCTCGATGGCACGCTCGACATCCTGGGCAATGGAGCCACGCTCACGCTGTACGACGTCGGCAGCGAGTCGCACTGGATCAATGAGCTCAGGATCGGCAACGACGCGGGCGGCGTCCTCAGCGACCTCGACGACCATTTCCGAGGCACGACGGAGTCGTTCACAAACGGCCCGGCGCCGTTCCAGCTCGCCGGTACAGTGACGCAGGGCTCCGGCGTGGCCGACTTCGAGTTCAGGCGCATCGACCCGACGCCCGAGTACCAGCTCGTCGTAAACGGGCAGTCGCCCATGATGATGGTTCCGGACTACGGGTTCGCCAGCATCGCCCTCGCCTACCTCAGCGACGCCAACCAGGTCGTGAGCGGCCCCACCAACCGCATCCTGGTACTGCTCGAGGACGGCGGCACGGACCGCGACTACGACGATTATGTGGGCATCCTCGAAGCCAATGTGACGCCACCCGCCTATCCCGTCTCCCCGAATTCGCTGGCGTTCGGCGACGTCCCGAGGAATACGAGCAGCAGCCCGATGACTGTCACGATCACGAACTACGGAAGCAAGTCGCTGGCGATCGGACAACCCAAGCTTTCCGGCGCCAACCCGAAGCAGTTCGCCCGCAGCAACCAGTGCCCGGCGAACCTTCCGTCCGGCAGCAGCTGCACGGTAAGCGTCGTATTCACGCCAGCGTTCGCGACCACCGCGTACGCGACGCTGGACCTGAAGGTGGGCGGGTCGCTGAAAGTCGTCGGTCTTTTCGGCCGGGGCATCTAGGCCGGTCCGCAGCGTTGGAGCAATCCGGCGCCCGCCCGCCGATACCATCCTTTACTCGTGTTCCCAGGAGCCAAGTCGTGAACCTGAAGCCCCTTGCCGTCGTGGTCTTCGCCCTCGCATTGCCGTCGCTCGCCGCGCGAGACTCGGACGCCCAGGTGGCGACCGATGTCGTGTGCGACTTGTGCGTCAACAACAGCGACCTTTCCAATAACTCGGTGACATCAGGCCGGATCGTCGACGGCACCATCAAGTCGAACGACATCGCCGCCGGCGGCGTCGCGACCGCCAACATCGCCAATCGCGCCGTGTCCTTCGGGAAGCTCTCGACGGGCGTCCGCGACGCGCTCGACGGGGCGCTCGCCCACCTGACGAAGACCGCCGTGGAGGACTCGGCCGTCGGCCTCGCGGAGGCCGCATGCCCGTCGTCCCGCGTCGCCATCTCGGCCAGCTGCCTCTGCGACGACAACAATGGGGCCAACAATTTCGGCGTCCTGTTCGCGTGCCTCGTGGACGGCAACGGTGCATTGGCCGCCTGCTTTGACGAGGCTGCTACGTTCAACCCCACCAAGGATCCTCCCATCGCGATTGTGCAGGCGGTCTGCCTTGGTGCCGAGTCGACGGACGGGACGCCTTGGGATCCGACTCCAGCGGGACTCGCGCCCCTCTCCGGCAGCAGCGGCTCTGCCGATGCTCAGGCCGCCTGGCACAAAGCGCAGCACGACGCCCTCCAAGCACGCGCCGCCGAGCTGCGCGCGAAGCGCGATGCCCACCGCGCGCGACTACTGGACTGATCGGCGCAGTAATGACGACGGAAGGCCCGCTTCGGCGGGCCTTCCTGTTGGTGACGGGGCTCCGTCCCCGGCATGATCTGCCGCATCCTCGAACGCGGAGCTTCGCCATGAAATCAATCACCCACCCGGTACTGGCACTTCTCGCGCTTTCCGCCACGGCCCAGGCCGGCGAGCTCGCGCAGCTCGGCCCGCTCAAGGCCGCCGCCGGCGAGGCCGTCTCGGGTTACCTGGCTGTTCCGGCCCGCGGCGATGACGGCGCTGAGATCCCGGTCTCGCTGGTGCGCGGCGCCAAACCGGGTCCGGTGCTGGCGCTGGTCGCCGGCACCCACGGCTACGAGTACCCCGGCATCAGCGCACTGCAACGCTTGCGCCAGTCCGTCGACCCGCGCGCCCTGCGCGGCACGCTCGTCCTCGTGCACATCGCAAACCCGCCATCCTTCTACGGCCGCACGATCTACACGAGCCCGGCCGACGGCAAGAACCTCAACCGCGTGTTTCCGGGCCGCCCAGACGGCACGTTGAGCGAGCGCATCGCGCATGCGATCACGACAGAGGTGATCGCGAAGGCGGATTACCTCGTCGACCTTCACGCGGGTGACGGCAACGAGGCCCTGAGGCCGTACGCCTACATGCCGGTTACCGGCGACGCCCGCCTCGACGCGGCGACCCGCGGCATGGCTCTGGCTTTCGGCCTCGATCACATCGTGATCGACGCCGCGCGCGTTCAGCCGGGGGAAGCGACGCAATTCGTCGACCAGACGGCGCTCGCGCGCGGCGTGCCCGCGATCACGACCGAGACCGGCCAGCTCGGCCAGAACGACGAGGACTCGATCACGCTGGCAGCGCATGGCATCCGGAACCTGATGCGCCATCTCGGCATGCTCGACGGCGACCCCGACACGAACGCGGGCGTCGTATGGCTGCGCGACTACGAGGTCGTCCGGAGCCCGGCAAACGGAGTCTTCCGGGCGGCCGTGCGCGAAGGCTATGCCGTTGCCAGGGGCGGTTTGCTCGGCGAACTCTTCGACCCGTTTGGCGCGAAAAACGGCGACGTCCGCGCGCCTTTCGACGGCATCGTCAATTACGTGATCGGCACACCGCCCGCGGTCGCGGGACAACCGCTCGCCATGGTCAGCCGTCTCGCGGCGCCGCCACCGCCGTGAGCAGCGCGTCCGAGCTCGTCCCTCAATCGGCAAGTCACGTCCCTGGACAGGAGCCCCGAGTGTGTCGCATCGTCGAACCCTTCACTGCATTCAACCGACAGGCGTACACATGACCCGGCATGCGCTTCTTTGGCCACTGATTCTCGCCCTGGTTCTGACCGCAGCGCTCGCCGCGTCGGCGCAGGAGCCCGGCGCCTCCCCGAAGGGGGAGGCTGAACTGCGCGAAGCGATCCGGGCCTATGACGATGCGCTGCGCCGTGGTGACGCGAGCGCCGCCGAGCGCTTCTGGGCCACCGAATACGTGTTCATCAATCCGCGCGGCGAACGCGTGACGCGTGAGGCGCGGATCGCAAACCTGCGCGAGAGGCGGACTTCACTCGATCTGGTTGTCCACGCACCGGCGGATGAAGTCATCCGCACGTACATGGACGGCAAGATGGCCGTCTATACGACGCGCCTTTCGATCGACGGCCGCTACGGCGGCGAGGCTGAACGCGGGGAGTTTCGGGCGCTCGTCGTGTGGATCCACCGCGACGGCCGGTGGCAACAGCTCGCGAGCCAGATGACCCCGGTACTTCCGGCGCGTTGATGGCTGGTTTCCGCCTCGTGGCGACGCCTTTCACATAACACGCTCGGGCCTCGCGTCGCGAAAACCGTCGCGGTATCGCGACGCGGCGATTTGCATCGGGTCGCGCGATTTCATCTTCTGTCCTACCTGAGGTGTCGTTCTTCTGCGCCCTGACCTGCAGGAGACCTTGTGACAGGATCTTCGCGCCCGGACCCAGGATGGAGCGCATGCACGTACTAGGCGCCAGTTTCCCGCCGCGAACAGCGGCTGCGCTGGCATCCGCGATCGCGGTTCTGGGGTTGGCGACCCAGGCGCACGCGCAGCGCGTCTCCATCAGCGGCGGGACGACCGTCAATCGCATCCCGCAAGGCAACTCCGGCAATACCGTGCTGGCGCAGGCGGGCATAGACGTCGATGGTGGGCAGGTCTGGGTGGACGGCACTCTGGACAACCTGGGCAAAGTGGCGCTCACCCTCTATGACGTCGGCAGCGAGTCGCACTGGAAGGACGCGATCCGGCTGGGCAATTCGACGGGCCCGCAACTCTGGGACAATGACAATCACTGGAGGGGCAGCACGGGAGATTTCACGAACGGTCCCCCGCCCTTCCAGCGGATCGGAACCGTCATCCAGCCGGCCGGTTTGGCCGACTTCGAGTTCTGGCGCATTCAGCCGGATCCGGATTACCAGATTGTGGTGAACGGCCAGTCGCCGATGATGATGGTTCCCGAGTACGGGTTCGCCAGCATCGCACTTGCCTACCTGGATGCGGATTACCAGATCGTCCGCGGGCCGACCAACCGTATCCTGGTCCTGCTCGAAGACGGCGGCGTTGATCGCGATTACGACGACTACGTCGGAATACTGGAAGCCACAGCGCCGCCGGCTTACTCGGTCTCCCCGACTTCCCTCGCCTTCGGCAGCGTGGAACGCGGCTCCGCAAGCGCGGCCAGGACCGTCACGATAGCCAATACCGGTAGCGCGCCCCTCGTGATCGACCGGATTGCCCTCGCGGGCGACGACGCCGATCAGTTCAGCCGTATCAACAATTGTCCGGCTACGCTCCCCGCGGCCGGCAGTTGCACGGTAAAAGTCGTTTTCGAGCCGACCACCCTCGGCAACAAGGACGCGAAACTGAGGGTAAATGCCGGCGGCACGGTCACTACGGTCGCTCTGAGCGGCACCGGAACCTAGCCGGCCGCTCGGGACTCTGTAAGACACCCCTCCCATACCCCTGTCCCGGGGCCCGGACTCATGACGCCGTGTCACCAAACGGTCATACGCGCGCGTCAGGATCGGCAAAGGCGCCGCCGGGCTGGCACCACGGCGGCCCGCGCGGGCGCACCGCGCAGCGGCACACAAAGGGGGTCCCATGAAACGATTCAGTCTCGAGCGGATCGGATTTCCTGTCCTGCTGGCGTCCGTCGCGGCACTCGCCGTTCCAGCCCAGGCGCAGGCCGCACCCGGCAATGTGACGGTCACGGTGAGCGACGGCGACCTGATGATTCGCGGTGACGCGGGCGACAACAACATCATCGTGATGGAAAGCGGCATCGCAGGCCGGGCGGGCACGACAGTGAACGGCGAGCGCCGGATATTCATCCCGGACGGCGTCACGAACGACGTGCGGATCGAAATGGTGGGCGGCGACGACTTCGTGAGAATCGAGTTGCCGGGCACCAACTTCGCGATTCCGCACAATCTCGTGATCACGACGGGCCTGGGAGATGACTACCTCGAACTCCTGCAGGTCAGGGCGCCGAACGCCACCCGCATCGACACCGGCGACGGCAACGACATCGTCTTTGTCGACGGAGTGAAATCGCTCAGCGACTTCGTGCGGCCGGACTTCGGCGGCAGGTTCGTGCTGAGAACCGGGCCTGGTGAAGACCTGTTCGAGTTCCACAACGCCACGTTCCGCGGCGAGGTGGATGTCAGGCTTGGCGGCGGAATAGACGGCGCCTGCAGCACGGAAGACTCCGAGTTCCTGATGCCCCAGCTCGCGAACTTCGACGGTGGTGGACCGGGCGACTTTCCGGGCGACGGGTTCGTGGCCCCCATCATCTCGATTCCAAACCCCACGAACTTCGAATTCTTCCCGGACGACTGCTCGTTCCTGGGCGGCAGGTTCTGATTCCGCTGAAACACATCTGGTCGTCCTCGGCGATCATGCACACGAGCAGTTGCGCGGTGGAATCCGTCACGACGAATGTTTCCGGGACCCGAAATGAAAACCCCGGCGCGAGGCCGGGGTCTTCTTCGAATTGGTAGCGGGGGCAGGATTTGAACCTGCGACCTTCGGGTTATGAGCCCGACGAGCTGCCAGACTGCTCCACCCCGCAACAGGGGCGCGAATTATAGTCGGCGGCGGACGCGGAATACAAACTCCGCCAGGCCGGTGCCGCGGCCCTCAATTGCGGACGCAGTAGTCCGTGCCGGTCGAGCAGGTATTCCGCACGCGCTCGATGTCCCGCTTGTTCTCCTGCTGCGCGGTCAGGTAGTCCCGCATCTGGGCCTCGTCGTAACACTTTTCGGTCTTGAACCGAGTGCCTACCGTCGAGTCCTTGATGCAATAGAGGACGAGAGTGCCTCGCTTCTTGGTCTTGAAACCCGGCGGCGGCTTGAACTCCCTTTCGGCCGCGGCCGCATTGGGCTGCTCGGCGGCGCTCGCCGCGGGCGGCGCCTGGGCCGGCTCGGCAGTCGTCGCCCTGCCCTCGGTCGCCCCGCCGAGAACAGCGCAGCCGAGCCAGGCGGTGCCGACGATCTTCGGTATCACTGCGGCGCGCATACGGCCCCCGTGGCGCAAGTGCTGCGGATGCGGTCGATGTCGCGCTTCTGGATCTCGAGTGCGAGCAGGTATTCGCGGACCTGGTCCTCGCTGTAGCACTTCTCCGTCTTGAAGCGCGTGCCTACGGTCGCGTCCTTCTTGCAGTACAGGGTCATGTTGCCCTGCTTCTTGGTCTTGAATCCCGGCGGCGGAACGAACGGCTGGGTGCCCGTTTCCGCGGCCTTGGCAGTATCGGCGGTATCCGCCACGGCACTCGCCGCGTCCGCGGCAGGTGCCGTTTCGTCGCCGATCGCGGCATCCTGCGCGAGCGCCGGAAGGGCCGCCAGGACCATGAGACACGCCGAAAGCAGCTTCGTCATTTGCTCGCCCCCACTCATCTCCGGGCCATTGCTTGCCGGTGCGGCCGCAGCCTCAGCAGGCGGCTGGATTCCCGCAGGTACACTGATTCGAACAGGTGTTGCGGATGCGGTCGACGTCGACCTTGTTTTCCTCGAGCGCCAGCAGGTACGCGCGCATCTGGCCCTCGTCATAGCAGGTCTCGTGCTTGAAGCGGGTGCCGAGCGGCGTGTCCGTCTTGCAGTACAGCGTGTACTTGCCGCGCTTCTTGACCTTGAAGCCCGGTGGCAGCCGCTCTGCGAACGGAATCTCCGCCTTCTGTTTGGTCGCTGCGTCCGAAGCCGCCTCCTGCTTGGCCCCGACTGCCGGGGGCGTCTCGTCTGCCATAGGCGCGCGCAGTGCCAGCGCAGTGCCGGCGGTCGAAGCTATCAACAAGGCCGCAACCACCCTCAGCACGGCCGTGCCTCCCCGATCAGTTGGCGCTGCAGGACTCCGCGGTGCCGCAGACCTTGCGGCTCTGGTCGAGCGTCACCTGGTCCTGGTCCCGCTCGGCTTCCATTGCCCGCAGCGTTTCCTCGCTGTAGCACTTCTCCTGCGAGAAACGCGTACCGCTCTCCATCGCCTTCTTGCAATAGACCATCTTCTTGCCACGCTTCTTGGCCTGGTAGCCCGCGGGCACCTTGAAGGGCTCTTCCGGCTTGGCCTCGTCCGTCGTGTCGGCCTCGGCCTTGTCCTGGGCCTGGTCAGCAGTTGGCGTCTCGTTGCCGATCGCGCTGTCGTTGTTCGCCGCGACTGCAAACCCCGAGACAAGGCCCATCAGGACCGCCAGCATCATGCCACGCATCTCTTAACTCCCTTTATCAACGAATTCCGGTACTTACGATGTCCTAAGGTACCACGTTCTCGCACAACCTGAGCAGCAGCCCCGGGTACAGGCCGAGGACCAGGATCGCCAGGGCATTCAGGCTCAGCAGCAGCCGCACGGCCAATTTCGCTTCGACCGGGCCGGAAACTGTTGGTTCATCGAAGTACATGAGCTTCACGATACGCAGGTAGTAATAGGCCCCGACGACCGACATCAGCACGGCAAGCGCCGCCAGCCACGTCAGGTCTACGTCCAGCACGGCCGCGATGACCTGCAGCTTGGCCCAGAAACCGACTGTCGGCGGCACTCCGGCCAGCCCGAACATCACGAGCAGCATCACGAAGGCGAACCAGGGGTTGCGCCGGTTGAGGCCCTTGTAGTCGTCGAGCGCGTCGGCCTCGAACCCCTTGCGGGACATCCAGAGCACGACTCCGAAGGCCGCGGTCGTCATCACGACGTAGGTCAGCGTGTAGAACATCGCGGCCCGGTAGCCCGCCGGGTTCGCCGCGAGCACGCCGAGCAGGATGAAGCCGACGTGCGAGATCGTCGAGTACGCCAGCATGCGCTTGATGTTGGCCTGCGCGATGGCGACCACGTTGCCGATGACCATCGAGAGCGCAGCCAGCACGACCAGCATGTCCTGCCAGGCCTCCGCGACGCCGCCGAGGCCTTCCGCCAGGACGCGCATCGCGAGCGCGAACGAGGCGATCTTGGGTGCGGAGCCCACGAACAGGGTCACGGGCGTCGGCGCACCGTGGTAGACGTCCGGCAGCCACATGTGGAACGGCACGGCGCCGAACTTGAACGCAACGCCGACGACGATGAAGGCGAGCCCGAACAGGAGGCCGATCGGCGCCTGGCCGCCGGAGATCGCCCGGGCGACACCGTCGAGCAGGAAGCTGCCCGTCACGCCGTAGAGGATGGAGACCCCGTACAGCAGCGCGCCGGACGCGATGGCACCGAGCACGAAGTACTTCATCGCGGATTCCGCCGCCACGCCGTCGTCCCGGTCGAAGGCGACCATTGCGTACAGGGCGAGAGACATGATCTCGATGCCAAGGTACAGGGACAGGAGGCTCCCGGCCGCTACGATGACCTGTATGCCGAGCACTGCGAAAAGGGCGAGCACGAGGTACTCGCCCTTCAGCAGCTCGCGCCGGTCGAGGTAGTCGCGCGAGTACAGCAGCGTCACCGCGGCTGCGCCGTATGCGAACAGCTTGAGCACAGTCCCCATGGGGTCGGCGACGAAGTGGCCGCCCAGCAGGATGAGGCGCGCCTCCGGCGCGACGACCGAGCTCACCCAGGCCGCACCCGCGAGCGAGGCGATCGCCAGCACGAACACGACCCCGCGCGCGCGGGCACCTGCCACGGCGTCGACGAGGAGCAGCACGCAGGCCGCCAGTGCGACGAAGATCTCGGCCGCGGCCGGCCGAACGTCCGCAAGGGTCAGGATCATGGGCGCTGCATCCATCACGTGACCCTCAGAGCTTGCTCGCCATGAGCTGCTCGACGAGGAAGGCGAGCGTCGGCCGCATCGCGTCGAGCAACGGGGCCGGCCAGACGCCGAGCGCGATGACGGCAGCGGCGAGAACCGACAGCACGGCAAACTCGCGCCCGTTCAGGTCCTTGAGCGACGCGACGCCGTCGTTGCCCACGTCGCCCCAGATGACGCGCTTGACGAGCCAGAGCGTATAGGCAGCGCCGAGGATCAGCGTCAGGGCGGCCACGAAGGCATACCAGAAATTGGCCTTGAAGGCGGCGACGATCACCAGGAACTCGCCGACGAAGCCCGACGTGCCGGGCAGGCCCGCGTTCGCCATGCCGAACAGCACCGCGAAGAACGCGAACACCGGCATCGTGTTGACGACGCCGCCGTAGGCCGAGATGTCGCGCGTGTGCAGGCGGTCGTAGAGCACGCCCACGCACAGGAACAGCGCGCCCGAGACGAGGCCGTGCGAGATCATCTGCACCATCGCGCCGTCGAGGCCCATCGCTGCACCGGTGCTGGCGCCGGTTGCCTGCCAGATGTCGTAGGCGACGAAGGCGCCGAGCGTCACGAATCCCATGTGCGCGATGGACGAGTACGCGATCAGCTTCTTCATGTCGCGCTGGGCGAGCGCCACGAAGCCGATGTAGGCTACCGCGACCAGGGACAGCGTGATGACCAGCCAGTCGAGCTCCCGGCTCGCGTCCGGAGTGACCGGCAGGCTGAAACGCAGGAACCCGTAGCCGCCCATCTTCAGCATGATCGCGGCCAGGATCACCGACCCGCCCGTGGGCGCCTCGACGTGCGCATCCGGCAGCCAGGTGTGCACTGGCCACATCGGCACCTTCACGGCGAAGGCGGCGAAGAACGCCAGGAAGATCAGTATCTGCGCCGTCATGCCGATCGGCATGCGCTGCAGGTCCGCGATCTCGTAGCTCCCGCCCTGGAGGTAGAGCCAGACCAGCGCGACCAGCATGAGCACCGACCCGAGGAAGGTGTACAGGAAGAACTTGATCGTCGCGTATACGCGCCGGGTGCCGCCCCAGATCCCGATTATCAGGAACATCGGGATGAGCATCGCCTCCCAGAAGACGTAGAAGAGCAGCGCATCCGCCGCCGCGAACACGCCGATCATCAGGCCTTCCATGACCAGGAAGGACGCGAAGTACTGTGACGGGCGCTTCTCGATGCCGGTCCAGGCCGCCACCACCACGAGCGGGGTCGTGAATGCCGTCAGCACGATCAGCGGCAGCGCGATGCCGTCGATCCCGAGGTGGTACCAGGCGTTCACCGCCCCGATCCACGGCTCCCGCTCGACGAACTGCAGTGCCGCCGTCACCCGGTCGAAGTCGCACCAGAGCGGCACGCAGAGCGCGAGCGTCGCGAGCGTCACGACGAGCGACAGCCAGCGCCCCAGGGCGATGCGGCGGTCACCCAGCAGCAGCACCAGCGCGCCCGCCGCGATCGGGAGCCAGACGAGCCAGCTCAGGATGTTCGCCGGTGCCTTCACGTCAGGACCTCAGCAGCAGCCAGCCGAGCAGCAGCGACAGGCCGATGATCATCGCGAAGGCGTAGTGGTAGAGGTAGCCGGACTGCACGTGCCGGACGGCGGCCGAGAGAGCGGCAACGGCCCGGGCGCTGCCGTTCACGAGCCAGCCATCGATGACCGTCTCATCGCCCCGCCTCCACAGGCTCGTGCCGAAGTTCCGCACGCCGGCCGCGACGACGTTCTCGTTGAACCAGTCGAAGTAGTACTTGTTGACGAGCAGCCGGTACGTCCTCGAGAAACGCGCGGCGATGCGGTCCGGCAGGTCAGGCCGGTACAGGTAGAGGTACCAGGCCGCCATGACGCCCCCGAGGGCCAGGTAGACCGCCGGCGACGAGAACGCATGGAGGACGAAGGCTGCCGGGCCGTGGAACTCGGCGCCGAGCTCGGCGAGCGGCCCGTCGGGAGAGTGGGCGATCGATCCCGCGAAGAAATCGCCGAACACGACCGGCCCCACGGTCAGCCAGCCGATTGCGATCGACGGGATCGCGAGCGCGACGAGCGGCAGCGTCACGACCCAGGGGCTCTCGTGCAGGTGCTCGCGCGTGTGCTCGTCCATCCGCTCGCGGCCATGGAACGTCATGAACACCAGCCGGAAGCTGTACAGCGCGGTGACGAACACGCCGATCAGCGCGCACCAGTAGGCGTAGCCGGCGCCCTCGGTCCCGCTGTGGTGCAGCGCCTCGATGATGATGTCCTTCGAGTAGAAGCCCGAGAGTCCCGGGAAGCCGATCAGCGCCAGCGCGCCGACCAGGCAGGTCCAGTACGTCACCGGCATGTACTTCCGCAGCCCGCCCATGCGCCGCATGTCCTGCTCGTGATGCATGCCGATGATCACCGAGCCGGCGGCGAGGAACAGCAGCGCCTTGAAGAACGCGTGCGTCATCAGGTGGAAGATGCCGGCCCCGTAGGCGCCGGCGCCGAGGGCCGCCGTCATGTAGCCGAGCTGGGACAGCGTCGAGTACGCGACCACGCGCTTGATGTCGTTGTTGACGAGGCCGAGGAGCCCCATGAAGAGCGCCGTCGTCGCGCCGATCACCACGACGAAGTGCAGGGCGTCGGGCGACATCTGGAACAGCGGCGACATGCGCGCGACCATGAAGATGCCCGCGGTGACCATCGTCGCCGCGTGGATCAGCGCCGAGATCGGGGTCGGGCCCTCCATCGAGTCCGGCAGCCACACGTGCAGCGGCACCTGCGCGGACTTGCCCATCGCCCCGATGAAGAGGCCCACGCAGATGACGGTGATCACCTTCGACGGCTCGCCGGGCGTCAGGAACAGGTCGTGGCCGATGGCGCGCGGGATGCGCTCGAACACCTCCGCGTAGTCGAGGCTGCCCATGTAGGCGACGATGATCGCGATGGCGACGATGAAGGCGAAGTCGCCGATCCGGTTGACGATGAAGGCCTTGTAGTTCGCGAATACCGCCGTCGGGCGCCTGTACCAGAAGCCGATGAGCAGGTACGAGACCAGCCCGACCGCCTCCCAGCCGAAGAACAGCTGCAGGAAGTTGTTCGACATCACGAGCATCAGCATCGAGAACGTGAACAGCGAGATGTAGGCGAAGAATCGCGTGTAGCCGGGGTCGTCGCGCATGTAGCCGATCGTGTACACGTGCACCGCGAGCGACACGAACGTGACGACTGTCATCATCAGCGCGCTCAGGTTGTCGATGAGGAACCCGATCTCCATCCGGAGGCCGTCGCTCACGCCCCAGGTGTAGACCGCCTCGTTGAATGCGGGCGCCCCGGCCAGCAGCTGCTGCAGCACCCAGGCCGAGCCGGCGAACGACAGCGCCACGCCGGCGATGCAGAGGGTGTGCGCGCCCGCGCGGCCGATCCATCGGCCGCCCAGGCCCGCGACGACCGCGGCCAGGAGCGGTGCCAGCACGATGGCGAGGCAGACGGAGGCGAAGTCCACGGTCAGCCCTTCATGGCGTCGAGTTCCTCGACGTTGATGCTGCGACGCTGCCGGAACAGCACGACCAGGATGGCAAGCCCGATCGCCGCCTCCGCCGCCGCCACGGTCAGGATGAAGAACACGAAGACCTGGCCGTCGAGGTCGCCGAGGAAGCGCGAGAAGGCGACGAAGTTGAAGTTGACCGCGAGCAGCATCAGCTCGATGCACATCAGCAGCAGGATGACGTTCTTGCGGTTGATGAAGATGCCCGCCACCGCGATGGCGAACAGCACGCCGGCGAGCAGCAGGTAGTGCGCCAGCCCGATCACGGCTCGCGCTCCGGCGGCATGCTGACGAGGCGCACGCGGTCGGCTGCCTTGACGGCCACCTGCCCCGCGATGTCCTGGACCTTCAGTCCCGGCCGCCGGCGCATGGTCAGCGTGATCGCCGCGACGATCGCGATGAGCAGGACGATCGCCGCCAGCTGGAACGGATAGGCGTACTGCGTGTACAGCACGGCGCCTATCTCGGCCGTGTTGCTCGCGCCCTCCGCAGTCGGGGCGACCGCGCCGGGAAGCTCGATGCCGAGCCGGCGCACCCAGAGCACGTAGGCGAGCTCGACCACCATGATGAAGGCGATCAGCGCCCCGAGCGGCGCGTTCCGCGCGAACCCCTCGCGCAGCTGCTCGATGTTGATGTCGAGCATCATGACGACGAACAGGAACAGCACCATCACGGCGCCGACGTAGACCAGCACCAGCACGATCGCGAGGAACTCCGCCTGGATCAGGAGCCACAGCACGGCCGCGTTGAAGAAGCAGAGCACCAGGTAGAGCACCGAGTGGACCGGGTTGCGCGACAGGATCACGCCGAGTGCGGCGCCCACGAGGACGGCTGAGAAGGTCCAGAACAGGATCTCGACGAGCATGGGGGCTACCGGAAGCGCGAGTCCGCAGCCCTGTCGGCGGCGATCATCGCCTCGTACTTCTCGCCGACCGCGAGCAGCTTGTCCTTGGTCATGATGTTCTCGCCGCGGTCCTCCATGTGGTACTCGTGGATGCGCGTGAGCACGATCGCGTCGACCGGGCAGGCTTCCTCGCAGAAGCCGCAGTAGATGCACTTGAACAGGTCGATGTCGTAGCGCGTCGTGCGCCGGGTGCCGTCCCCGCTGACGTCCGAGTCGATCGTGATCGCGAGCGCGGGGCACACGGCCTCGCACAGCTTGCAGGCGATGCAGCGCTCCTGGCCGTTGGGGTAGCGGCGCAGCGCATGCAGGCCGCGGAAGCGCGGCGACTGCGGCGTCTTCTCCTCCGGGTAGTTCAGCGTCACCTTCGGGCGGAAGAAATTCCGGACCGTCACGATGAGTCCCCGGAGCAGCTCGGAGAGGAAAATCGTCTGGAACAGCGAACGGATGCGTTTCATGGATGCCTCACGCCGCCCACGGCCCGACGCGGTACCAGGCCATCACGCCCTCGACCGCGATCCACACGAGCGTGATCGGGATCAGCACCTTCCAGCCCAGGCGCATGATCTGGTCGTAGCGGTAGCGCGGGAACGTCGCGCGCACCCAGAGGAAGACGAACAGGAAGAAGCTGACCTTGATGAGCAGCCAGTGGAAGCCGTCGCCGATCAGGAAGCCGAGCAGCGGGACGTCGCGGATCGCGGCGTCCGCCGCCAGGTATCCGTCGGCCGGGCTCAGCCAGCCGCCGAGGAAGAGCACCGAGGCGAGTCCCGAGATCAGGATCATGTTGGCGTACTCGGGCAGCGCGAAGAGCGTCGCGAAGGCGGCGCCGGAGTACTCGACGTGGAAGCCCGCGACGATCTCCGACTCGCCCTCGGCGACGTCGAACGGCGCCCGGTTCGTCTCGGCGATCCCCGAGATCAGGTAGACGAGGAACAGCGGGAACAGCCAGAACCAGTTCCAGCTGAGGAAGGCACCCTGCTGCGCGCGCACGATCTCGCCGAGGTTGAGGCTTCCGGCAGCCATCAGCACGCCGACCAGCGCGAAGCCCATCGCGATCTCGTAGGCCACCATCTGCGCGGCCGAGCGCATCGCGCCGAGGAAGGCGTACTTCGAGTTGCTCGCCCAACCGGCCAGGATGACGCCGTAGACGCCCATCGACGTGAGCGCGAGCACGAACAGCAGCCCCGCGTCGATGTCCGCGATCACGAACTCCGGCGAGAGCGGCATGACGGCCCAGGCCGCCATGGCCGGCACCAGTACGATGAGCGGCGCCAGCAGGAACAGGAAGCGCGACGAGCGGGCCGGGACGATGATCTCCTTGAGCAGGAGCTTGATGACGTCGGCGAATGGCTGCGCGAGCCCCCGCAGGATCGGCAGGCCGAAGAAGCTCACGCGGTTCGGCCCGCGCCGCAGCTGCATGTAGCCGATCACCTTGCGCTCGGCGAGCGTCAGCATCGCGACCGAGACCACGATCGCCAGCAGCACGACGACAACCTTGAAGCCGGCGACGATCACGGCCTGCCACTCGGGCGAGAACGCGGCGAGGAAATCCGTGACGAAGGCAGGCACGGCTCAGCCCCCGCCCGCCGCGCCGGCGCGGGCGATACGCGTCTTCTGCAGGGCGGGCGCGCGCCGCACCAGTGCGTCGGCGCCGTAGAGCGGCAGCAGCGTCGTCGCGCCGCGGCGTTCGGCCTTGCGCTCCCGCGTCGCGGGCATGCGGCCTTCGTAGCGGGCCTCGCCCGCCAGCGCGCGCAGCTCCGCGAGCACCTCGGCCGAGCTGCCATGGTCGAAGCCGTCGAGGCCGAGCTGGTTGCCGAGCACGCGCAGGATTTTCCAGCCGGGCCGCGATTCGCCGACCGGCTGCGCGCAGCCACGGAACTCCTGCCAGCGGCCCTCGACGTTCACGTAGCTGCCCGAGGTCTCGGCGAAGCTGCCCATTGGCAGCAGGACCTGGGCGATGGCCAGGATTGCGGGGGCCGCGTACGGGGTGACCGCGACGAGCCGCGGGCAGGCGGCAAGCGCTTCCTGCGCGCCGGGTAAGCCGATGTCCTGCGCGGGCTCGATGCCGCCGAGCAGAAGGCCGCCCGCAAGCGGTGATTCCAGCATGCGCGCGAGGTCGAGCCCCGGCGCCGGGTCCGGAACGCCCCCGGGCAAGCGGTGCGGCAGCGCGCCGGCCAGGGCCGTGCCCACGGCGTTGCCACCATCGGCAAGGAAGCCAAGCGTTGCGCCGGTCTTCGCCGCGAGCGCGGCCGCGGCGGACCGGATGTCGGCGTAGTGCGAGTGTCGCAGGGCCGCTCCGCCCAGGACGATGGCGCCGCGTCCGCCCGACAGCGACTCGACGACGGGCCCGTGCGAACCGCCAGCGAGCGCGGCGAGTTCGGCGGCGAGCGCGGATGCATCCACCACGGACTGTTTCAGCACCGGGAAATAGAACTGCTGGAACTCCGTCGCGACCAGGCTCACCTGGCATCCCGCGAGGGCGGCCTTGCGCACGCGGTGCGCGAGTATCGGCGCCTCGTCGCGCACGTGGCACCCCACGAGCAGGAGCCCCGACAGAGATTCGACGTCGCGCAGGGCCATGCCGAGGCCCGGATACACGGGGTCGTTCGCCTGGTCCGAGAAGTCGCGCTGCCGCAGCCGGGAGTCGACGTTGTGCGACCCGAGGCCACGCGCGATGCGGCCGAGCAGGTAGGCCTCCTCGCTGGTTGACCCCGGCGCCGCCAGGAAGCCGACGCGATCCGCCCCGCCCTCCTTGACGGTGTCCCGCAGCATGTCGGCCGCGGCCTCGAGCGCGCGCTCCCACCCGACCTCCTGCCAGCGGCCCTCGACGCGCATCATCGGCACGCGCAGCCGGTCCGGCGCATAGACGCCCTCGTACGAGAAGCGGTCGCGGTCCGCGATCCAGGTCTCGTTGATCTCCTCGTTGGTGCGCGGCACGACGCGCATCAGCCGGCCCCGCAGCACGTGGCCCCACAGGTTCGTCCCGATGCCGTCGTGGGGGGAGACGAGCGCATGCTCGGTCATCTCCCAGGAGCGGGCGCGGTGGCGGAACGGCTTCGAATTGAGCGCGCCCACCGGGCAGAGGTCGATCACGTTGCCCGACAGCTCGTGGTCGACGCTCTTCTCGATGAACGTGCCGATCTCCATGCTCTCGCCGCGGCCGGTCGCCCCCAGCTCCTGCAGGCCCGCGATTTCCGCGGTGAACCGCACGCAGCGCGTGCAGTGGATGCAGCGCGTCATGTCCGTCGAGATGAGGGGACCGAGGTTCTTGTCCTTGACCGATCGCTTTCGCTCGTCGAAACGCGACTCCGCGCTGCCGAAGCCGAGCGCGAGGTCCTGGAGCTCGCACTCGCCGCCCTGGTCGCAGATCGGGCAGTCGAGCGGGTGGTTGATCAGCAGGAACTCCATCGTCGCCTTCTGCGCCGCGATCGCGCGCGGCGAGCGCGTGAAGACCTTCATGCCCTCGGCGACCGGCGTCGCGCAGGCCGGCATAGGCTTCGGCGCCTTCTCCACCTCGACGAGGCACATGCGGCAGTTCGCCGCGATGGAGAGCTTCTCGTGGTAGCAGAAGCGCGGCACGTAGACGCCCGCCTGGTCGGTGAGCTGGATGATCATCTGGCCCTTGCGCGCCTTGAGCGGCCGGCCGTCGACCTCCACGTTGACGACGTCGTCGCTCATGGCGATTGAAGGGGACGCACCCCTTCATTTTCGGGCGTGGGACGTACTCCGCTGCGAATATGAAGGGGTGCGTCCCCTTCAATTCCGGGGCTGTCCACGATGCTCTTGCCGCCGTTCTCGACCATGTACGCGAACTCATGGCGGAAGTGCTTCAGGAAGCTCTGCACCGGCCACGCTGCGGCGTCGCCGAGCGCGCAGATCGTGTGACCCTCGATCTGGTTCGCGACCTGCACCAGCAGGTCGAGGTCGGACATCTTTCCCTGGCCCGCCAGGATCCGCCGCAGCATGCGCGTGAGCCAGCCCGTGCCCTCGCGGCAGGGCGTGCACTGGCCGCAGGATTCGGCCATGTAGAAGCGCGAGATGCGCTCCAGCACCCGCACCATGCAGGTCGTCTCGTCCATGACGATCATCGCGCCGGTGCCGACGCTGCTGCCCGCCTTGCGCAGCGAGTCGTAATCCATCGTGCAGTCCATGATCGCGGCGGCCGGCAGCACGGGCACCGAGGAGCCGCCGGGAATGACCGCTTTCAGCCTGCGGCCCTTGCGCACGCCGCCGCAGATCTCGAGCAGCTCGCGGAAAGGGATGCCCATCGGCAACTCGTAGTTGCCCGGCCTCTCGACGTGGCCCGACACCGAGAAGATGACGGTGCCGCCTGCGTTCGGCACCCCGAGCTCCGCGAACCATTTGGCGCCGTTGCGCAGGATCGCGGGCACCGAGGCGAACGACAGCGTGTTGTTGATCGTCGTCGGCTTGCCGTACAGGCCGAAGTTCGCGGGAAACGGCGGCTTGAAGCGCGGCTTGCCGGGCTTGCCTTCGAGCGACTCAAGCAGCGCCGTCTCCTCGCCGCAGATGTACGCACCCGCGCCGGCGACGGCGTACAGGTCGAAGTCGATTCCGCTCCCCTGGATGTCCCTGCCGAGGAGGCCGGCGGCGTAGGCTTCCTCGAGCGCCGCCTCGAAGCGCGGGAAGGGCTCGGCCAGGAACTCGCCGCGGATGTAGTTGTATCCGACCGTCGCACCCATGGCGTAACCGCCGATCGCCATGCCCTCGATCACCGAGTGCGGGTTGAACCGCAGGATGTCGCGGTCGTGGCAGGTGCCCGGCTCGCTCTCGTCCGAGTTGCAGACGACGTATTTCTGGCCGGGCGCGCTCCGCGGCATGAAGCTCCACTTCACGCCGGTGGGGAAGCCGGCGCCGCCGCGCCCGCGCAGGCCCGAGGCTTTTACCTCCTCGATGATGGCCTCGCGAGTCGTCTTCTCGCGCAGGATCTTCCGCCAGGCCTCGTAGCCGCCGAGCTTCTCGTACACCGGCAGCGTCCAGCTGTTCGCGTGCGCGAGGGGCTCGAACACGACCTGGTTCATGGCGCGCGCCATCACTTCACCCCGTC
>DATEEF010000200.1:0-6918 GCA_035281265.1 Steroidobacteraceae bacterium
GCATACCGACGAGCGCACCTCGTCGTTCCTCTACTGGACGATCGTCGGGGCCTACGTCGTCAAGGGCAACGAGAACGACGTGAATACGTTCGTCGACACCGCGGTGTTCGACGTGGCATCGAAAAAGCTCCTGTTCCGCGCACCCGGCGCCAGCGACATCACGAGCAGCACGACGTACGTCGAGATGGACGCGGACCGTCGCGCCACGCAGCAGAAGGGATTCGAGCAGGCCATGGCGGACATGACGGTCAACCTCGACACGGAACTCGACGCATTCAAGGAGCGGATCCGCGAAGACCAGTCGGTGCGCATTTCGTACACGCCGCGCTATCGCGGTGGCGGTGGCGGCGGCGGCGCGACCGGCCTCATCGGCCTCGCAGCGCTCGCATTATTGGTCGGGATTCGTCGCCGATCGAGCTGACAGGCGGGCGCGAGCCGCCGGCGCGCGATTAGGGCACAATAGTCGCCGCCGGACGGCTCCCCATGAACCAGAAGCACTCCCTGTCCGCGGCCACGCTGGGCGCGCTCGGTGTCGTATACGGCGACATCGGCACGAGCCCGCTGTATGCGCTTCGAGAGGCGACGGCCGTCGCCGGCGGCGCGGCCGACGTCACCGCGATGCTCGGCGTGCTGTCGCTGATCTTCTGGAGCCTGCTGATCATCATCACGCTCAAGTACATCGTCGTGGTCCTGCGCATGGACAACGACGGTGAAGGCGGCGTGCTGTCTCTGGTCGCGCTCGTCGAGCACAAGCTGGCGCACAGCGGAAAGGCGGCGAAACGCCTCGTGATGCTCGCCGTGCTCGGCACGGCGTTCTTCTACTGCGACGCGCTCATCACACCGGCGATCTCGGTGATGGGCGCCATGGAAGGCCTGGTTGTGCTCGACCCCGGCATGCAGCGCTTCATCGTGCCCGGCACGCTCGCCATCCTCGTCGCGCTGTTCGCGATGCAGCGGCGCGGCACGGAACGCATCGGCCGGCTGTTCGGCCCGATCATGGTCGTCTGGTTCACGTCGATCGGGCTTCTCGGCCTGCGAGAAATCTTCGAGACGCCCGAGATCCTCCGGGCGCTCGATCCCGGGTACGCCTTCGCCGTGCTGCTCGGCCACCCCGGGCTTGCGCTCGTGATCCTCGGCGCCGTGTTCCTCGTGCTGACGGGCGGCGAGGCGCTCTACATCGACATGGGGCATTTCGGCCGTACGCCGGTGCGGGTCGCGTGGTTCCTGGTCGTGTGGCCGGGACTGCTGCTCAACTACTTCGGCCAGGGCGCGCTGCTGCTGAGGTCGCCCGGCACGACGCTCAACCCGTTTTTCGAGATGGCCTCGCCGGCGGCGCTCCCGTTCCTGATCCTCCTCGCGACGGCCGCAGCCATCATCGCCTCCCAGGCGACGATCTCGGGCGCATTTTCCGTCACGCGGCAGGCCGTGCAGCTCGACCTCCTGCCACGCGTGAAGATCCTGCAGACGTCCGCGGATATGCACGGCCAGATCTACGTGCCAGCAACGAACGCCTTCATGTTCGTCGCGACCTGCGCGTTCGTGGTGATCTTCCAGGGCTCGAGCGCCCTGTCCGGCGCCTACGGCGCCGCGGTCAACGGCACGATGGTCATCACGACGCTGCTCGGCGCGATCGCCGCCCGGGCCGCCTGGAAGTGGCCGCTGTGGCGCGTGATCGCCGTGTTCGGCCTCTTCGGCGTCGTCGACCTGGCCTTCATCCTCGGCAATGCCACCAAGATCCCGAGCGGCGGCTGGATACCGCTCGTGCTGTCGGCCGCGATGTTCGGCGTGTTCGTCACCTGGCACGACGGCCGCGCGCTCCTGCGGGCAGAGTTGCGACGCCGCGCCGTGCCGAACTCGGAGCTGCCGAAACTGCTCATGGAAGCCACCCGCGTGCCCGGAACCGCCGTGTTCCTGGTCAGCCATCCGGAGTTCGTGCCGACGGCGCTGCTCCGCAACCTCGAGCACAACCGCGTCTGCCACGAGAACATCGTGATCCTGAACCTCGGGATCCAGCGCACGCCGCGGCAGGATGTCGTGTCGAGAAGCTACCCGGAGGAAATCTTCCCCGGCGTCCACCTCGTGCACGCGCGCTTCGGTTTCATGGAAACACCCGACGTCAGCGTCGCCCTCGCCGGAGCCGTGCGCAAGGGACTTCGCATCGACGAGGACTGCACGTTCTTCCTCGGCTGGCACCTGGTCCGCGCGCGGGCGCGTCACGGCCTCGCCGGGATGAAGATGCGGCTCTTCGCCTGGATGCAGCGCCGCAGCGCACAGGCGGCGGAATTCTTCCGCATGCCGACGAAGCGGGTCGTCGTGCTCGCGACCGAGGTCGAGATCTAGCTCAAGCGGCCCTGGCGCCCAGGCGGCGCATGGCCGCGAGCGCCTTGTCGCGCGTCGCCCGGCTCTCCACCAGGCCGACGACCGTGGCTCGCACCGGGCGGATGCCGCAGAAATGCAGGATGTTGCGCTCGAAGCTCTTCAGCGAGTGCGCGCGGTAGAACCAGCGGTAGAAGAACGACGGCATTCCCATCGTGACGACGACGCGCGCCGAGCGGCCCTTGAGCTTCTGCTTCGGCAGGCCGCGCCCGCGTGCCGGACCGAACGCGAATCCGGGCCGCAGCGCTTGCTCGAAGAACGCCTTGGTGGCGGCCGGCATGGAGCCGAGCCACAGGGGATAGAAGACCGCGAGGTGGTTCGCCCACTCGATATCCGCCTGCGCGGCCGCGATGACCTTGGGCGCCTGCCCGCTCTGGAACTCCTCGGGTGAGCGCAGCAACGGGAAGTCGAGCGCCGCGATCGCGATCGTGCGCACGGCATGCCCCGCGGCGAGCGCCGATTCGCGGTACGCGGTCGCGAGCCCGTGGACGAAATGGTCCCCGCGGGGGTCGGGATGTCCGTCGAGCACCAGGATGCGGCGGGCCATGGCGTCACCTCACGCTGCGAACTTCTTCTCGACGGTCTCGTAGTGGTCGATCACCTGGCGCACGTACTGGCGCTTGCTCAGGTAGTCGCCCGGCCAGAAGCTGCGCTTGAAGCCGTAGATCACGATGGATTTGAGGTCGTGGCGGTCGAGGCCGAGGTGCTCCACCGCGAGCATCAGCTCGTTGGTCACGGTCGTGTTGCTCATCAGCCGGTTGTCGGTGCACAGCGTCGTCGAGATGCGGGCGGCGCGGAGCCTCTTGAAGGTGTGGTCGTTGAGGGCCTTCATCGCGGGATTCGTCTGCAGGTTGCTCGTGAGGCAGATCTCGAGCGTGATGCGCCGGTCGGCGATGTAGTTGCCGAGCTTCTCGACATAGCGCTCGCGATCTTCGATCTCGGGGTCCCTGATTTCCTGGGCCTCGAGCAAGTAAGTGCCGTGGCCGATGCGGTCCGCGTGCAGGTCCGTGATCGCCTGGAAGATCGATTCCGGGCCATAGGCCTCGCCTGCGTGCACGGTGCGCTTCAGGAAGTGCTTGTGCGCGTATTCGAAGGCCTCCTTGTGCGCGCTCGCGGGGTAGCCCTGCTCCTCGCCGGCGAGGTCGAAGCCGACGACCTGCAGCCCGAGCGTGTCGCGCGCGATCACGGCCGCGCGCACGGCGTCGAGCGAGGCGATCGCGAAGATGTCCTTCGGGCGCGTGAACGGGTGGGCCGCGAGCAGCGTGTCGTAGTGCTGGCTGAAGCCGGCCCCGAACATGCGCAGCGCACAGCAGATGATCCCGTACTCGAAGGCCGGCTCCCGGCCGGCGGCGACCTCGGGCCGGCGGTTGTAGGCGTCGCGGGCGCGGCGCAGGCCGCGGTCCACCGCCGCCAGGACCTGGATCGCATCGAGCCCGGGGCGCACGTGCAGCTGCGGCGCGAAGCGCACCTCGAGGTAGCGCACGCCCTCCGCCTGGTTGTCCTCGGCGAGCTCCGCCGCGATGCGCTCGAGCGCCTCGGCCGTCTGCATCACGCCGACGGTGTAGCGGAAGCCCTTGAGGTAGTCGCCGAGGCTCGTGTAGCGCTCCTTATATACGGTCTCGCGCAGCCCCGACTCGGTGTAGCTCGGCAGCTCGAGGCGTTGCTCGCGCGCCAGCTCGATCAGCGTCGGGATTCGCAGCGAACCATCCAGGTGGACGTGCAGGTCCGTCTTCGGCAAGGCCGCGACGAATTCGCGCGTGATCGTGGCATCCGGCACGTGAACTCCGGCTCGGGCAACTGGGACGCGCAGCATAACGCGGCCGCAACGGCATCCGGTAAACTTGCGACCCGTGGCGACAATCGACACCTCGACCTGGACCCGTCTCATCCGCAACGCGACCCTCGCGACCTGCGCGGAAGGCCGGCCCTATGGATTGATCCCCAAGGGCGCGGTCGCGCTCGCGGGCAGCCGCATCGCCTGGGTGGGCTCCAAGCGCGACGTGCCCGAGACGCTGCCGAAGTCCTGCGTCGTCAGCGAAGTGAACTACGCGCTCGTGACGCCGGGCCTCATCGACTGCCACACGCACCTGGTATGGGCCGGCTCGCGTTACAAGGAATTCGAGCAGCGGCTCCAGGGCGCGACGTACGAGGACATCGCCAAGGCCGGCGGCGGCATCGCGAACACCGTCACCGCGACGCGCGCGGCGAGCGAGGCGGACCTCCTGACGTCGGCGCTTGCGCGCGCCAGCAGGTACGTGGCCGAGGGCGTGACCACGCTCGAGGTGAAGTCCGGCTACGGGCTCGACAAGGACAACGAGCTGAAGATCCTCCGCGTGGCCCGCACGCTCGGCAAGCGGCTCGGGATCAACGTGCGCACCACGCTGCTCGCCGCCCATGCGGTGCCGCCCGAGTACAAGGACCGTGCGGACGACTACATTAAATATGTGTGCGACGAGATCATTCCGGCAGCGGTCGCCGAAGGCCTCGCCGATGCCGTCGACGCCTACTGCGACACCGTCGGATTCACGCCCGCGCAGGTGGAGCGCGTCCTGATCAAGGCCAAGGAAGCCGGGCTCGGGGTCAAGCTGCACGCCGAGCAGTTCTCCAACCAGCAGGGAGCGGCGCTGGCGGCGAAATACAAGGCGCTGTCCGCCGACCACCTCTCGCACCTCGACAAGGAGGGCGTGCAGGCCATGGCGGCGTCCCGCACTGTCGCGGTGCTGCTCCCCGGCGCGTCGGTTTACCTGCGCGAGACGAAGATGCCGCCGATCGAGCTCCTGCGCGTGAACCGCGTGCCGATCGCGGTCGCGAGCGACCTGAACCCCGGCAGCTCGCCGCTGGCCTCGCTGCAGCTCAACATGAACCTCGCCTGCACGCGCTTCGGGCTCACGACCGAGGAGGCGCTGCTCGGCGTGACGCGAAACGCCGCGCGCGCACTCGGCTTGCGCAAGGCACTCGGCAGCATCGAGCCCGGCAAGATCGCCGACATCGTGATCTGGAACGCCGAGCATCCCGCCGAGCTGGCCGCGCAGTTCGGGCTGGTCCGGCCCGCCGCGGTGCTCCGCGCCGGCGTCGCCGCGTGATCACGCTCGACCAGCTCAAGCGCCGCGGCACCGGCTTCCTGCCCGGCTACATGGGCGTCGTCATCACCGGCCTCGCCGAAAAGGAACTGCGCGCCGAGCTCGCCATCCAGCGCCACCACATCGCGCCCAACGGCTACCTGCATGCCGGCACCGTGGTGACGCTCGCGGACACGGCCTCCGGCTACGGCTGTATCGCGCACCTGCCCGAGGGCGCAAACGGATTCACGACGATCGAGCTGAAGTCGAACTTTCTCGGTACCGCCCGCGAGGGGACGATCGAGGTTGTCGCGACCGGCGCGCACCTCGGGCGCACGACCCAGCTCTGGGATGCCGTCGTCACGCACCGCGAGAGCGGCAAGACGATCGCCCTCTTCCGCTGCACGCAACTCGTCCTCTACCCCAAGACCTGACGTGCCGCGAATCGCGTTCCTGACGATGCACGACCCGAGCGGGTTCGTCATCGACGACGAGCTCGCGGTGCTGCCGCTGGCACGGCGCGGAATCCAGGTCGAGACGATCCCCTGGGACAGGCCCGGGATCGACTGGCGCCAGTACGCACTCGTCGTAATCCGGTCCACCTGGGACTACCCGCGGAACGCGGAGGCGTTCCTGCGCGTGCTCGAGACGATCGAGCATGCCGGCGTGCGGCTCGAGAACGGCAGTGAGATCGTGCGCTGGAACATGCAGAAGTCTTACCTGCGAGACCTCGCCGCGCGCGGCGTCGAGATCGTGCCGACGTTCTGGCGGGACGGGCTCGGGGCCGGCGAGCTCGTGCCCCTGTTCGAGGAACTGCGCAGCGACGAGGCCGTGATCAAGCCCGTCATGGGTGCCAATGCCCAGGGTGCCTGGCGGCTCGATGCGGCGCGGGCCCGAGCAATGGCCCCTGAGATCGAGAGCTACTTCGCCGGCCGCCCACTCATGATGCAGCCGTTCGAGCGTGGCGTCGTCGAGGAAGGCGAGTACTCGGTGATCTATCTGAACGGCCGGCACAGCCACACGATCCTCAAGAAGCCGAGGCAAGGCGACTTTCGCGTCCAGGAGGAGCACGGGAGCGTCATCACGCTGGTCGAGCCGGAGCCTGCTCTCGTCGATGCCGGCAATGCCGCGATCGCCGCCGTCGGGCAGAAGCTCCTCTATGCGCGCGCGGACCTCGTCCGGAGCGATGACGAGTTCCGCGTCATGGAGCTGGAGCTCGTCGAACCGTCGCTCTACCTGCGCATCGACCCTACGGCACCGGACCGGTTCGCGGGCGCAATCGCCTCGCTATTCGCGTGAGCCCCGGCCCGCATCCAGCGGGCTGCGCACGCCTTTCCCGCCGCGATTCAGGACGTGCGTGTAGACGCCGGGACGCCCTTGCTGCCGATCCTGATTGAACAGCGAATGCGCCGTCTCGAGTTGCTCCTTTACATGCGGTGCGAGTGCGTCCGGCAGCATCGTGACGTGGTCCTTCCGCCCTTTC
>DATEEF010000201.1:0-22091 GCA_035281265.1 Steroidobacteraceae bacterium
GCTCGCACCGCCGCGTCGAGCTGCTCAGCATCGGGATCGATGAAGAGCGAAACCCGGATTCCGCCCGCCGCGAGCCGGCGGCAGGCGTCCGCGACCGTCCCGGTCTGCCCGGCGACGTCGAGCCCGCCCTCGGTCGTCACCTCGGTGCGCTTTTCCGGCACGAGGCAGACGTCGGCCGGCAGCACCTCGAGCGCGATGCGCATCATCTCGGCCGTCGCCGCGATCTCGAGGTTCATGCGCGTCTGCAGCGCGCCCCGCATCGCGCGCACGTCGCGGTCCTGGATGTGGCGGCGGTCCTCGCGCAGGTGCAGCGTGATGCTGTCGGCGCCCCACTGCTCGGCCACGAGCGCGGCATGCAGCGGGTCCGGCGAGCGGCCGCCGCGCGCCTGGCGCACCGTCGCCACATGGTCGATGTTCACGCCCAGCAGGATCGCAGTCCGCGTCATCCCTCACGCCCCCGCCGGCGCACGGCCAGCATCACCTCTCGGCTCGCGAGCCCGCGTCCTTCCAGGCAATGGGCGATGGCGGCACCGAAGATGCCGCGTGCCGCCCGCTGCGCGTCCGCCGCGGCGAGCTCGCCGCGCGCGACGGCTAGCACGGCCCGGCCGGCGTGGATGTCCGGACCCGGATCTCCCTCCCGGACCGCGTACACGCCGCGGCCGGCCTCGAAATGATAGTACCGGTCGGCCACGACCGGCCGCCGGCTCCCGGCCTCGTGCGCGAGCTCGAGCCCATACCCGAGCTCCTCGAGCAGCACGCGCTCGAAGGCGCGCAATGCCGGCTGCTCGTCGGCCTGCGCGAGCGCCGCGAGCGCTTCGCCGTATGCGACATAGAGCGATTCGTGGCGATCCTCTTTCGGCAGCAGCTTGAGGAGCAGCTCGTTGAGGTAGAAGCCCGAGATCAGGCGCTGGGCGGGAAGCACCGGTGCCGCGCCGCCGGCTTCGGCCGAGGTCAGCGTACCGCCGTCCGCGCGGCCCGACCAGGACACGAGCAGCGGCACGAACGGCCGCAGCAGTGCCCGGTGCGGCGACTTCGGGCGCCTCGCGCCGTGCGCAAACAGGGTCACGCGGCCATGCTCGCGCGTCATGAGGTCCACGATCCGGCTCGTGTCGCTCCACGGGCGATGGTGCAGGAGCCAGGCCGGCTCGAGGTGCCTGCGCCGCGCGCCGCTCATCCGCGCACTTCCACCGCCGTCATCAGCACTTGATTCTCATGTCGGCTCGTGCCCGAGCCGCTGCAGCAGGCGGTCGTCGTCGCTCCAGCCGGCGCGCACCTTCACCCAGGTGTTGAGGTGCACGCGTCGCCCGAACAGCTCGTTGAGGGCGAGACGCGCGGCGCTTCCGACGGCCTTGAGGCGCGCGCCCTTCGCGCCGATGACGATCCTGCGCTGTCCCTCGCGCTCCACCCAGATCACGGCGTCGATCTCGGTGCGGCCGTCCGCCGTCGGCTCGAAGCGCTCGATCTCCACGGCGATGCCATAGGGCAGTTCGTCGGACAGCGCCAGCATCAGCTGCTCGCGCAGCGCTTCCGCCGCCTGGAACCGCTCGCCGCGCTCGAGTGCCGGTGGGGCCTGTTCGGCCGGGCCTTCCGGCAGGTGTGCGGCGACGGCTTTCACCAGTGCCTCGAGGTTTTCATGGCGCGAGGCCGACACGGGCACGATCGCCGCGAACTCGTGCCGGCGAGCCGCCCGGTCCAGGAACGGCAACAAGGCCGTGCGCGGCTTCACCATGTCGATCTTGTTGACTGCGAGCACGACGGGCAGGCGCGCGCGAACGACGCGGGCGAGCGCGGCGTCATCGCCCGCCGTCCAGCGCGGCGCCGCGACGACGAGGATCGCGGCATCCGCCGCGCCGAGCGCCGCCTCGCCCTCCCGGTTCATCGCATGCGCGAGGCGGCTTCCGGACGCGGCCCCCGTGCCCGGGGTGTCGGCGAGGATCATGCGGAAACCCGGGCCTTCCACGAGGCCCTCGACCCGGTGCCGCGTGGTCTGCGGTTTCGGCGTGACGATGCTGAGCTTGCGGCCGGCAAGCGCATTGAGCAGCGTCGACTTGCCGACGTTCGGGCGGCCGGCCAGGGTGACGGTGCCCCAGCGGTGTGCGTGTTCCGGGCTCACCCGGCCGATTTTAGCGCCGGATCCTCCAGGATACGCTGCGCCGCATCCTGCTCGGCGCGGCGCCGGCTGCTGCCGTCGGCTACTGCCGTGATCGCGAGGGCGGGCACCTCGCAGCGCACCCGGAAGCGCTGGTCGTGGGGCTCGCCGGAGATCTCGAGCACCGTGTACGTCGGCAGGGCATGGCCGCGCCCCTGCAGCCATTCCTGCAGGCGGGTCTTCGGGTCCTTGAGCTCGGCGGCGGACGGGAGCGCCGCCAGGGACTGCCGGAACATCCGCTCGGCGACTCGACCTGCGGCGGCGAGCCCCTGGTCGAGGTAGATCGCCCCGAACAGCGCCTCGAGCGCGTCCGCGAGGATCGTCGCACGGTGCTGGCCGCCGGACTTCAGCTCGCCCTCCCCCAGCCGCAGCCGCCCGCCGAGGTCCAGCTCGGTCGCCAGCTGTGCGAGCGCCTCGCCGCTCACGAGGCTCGCCCGGTAGCGGGACAGCTCGCCCTCGCTCGCCTCGGGAAACCTCCGGAACAGCATCTCGGCGACGACGAACGAGATGACGGCGTCGCCCAGGTACTCGAGGCGCTCGTTGTTCGGCCCGCCGTGGCTGCGGTGCGTGAGCGCGCGGACCAGGAGGCCGGGATCGGAAACTTCGACGCCGAGGCGCTCAGCCAGCCAGCGGGCGGCCGGGTCCACGGCGGTCAGCGCGCGTTGACGACGACCGACTTGTCGAACTCGAGGAGGAACGAAACGTTCGCGATGAGCGGCACCGTGTCCTCGTAATAGGCGCGCATGTTGAACGCGCCGCCGTCCTTCGTGATCTCGATGTCGTTCGCGCTGATCACCTCGACCATCTCGATGTCGAAATGGCGCTCGATGGCCTTGCGCAGCATGAACTCGGTCGAGCCGGGGTTGGCGTCGAACTCGTCGCGGACCTTCTCCAGCGTCGCGGCGATGCGCATGTACTCGAGGTACTTCGGCGTGACGCGGATGCCTGCGTATACCCAGCTGCCGATCAAGACGACCAGGACGAGGATGCCGATCAATGTCATGCCACGCTGACTGTGCTGCATACCTGTCTCCCTAACGGATGCCGGTGCCCATGCGATGCCAGAGCAGGTGCCACCTGCGGTCCGGGTCGAACGACAGCCAGATCGCCTCGGCCTTGCCGATGATGTTGGCTTCCGGCACGTAGCCGACGTCGGGGTAGCGGCTGTCCTGGCTGTTGTTACGGTTGTCGCCCATCATGAAGTAGTGCCCCGCCGGCACCCGCCATTCGCCCTCCAGCCCGGCCCGTGTCTGGACCAGGAGGACGGCATGCGAGGCGTCTCCCAGGCTCTCCTCCCCGACCTGCGTGAAGGGATACTGCTCGCTCTTGGGGCCGCTGTACAACTCGCCGACCTCGATCCGTGACGGCGTTCCGTTAATCCAGACCTGGGTGCCGGTCACCCGGATCGTGTCGCCCGGCATGCCCACCAGCCGCTTGATGAGGACGAGCGAAGGATCCGAGGGCTTGCGGAACACGATGACGTCGCCGCGCTGCGGCATCCCGATGTCCGCGACCTTCGTGTTCAGCACGGGCAGCCGCAGGCCGTAACGCCACTTGTTCACGAAGATGAAATCGCCGTGCACCAGCGTCGGCATCATCGAGTCCGAGGGGATGCGGAACGGCTCGTACAGGAAGGACCGCAGCAGCAGCACGACGAGGATCACGGGGAAGAACGAGCGGGCGTAGTCGACGAGCACCGGCTCCTTCAGGACGCCCCGCGCGCGCCGCCGCTGCTCGAACAGCCAGTGGTCGACGCCCCAGATGACGCCGGTCACCGCCGCCAGCGCGACCAGCACGAACGAAAAGTCGAATACCATCAGCGACCCCCGAGCCTCATTTCTTGCCGACCCGGAGCACCGCCAGGAACGCCTCCTGCGGGATCTCCACGGTACCCAGCTGCTTCATGCGCTTCTTGCCTTCCTTCTGCTTCTCGAGGAGCTTGCGCTTGCGCGTCACGTCGCCGCCATAGCACTTGGCGAGCACGTTCTTGCGCAGGGCCTTGACGGTCGCCCGCGCGATCACCTGGCCGCCGATCGCGGCCTGGATCGCCACCTCGAACATCTGCCTCGGGATCAGCTCCTGCATCTTGTCCACCAGCTCCCGGCCCCGCTGGTAGGCGCTCTCGCGATGCACGATCATCGACAGCGCGTCGACGCGGTCGCCATTGATCAGCACGTCGAGCCGCGACAGCGGGGCCGGCTGGAAGTGGCTGAACTCGTAGTCGAACGACGCATAGCCGCGGCTGACCGACTTCAGGCGGTCGAAGAAATCCAGCACGACCTCCGCGAGGGGCAGCTGGTACTGCAGCGACATCTGCTTGCCGAGCTGCAGCATCTTCTTCTGCACGCCGCGCTTCTCCTGGCACAGGCCGAGCACGCCGCCGACGTGCTCCGGGGGCACCAGGATGTTCGCCGTGATGATCGGCTCGCGCAGCTCGCGGTAATCCGGGGGCAGCCGCGCGGGGTTGTCGACGAGCATGACCTCGCCGTTGTTCGAGACCACCTCGTAGACCACCGTGGGTGCGCTGGTGACCAGCGAAAGGCCGTACTCGCGCTCGAGCCGTTCCTGGACGATGTCCATGTGCAGCAGCCCGAGGAAGCCGCAGCGGAAGCCGAAGCCGAGGGCAGTCGAGACCTCGGGCTCGTAATGCAGCGCGGAGTCATTGAGCTTGAGTTTCTGCAACGCGTCGCGGAACGACTCGTACTGGTCCGACTGCACCGGGAACAGCCCGGCGAAGACGCGCGGCTGGACGGTCTTGAAGCCGGGCAGCGGCGACGCGCAGGGCTTCGTCTCGCTGGTGATCGTGTCACCGACGGGCGCGCCGTCGATGTCCTTGATGCCGGCCGTCACCCATCCGACCTCGCCCGTCGCGAGGCTGCCGGTCTCGACGCGCTTCGGCGTGAACCGCCCGATGCGGTCGACCTGCCAGGCGCGGCCGGTCGACATGACGCGGATCTTGTCGTTCTTCCTGATCGAGCCGTTGACGACCCGCACGAGCGACACTACGCCGACGTAGTTGTCGAACCACGAGTCGACGATCAGCGCCTGCAGCGGCGACTCGGGCGCGCCGCCCGGCGGCGGAATGCGGGCGACCAGGCGTTCGAGGAGTGCCGGGATGTTCTCGCCGGTCTTGGCGCTGACGCGTACCGCGTCGCTCGCCTCGATGCCGATGATGTTCTCGATCTCCTCGATGACGCGCTCGGCGTCGGCCGACGGCAGGTCGATCTTGTTGATGACCGGCAGGACCTCGAGACCCTGCTCCAGCGCGGTGTAGCAGTTCGCGACGCTCTGCGCTTCCACGCCCTGCGCCGCGTCGACGACGAGCAAGGCGCCCTCGCAGGCCGCGAGGGAGCGCGACACCTCGTACGAGAAGTCGACGTGGCCCGGCGTGTCGATGAAGTTGAGCTGGTAGTCCAGCCCGTCCGCCGCGCGGTAGACGAGCGTGACGGACTGCGCCTTGATCGTTATCCCCCGCTCGCGCTCGAGGTCCATCGAGTCGAGGACCTGGTCCTGCATCTCGCGCGCCTCGAGACCGCCGCAGGTCTGGATCAGGCGGTCCGACAGGGTCGACTTGCCGTGATCGACGTGCGCAATGATCGAGAAATTGCGGATTCTCTGCTGCATCGAGGGGAAGCCGGACGTCCTTGCCGGACCGGCGCGTCCGGGGAAAGCGCGATTATAGCAGCCGGCTGCGGAAGCCCCCGGTCAGCGCGCCGCCAGGCGCAGGACCGCATCGCGGTCGAGACTGCCGTGGCAGACGACGCTGCCGTCGCAGGTGAGTACCGGGACCTTGAGGCCGAACCGGCGGCGCGTCGCCGGATCGACGTCGACGTCCGCGACGTCGAACTGCGGCACGACCGCCGCGAGCTCCGCGATGAAGTCGTCGCAGAGCGGGCAATCTTCGCGCGTGTAGACGAGGAACCGGTGGCCCGGCATCCGCGGCGGCTTCAGTCGCGCCGGTTCGCGGCCGCGCGGGCCTGGTCCGGCGACGCCGCGGGCCGCAGGCTCGTCGCGATCGCCTTCAGCGTGCGCGTCGGCACCTCGCCCACGGCCGTGATCTGGTGGCCGTCCACGACCGTCGTGTATGCAGAGGCCACACCCGAGCGGCTCGTGCCCTCGGACGGCACATGCCCGGGGTTCGGCACGCGGATGAAGACCGACACGGTCGCGAGACCGTCCGAATACACGAGGTGCCCGACCGGCGCGCTGGGGCCCGCGAGCGCCTGCACGCCGCTGGCCGACAGGCGGAACCCGGGCGGGACGTGGGCGGCGCGCCAGGCAGGCGCCTCCTCGTCCGACTGCGGGGACTGGCGGACCCAGCGCAGCTTGCGCCGGTCGAGCGCCGGCTCGAAAGCCGAGTCCGGGATGTCGTCCTTGAACTGCAGTCGCGTGAAGCGCAGCCGCTCGATCACGCGGCCGGAGCCGTCGGACATGTCGCTGCGCACCGGCAGGTGGGAGTCGACGTCGATCCACAGGCGGTAGCCGAAGCGGTACCCGTCGACGGGCCGCACCGCGACCACGGCGGTCGGTCCGAATGCCTCCAGCGTCTCGCGGCCGACCCAGTCGACCTTGTACCAGGACGCCATGCGCCCCTCGAACTGCGGCAGGGCGCCGAGCAGGTCGCTGCGTCCGGAACGGCGCTCGATGATCGCGAGCTTCTGGTCGGGCAGGTAGACGACGACCTCGTCGTTCTCGCGCACGAGCTCCCGGCCGTGCCCGGTCAGGGACACCAGCCGCTCGGACACGACCCCGTCGCGCACGCGGTGCGTGATCGCGAAGCGCTCGGTGCGACCCGCGGACTCCGAGACGTACTCGCCCACGTAGCTCGCGTTGCTGAGCGCCGCGCCCATGCGCGCGAGCCATTCCTGACCGCTTTCGGCGAAGGCCGGTGCCGCGGCGAGTCCCAGCGCGATCGCCATGGCCGGCCTGGACGTCACGGGTCGGCCATCTCCGCGGGCGGCACTGCCTCCGCAAACACCGGCTCGTCGTCGCTGATGAGGCCGGCGCCGACGCTGCGCCGCACGAGCGGCGAGGCATAGCCGTAATGGGCGACGAGGTAATTGGCGAGCTCTGCCGGCGGGATTCCGGCGGGACCGTCGGCGGCGGGCGGCGTCACGTAGCTGACGGCAGCATCGTCGAATTCCTCGTCCACCGGCTGGACCGGCGGCAACTCGGCCTGCGCCACCACGGCCGCTGCGGTGGCGGGGTCCTGCGACACGACCTGCTGGACCAGCAGGACCGCGCCGAGTGCGACGCCCGCGGCCACCGCGAGGCCCGCGGATGCCCGCAGCAGCTCGTCGCGACGCGGCACGCGCAGGAGTTTCGCGCCACGCACGGGCTCGCGCGCGATCGCCGCGCTGACGCGCGCGGCCACGTGCCGCGCAGCCGGCACGTCGCCGTCGCTGCGGAGCACCGCGCCGATCAGCGAGTAGCGGGAAAGCGCGCCGCGCAGCTCGTCGTCGCGCTCGAGCCGCTTCAACAGCAGCGCCGACTCCGGGTCCGGCAGCTCGCCGTCGAGGAAGGCCGAAAGCTGTTCCTTGATTCGATCCGTCATTCCAGGTCTCCAATGCGGCCGAGGCCTCCGTCGAAGACTTCGCGCAGGCTGCGATCGATCGCTTCGCGCGCGCGGAAGATCCTCGAGCGGACCGTGCCTACCGGGCATTCCATCGTCTTCGCAATGTCCTCGTACGACAGTCCCTCGAGCTCGCGCAGCACGATCGCCAGCCGGAGGTCGTCCGGCAGGGCCTCGATGGCCTCGTTGACGGTGCGGCGGATCTCGTCGGTGAGCGCGAGCGCTTCCGGGGTCTCGCTGTCCGAGAGCCGCGTCTGCGCCTGCACCTGCGATCCGTCCTGCAGGTCGAGGTCGTACGAAACCGGGCGCCGGCGGCTCGCCACCAGCGCGTTCTTGGCGGTGTTGATCGCGATCCGGTACAGCCACGTGTAGAACGCGCTGTCGCCGCGGAACGCCGGCAGCGCGCGATAGGCCTTGATGAAGGCCTCCTGCGCGATGTCCTCGGCTTCCGCCGGATTGCGGACGTACCGCTGCACGAGCTTCAGCACCTTGTGCTGGTACTTGAGCACGAGCGCGTCGAAGGCCGCCTTGTCCCCTTTCTGGACCCGGCGCACCAGAGCGATGTCGCCTGCTTCAGCCCGCATAGGCCCGACGACTTGCGCTGCGCCCTCTACGTGCACGCCGGGTATGACCGGCCGACCCCTGGTTAGTTCGCAAGGTCGTGATCGGGCGGGCGAAAGCCCCTCCTTTCGTGATTCAGCTCCCGGATTCTAGCAAGAGAGGCGGAGCCGGGCTTTCAGGCCGCGGAAGCTCCCGGCCGCCACCGACGGGCGGGTCAGGAGCCAGGTCAGCCGGCGGCCCTCGCAGCGGATATCGAGGAATGCGATGTCCGCGAAGGCCGCGGAACCCGGCCCGATCGTGGCCCGCTGCCACGACTGTGTGCCGCGCAGCCGCACGCGGCAACCGGCGGCATCGATCCTGAGCGCCGACATGCGGTGGTGCGGCCCCGGCACGGCCGCGAGCGACGAGGCAAGGCCCGCAAGCGACGCCATCGTCAGGGCGATGGCGAGCCAGCCCGGGACGCGCGCGACCCACGGGCTGGCTGCCGCGGCGACATGGATGGCGAGCGCGAGGAAAGCGAGGCGCGGCGATGCGGCCGGCTCAAGGTCGACAGCGAAGGATGTCATCGATGATTTCCGCGCGGGCGGCATCGGCCGGCCGTGCGCCCCCGAGCAGCCAGTCTGCGATGTCCGGATCGGGCTGTTCCAGCAGCCATGCAAAGGCGCGCCTGCGATCCTCGCCGGCGCCGGCCCAGCCCTGGTCGATCCAGCGCGCGAGCAGCACGTCGAGTTCCTTCATGCCGCGCCGGCAGCGCCAGCGGAGCCGGTCGCGCATCGCGTCTGCCACGGCTCACTCGTCCCGCTCGAGGATGCGCCGCTTGATGTCGCCGATCGCGCGCGCCGGGTTGAGGTCCTTCGGGCAGGCCTCGGTGCAATTCATGATCGTGTGGCAGCGGTACAGCTTGAACGCCTCGTCGAGCGAGGCGAGTCGTTCCGCCTGTGCGCCGTCGCGCGTGTCGACGATCCAGCGGTAGCTCGCGAGCAACGCTGCCGGCCCGAGGAAGCGGTCCGAATTCCACCAGTAACTGGGACACGACGTGGAGCAGCAGGCGCAGAGGATGCAGGCCGACGGGCGGTCGATGTGCTCCTGGTCCGCGGGCGCCTGGCGCCGCTCGCCGGATGCCGGCGGGGGCGACGCGGCCTTGAGCCAGGGCTCGACGGCGGCGTACTGCGCATAGAACTGCGTAAGGTCGGGCACCAGGTCCTTCACGACGGCCAGGTGCGGCAGCGGGAAGATGCGCACCTCGCCCCGGATCGCGTCGATCGGCTGCGTGCAAGCGAGCGTGTTGACGCCGTCGATGTTCATCGCGCAGGAGCCGCAGATTCCCTCGCGGCACGAGCGGCGGAACGTCAGGGTCGAGTCGACCTCGTTCTTGATCTTGATCAGCGCGTCGAGGACCATCGGTCCGCAGCTGTCGAGGTCGAGGTCGTAGGCATCGACGCGCGGCGGTGCGGGCGTGTCCGGGTCCCAGCGGTAGACCCGGAAGCGGCGCACGCGGGCAGCGCCCGGCGGGGCCGGGTACTGGCGGCCGGGGCGGCCGTCATAGCGCGAATTCGCGGGCAATCGGAACTGGGCCATTCTGCCGACTCCTTCAGTAGGCGCGGACCTGCGGCGGGATCGCCTCGACGTCCGCGGAGCGCGTCTCGCGCTCCACGGGGCGGTAGTCGAAGCGCACCCGGCCGGCATCGTCGACCCAGGCCAGGCTGTGCTTCAGCCAGTTCGCGTCGTCGCGCGACGGGAAGTCCTCGCGCGCATGCGCACCCCGGCTCTCGGTGCGGTTGCGCGCGCTGTGAATCGTCGCCAGCGACTGCCGCAGGAGGTTGTCGAGCTCGAGCGCCTCCACCAGGTCGGTATTGAACACGAGCGACCGGTCGGAGAGCTTGAGCTCGCGCAGGGACGCATGGCAGCGCTCCAGGGCGGCGCAACCCTCGGCCAGTGTCTCCCCCGTCCGGAACACGGCGGCGTCGCGCTGCATGGCGCGCTGCATCTCGTCGCGCAGCACTGCCGCCGGGCGGCTGCCGGCAGCGCTGCGGAAGCGGTCGAAGCGCGCGAGCAGCGGGTCCATCACCCGCGTCGGGGGTTCCTCGACCGCGGCGCCGGCCTCGAGGCTGCCTGCACAATGGGCGGCGGCCGCGCGGCCGAAGACGACGAGATCGAGCAGCGAGTTCGAGCCGAGCCGGTTCGCGCCGTGCACCGAGACGCAGGCGGCCTCGCCGATCGCCATCAGGCCGGGAACGACGCGCTCGCCGCCGTCGACGCGCGTGAGCGCCTGCCCGTGCACGTTGCAGGGGATGCCACCCATGTTGTAGTGGACGGTCGGCTGCACCGGGATCGGCGCGCGCGTCACGTCGACGTTGGCGAAGATCTTCGCGGTCTCCGCGATGCCCGGCAGGCGCTTCGCGATCACGTCCGCGCCCAGGTGCTCGAGGTGCAGGAACAGGTGATCCTTGCGCGGGCCCACGCCGCGGCCTTCCCGGATCTCGATGGTCATCGCCCGGCTGACCACGTCGCGCGAGGCGAGATCCTTCGCATTCGGGGCATAGCGCTCCATGAAGCGTTCGCCCGCCGAGTTCCGGAGGATCCCGCCCTCCCCGCGCACGCCCTCGGTGATGAGACAGCCGGCGCCGTAGATGCCGGTCGGGTGGAACTGCACGAATTCCATGTCCTGCAGCGGCAGGTCCGCGCGCAGCACCATGCCGTTGCCGTCGCCCGTGCAGGTGTGCGCCGACGTGCACGAGAAATAGGCGCGGCCGTAGCCCCCCGTCGCCAGGATCGTCGCCTGCGCGAGGAACCGGTGCAGCGTGCCGGCCGCCATGTCGAGCGCGAGGACGCCGAGGCAGGCGCCGTCGTGCATGATGAGGTCGATCGCGAAGTACTCGATGAAGAACTGCGCGCGGTGCTTCAGGCTCTGCTGGTAGAGCGTGTGCAGCATCGCGTGGCCGGTGCGGTCGGCGGCCGCGCAGGTGCGCTGCGCGATGCCCTTGCCGTAGTGCGTCGTCATGCCGCCGAAGGGCCGCTGGTAGATGCGGCCGTCCTCGGTGCGCGAGAACGGCAGTCCGTAGTGCTCGAGCTCGATCACGGCCGCCGGCGCCTCGCGGCACATGTACGCGATCGCGTCCTGGTCGCCGAGCCAGTCAGACCCTTTCACCGTGTCGTAGAAGTGGTAGCGCCAGTCATCCTCGCCCATGTTGCCGAGCGCGGCGCTGATGCCGCCCTGGGCGGCGACGGTGTGGCTGCGCGTCGGGAACACCTTGGTGATGCAGGCCGTCTCGAGGCCGGCTTCCGCCAGCCCGAGGGTCGCCCGGAGGCCGGCGCCGCCCGCCCCAACGACGACGACGTCCGCGCGATGGTCGATGACCGTGTATGCGCTCACGCCGCACCGCCGAAGACGAGGCGCGCCAGTGAGGCCGCGAGCACCAGGCCCGCCGCGGCGTGCAGCAGCCGCGCCACGGCGATCGAGAAGCTGCGCAGCCAGCCGCCCACGTAGTCCTCGAGCACGACCTGCACGCCCTGCATCGAGTGCCAGAGAAGCGCCGCGCCGAAGAGCGCCCCGAGCACTGCCTGGAGCGGCTGCGCGAACCAGCCGGCGACGGCGCCGTGGTCGAGCGACGGCTGTCCGAGCAGCGAAATCAGGAACCAGAGCCCGAGCGGCACGAGCGCGATCGACGTCGCGCGCTGGTTGCGCCAATGGCGGCTGGCATGCGTCATGGGAGTCCCGCCAGGAACCGCCCAGCGGGCGACAGCAGCAGCGTCGCCGCGAACGCCGTGGCGGCCAGCAGCACGACGACCGCCCCGGACCTGCGCGCGGTCGTCTTTTCGAAGCCGTAGCCGGCGTCCCAGGCCAGGTGCCTGAGGCCCGAGAACAGGTGGTACCAGAAGGCCGCGAGCGCCAGCGCCAGCGCGATGCGCATCGGCATTCCGGAGAGGAAGCCCGCGACGCAGGCATACGCATCGGCCCCCAGCGCAGCGGAGGCGAGCCAGGCGACAAAAACTAGCCCGCTGGCGGAGAGGCAGAGCCCGCTCACGCGATGCAGGATCGAGAGCACCATGGTGTACATCGGCCGGTACACCTGCAGGTGCGGGGACAGCGGCCGGTCGGCGGTCTGTGGCATCGCCAAGCTATTCTGCCAGAAAGGGAACTGGCCTTCCCGCGGCCGAATCGGGCGCAATCGGCGAATTGCGCGCTGCGCTACGATGGCGCGATGGCGAATGTCCGCACGGCGATCCTGCCGGAGCTTGCCGTCGTCGCGGTCAAGGGCCGCGATGCCCGCAGCTTCCTGCAGGGCCAGCTTTCCAACGACATCCTGGGCCTCGAGCGACACCCCGGCATGCTCGCCGCGTATTGCAACCGGCAGGGGCGCGTGATCGCGACGCTGCGGCTCGCGGCGGACGGCGACGATGTGCTGCTGGTCGTCCACCGCAGGCTTGCCCAGACGCTGGTCGCGCAGCTCTCGGTCTACGTGCTGCGGGCCGACGTGCGCTTCGAGGACCGCAGCCGGCTCGTCGAGGTGGCCGGAGTCATCGACGCCGACCCGGACGCGCGCTGGTCCCGCTCCGCGGCAGCCGCGTCGGGCCTCGCGATGCTGGTGGCGAGCCCGCGCAGGATCCTGCTCGCCGGCACCCGTCCCGCGCTCGACGCGGCGCTCGCCGCGATCCCGCGCGCGTCGCCGGACGACTGGGCCCGCGCCTCGCTCGAGGACGGCGAGCCGTCGATCATGCCGGCCACCGCGGCGCTGTGGCTCCCGCAGATGCTGAACCTCGACCTGATCGGCGGCGTCAGCTTCAGCAAGGGGTGCTACGTCGGCCAGGAGGTCGTCGCGCGCGCCCAGCACCTCGGACGCCTCAAGCGCCGGATGCTCCGCTACGTCGGGCCGCCCGACGCCGTGCTGCAGCCGGCCCAGGCGCTCTTCAGCGCGGAGTCGCTCGCTGCGCAAGTCGTGGTCGCGAGCCGCGACCCGGGCGCAACCCAGTGCCTTGCGGTCGTCGAGCTGCGGTTCTGCAGCGACCTGCTCGGTACGAAGCCGGGCGGCTCCGAATTCGTCCCCTCCGACCTGCCCTACGCGATTCCCGCCCCCGCGGCACCCGACGCGGCGGAGTAGAAAAGGGGACGTTCACCTTTTCCTTCGATCCTTCGGGAAAAGGTGAACGTCCCCTTTTCTACTCCTCCGCCTCGTGCCGCAGCTGCGGGAACAGCAGGACGTCGCGGATGCTCGGCGAATCCGTCAGCAGCATGACCAGCCGGTCGATGCCGACGCCGAGTCCCGCCGCGGGCGGCATCCCGTACTCGAGCGCACGCACGTAATCCGCATCGAAGTACATAGCTTCCGCGTCGCCCGCATCCCGCCGCTTCACCTGCGCACGGAAGCGCTCGGCCTGTTCCTCGGGGTCGTTGAGCTCCGAGAAGCCGTTCGCGAGCTCGCGGCCGTCGACGAAGAATTCGAACCGGTCCGTCACGAACGGGTCCGTATCCCGCGGGCGCGACAGCGGGGAGACCTCGGCCGGATAGGAATGAATGAAAGTCGGCTGGAGCAGCCCGTGCTCGGCCGTCTTCTCGAAAATCGCGACCTGCAGCGCGCCCGGGCCATCGCCCTTTCCCGGCTCGATGCCGAGATTCGCGCACGCGGCGCGCAGGTACGCGGCGTCCCGCAGCCGGCCGCGGTCGAGGCCCGGGTTCGCGGCCGACACCGCTTCCTCGACCGACAGGCGCGCGAACGGCGCGCCGAAATCGATATGCCGTCCCTGGTAATCGACGGTGCGCCGGCCGACCACCGCGTCGGCGAGGCCGCGCATCATGCGCTCGACCAGCGCCATGAAGTCCGAGCAGTCCGCATAGGCCTGGTACAACTCGAGCATCGTGAACTCGGGGTTGTGCTGCGTGGAGAGCCCCTCGTTGCGGAAGTTGCGGTTGATCTCGTACACGCGCTCGAAGCCCCCGACCAGCAGGCGCTTCAGGTAGAGCTCGGGCGCGATGCGCAGGTACATGTCCTGGCCGAGCGCGTTGTGGTGCGTGACGAACGGCCGCGCCACCGCGCCGCCCGGAATCGGCTGCATCATCGGCGTCTCGACCTCGAGGAAGCCGAGCGCGTCGAGGAAGTCGCGCAGGAACCGCACGACCCGCGAGCGCGCGCGGAAGGTCTCGCGCGCCGCGTCGTTCACGATCAGGTCGACGTAACGCCGGCGGTAGCGCGTCTCGGTGTCGGCGAGGCCATGCCACTTGTCCGGCAGCGGCCGCAGCGCCTTGACCAGCAGGCGCACGGACCCGGCGCGCACCGACAGCTCGCCGGCACGGGTGCGCATGAGCGTGCCCTCCGCGCCGACGATGTCGCCGACGTCCCAGGCCTTGAACGCGTCGTAGCCCTCGCCGAGCGCTTCCGCCTGCAGGTAGACCTGGATCTGGCCGCTGCCGTCCTGGAGCTTCGCGAACGACGCCTTTCCCATGACCCGCTTGAACATCATGCGGCCCGCGACGCGCACCCGCACGGGGTTCGCGGCCAGCCATTCGTCGGATTTCTCCGCGTACGTCGCGTGCAGGTCGGCCGCGAGCGCGTCGCGACGGAAGTCGTTGGGGAAGGCGACGCCCGCCTCGCGCAGGCGCGCGAGCTTTGCGCGCCGCTCCGCGATCAGCGCGTTCTCGTCCCCCGGCGGGCTTCCGTCCTGGCGATTCATGGCGGTGAGCTTACAGGCCCTGCTTGAGGCTCGCCTCCATGAACGGGTCGAGCGCCCCGTCCAGCACGGCCTGGGGGTTGCCGGTTTCGTGGCCCGTGCGCAGATCCTTGATGCGCGACTGGTCGAGGACATAGGAGCGGATCTGGTGCCCCCAGCCGACGTCCGTCTTCTGGTCCTCGAGCACGCGGGCGGCGGCGTTGCGCTTGTTCACCTCGAGCTCGTACAGCTTCGCCTTCAGCATTTTCATCGCGGTCGACCGGTTCTTGTGCTGGCTGCGCTCGCCCTGGCACGCGACGACGATGCCCGACGGCAGGTGACGCAGGCGCACGGCCGAATCCGTCTTGTTCACGTGCTGGCCGCCCGCGCCGCTCGCGCGGTAGGTATCCATCTCGATGTCCGCGGGATTGACGTCGATGTTGATCTCGTCGTCCACCACCGGCGAGACGAAGACGGAGGCGAACGAGGTGTGCCGGCGGTTTCCGGAATCGAACGGGGACTTGCGCACCAGGCGGTGCACGCCGGTCTCCGTCCGCAACCAGCCGTAGGCATAGTCGCCGTCGATCTCGAGCGACGCGCTCTTGATGCCGGCGACCTCGCCCGGACTCTGGTCGATGACGGTGGCGCTGAAGCCGCGGCTATCCGCCCAGCGCAGGTACATGCGCAGGAGCATCGCGGCCCAGTCCTGCGCCTCGGTCCCGCCCGCGCCCGCCTGGATGTCCAGGAAGGCGCCGCGAGGGTCCATCTCCCCGGGAAACATGCGCGACAGCTCGAGCTTGCGGACGCGCTGCTCGAGTGCGGCCGAGTCCTTCACGATCTCGCCGAATCCCGCCTCGTCGCCCTCGCCTTCGACGAGCTCGAGCAGCTCGCCGGCGTCGGAAATTCCCGTCGCCAGCTGGTCGAGCTCCGTCAGCGTGGATTCGAGCCGCGCGCGCTCGCGCCCGAGGGCCTGCGCCTTCTCCGGCGAGTTCCACACCGCCGGGTCGCCTAGCTCGTGGTTCAGCTCCTCGAGGCGCTCCCGCTTCGAGTCGTATTCAAAGGTACCCCCTCAGCGCCTGCAGGCGCTCCGTGAGGTCCGCGATCAGGTTCCGGGTGGGCGCGGTTTCCATGGCGGCGGGAGTTTAGCAGAGGGTCACGGCCGCCACTCGACGTGCTCGGCGAGAAGCTCCGCACGCGGCACGCCGCCGAAGCTGGTGGATTGCAGGCGATAAGCGATGCGCGCACGGCTGCCCGCGACGGGGCGCACGGCGCCGTCCTCGTCGAAGTAACCGAACGCGATGGCCTCGAGGGGCCGCGCCGCGGGATCCGGGCGCAACCACAGCTTGAGATGCCTCTCGCCGACGACGCGCAGGTCCGCGACCGTGAACTCGCCCTCGAAGACGGGCTCGGGAAACGCCTGGCCCCAGGGGCCGCCGGACTCGAGGGCCTGCGCGGTCTCGAGGACGAGCTCCGCGACGGCGAGCTCGCCGTCGGTTTCCAGCACGTTCAGCATCTGCGCCGGCGTCAGCCGCCGTCCGACTTCGTCGGCGAAGGCGTCGGCAAAACGCGGGAGCGACTCGCGCTTGAGCGTCAGCCCCGCGGCCATGGCATGGCCGCCGAAGCGCTCGATCAGGCCGGGGTTTCGCGTCGCGACGGCCTCGAGCACGTCGCGCACGTGCAGGCCAGCGACCGAACGGGCTGAGCCCCGGAGCTCATCCTGGGATGCAGGCGCGAATGCGACGACAGGCCGGTGCAGGTGGTCCTTCATGCGGGACGCGACGAGCCCCACGATGCCCGCATGCCAGCCGGGGTCGAAGAGCGTGAGCCCCGGCGGCAGGTCGCCTTCCGCGATGCGCAGGTTGCGGACCGCCGAGGCGGCCTGCTCGCGCATGCGCGCCTCGAGATCGCGCCGCTCGCGATTCAGCCGGTCGAGCTCGCCGGCGAGCCCGAGCGCCTCGGACGGGTCGTCGGTCAGCAGGCAGCGGATGCCGACCGCCATGTCGTCGATGCGCCCGGCCGCGTTGAGACGCGGCGCGATCTGGTGACCGAGGTGGCGCGCCGACATCTCGTCGATGCGGCATCCGGCGACGCGGGCGAGCGCCATCAGTCCCGTCGTCGCGGCACGGGCCCTCAGCCGGCGCAGCCCCTCCTGCACCAGGATCCGGTTGTTGCGGTCGAGCGGCACCAGGTCTGCCACGGTGCCGAGCGCGACGAGGTCGAGCAGGTCCGCGACCGCGGGCAGGCGCTCGCCCCGACGGGCTTCCAGCTCGCGCGTCAGCGCTGCCATCAGGTAGAAGGCGACGCCGACGCCGGCCAGCGAGCGGCTGCCGAACGCCGCCTGTGGCAGGTTCGGGTTCACGTGTGCGCCGCATTCCGGCAGCGTCGGTCCCGGCAGGTGATGGTCGGTGATGAGGACTTCCATCCCGAGCTTGCGAGCGGCTTCGATGCCCGCGTGGGCGGCGACGCCATTGTCTACGGTGATGAGCAGGTCCGCCTGCTCCGGCGCGAGCTCGGCGACGAGCGCCGGCGTCAGCCCGTAGCCGTGGCGCATGCGGTCCGGCACGCGCATGCCGGCGTTCGCGTGCCCGAGCCGGGCTAGCTGGCGCAGCACCAGCGCCGTGCTGGTGGCGCCGTCGGCGTCGAAGTCCCCGACCACGAGGATGCGCGAGCCGCGTTCGACGTGCGCGGCGAGCAACTCCGTCGCGGGACCGATGCCGTCGAGCGTCGACACCGGCAGCAGCGCGCGCAACTCCAGCGACAGCTCGTCGGCGCTTTGCAGGCCGCGCGACGCATACACGCGCCGCAGGACCGGGTGAAGGCTCGCGGGCAGATCGCCGGGCACGCCTTCAGGGCGCCGTCGCAGCACCGGTGGCTGCGCGCGCGGGAGGTTGCGGATCTTCATCGCCGGCCATGATAGCGGCGGGCGCCCGCGGCGATTGGCTATATTGTGCGAAGGTCATGCAGTTCACCCGCGAGAATGCCCGCGAACCGCACGCGATCGTCGAATGCGGCGACGGCAAGGTCCGCCTTCCCGCGCGCACGATCGCCGGCAGCGTGATCGTCACCCGCGAAACCGTGCTGCCCGACTGGCGGCCACCGGATGTCGACGAGCTTTCCATCGCCGATTTCGACGCGGTGCTCGCGCTGTCGCCCGAGGTCGTCCTGCTCGGCACGGGCGAGCGCCAGCGCATGCCGCCGGCGGCGCTGTATGCCGCGTTTGCCGCGCGTGGCATCGGTCTCGAGGCCATGGACAACCGCGCCGCGTGCCGCACATACAACGTGCTGCTCGGCGAGATGCGCGACGTCGCCGTCGCCTTGATGCTCTGACGGTGACGGTGCCGGGTCGTAGATTCGTAGATTTGGCAGGGCAAATCTACGAATCTACGACCCGGCACCGTCAGGCCAAATTTGAAGGGGTCAGACCCCTCCGATCAACGCTTTGGCAGTTGCGCCAGCGGGTCCTGCGGCTCGCCCTCGAGCCGGATCTCGAAGTACAGCATCGGCCGTTGCCCGGGTCCGAGGCCCATGGCCGCGATACGCTGGCCCGCGCGGACCTCTTCGCCCTGCTGAACATTCACGAAGGCGTTGTGGCCGTAGGCGGTGAGCCAGCCGCGCACGTGGTTGATGATCACGACCTGGCCGTAGCCGAGCAGCCCGCTGCCGGTGTACACCACCTTGCCGTCAGCGGCCGCGAGAATCGGCTGGTTCAGGCCGCCGTCGATCCGGAGCCCGACGCCACCCGAAGGCTGGCGGACCGTGCCGGCGACGGTGCCGACGTCCACGGGCCAGCGCCAGGGTGGCGGCCGATGGGCGGGATCGTCGGGCGAGGCCCGCCGCACTGGCGGGGTTGCGGACGGCGACTTCGCGGTGGCCGCCTGACCGCGCTGGGGCCGCGGCAGCTGCAGCCTGTCGCCGGGCCGTATCAAGTGATCTCCGCCGATGCCGTTCACGCGCGCGAGTTCGCGCCAGTCGAGGCCGTAGCGTCCCGCGATCGAGTACAGGGTTTCCCCGGCGCGGACCACGTGATGGTCCGGCACTTCGGGCCGGCGGTCAGGGCCGGCGCAACCGGTGATCGCGACGAGGAACGCGCATGCGATCCATCGTCTCAGGTGACACCACCCAGCAGCGGCACGAAACTGACGAAGCCGAGCCGCTCGCGCAGGAACTGGTCCTTGTGCCGCGTGAATCGCAGCAGCTCCTGGCGGCCTTCCGGTCCCACTGGCGCGACCAGCCGGCCGCCCTCGGCCAGCTGGTCGAGGAGTTTCTGCGGCAGCGCGTGCGGCGCCGCCGCCATCAGGATGGCATCGAACGGGCCCTGCGACGCCCAGCCTTCCGCCCCATCGCCGTGCTTGAAGCGGACGTTGCGGATGTCGAGGTCGCGCAGCCGCTCCTTGGCGCGCTCCAGGAGCGGCTCGATGCGCTCGATGCTGTAGATGCGCCCCACGAGCGGCGCCAGCACGGCCGTCTGGTAACCGCATCCGGTGCCGATCTCGAGCACCTTGTCCGGCGTGCCGCCGATGGTCAGGGCCTCGGTCATGCGGGCGACGACATAGGGCTGCGAGATCGTCTGGCCGTGGCCAATGGGCAGCGCCGTGTCCTCGTAGGCGCGGCTGGCAAGCGCCTCGTCGACGAACAGGTGCCGCGGGACATTGCGGATCCGGTCGAGCACCCGCGCGTCGCGGATGCCCTGCTCCGTCAGGCGCTGGATCAGGCGCTCGCGCGTGCGTGCGCTCGTCATGCCGATGCCGCTGCGGCCGCTCGTCACGGGGCAGGCTCGCTCAGCCATTCGCGGACGCCCTCGAGGGCGGAATGGCGCGTCAGGTCGACCTGCAGCGGCGTCACCGACACGAACCCGTTGGCGACGGCATGGAAGTCCGTGCCGGGCCCGGCGTCCTGGCCGGCGCCCGCGGCGCCTATCCAGAAAATCTCGCGGCCGCGCGGGTCGAGGCCGCGCACCGCGGGCTTGGCGCGGTGGCGATGCCCGAGGCGGGTCACCTCGAAGCCCTGCAGCGCCTCGAAGGGCAGGTCGGGGACGTTGACGTTGAGGATCATCGAACGATGCAGCGGCTTCGCGAGCAGGCGCAGCACCAGCTCCCGTGCCACGCGCGCGGCGGTCGCAAAGTGCGGGCCGCTGCCGCCGCCCCCGACGAGCGACACGGCGACCGTCGGCAATCCCAGGAAGCGGCCCTCGATGGCGGCTGCGACCGTGCCCGAATAGAGGACGTCGTCGCCGAGGTTCGCGCCGTCGTTCACGCCCGAGACCACCATGTCGAACTCGAAATCGAACAATCCCGTGATGGCGAGGTGCACGCAGTCGGTGGGCGTGCCGTTGATCACGTACCAGGTGTTGGCGTCGACGCGCTGCACGCGCAGCGGCACCTCGAGCGTCAACGAATGGCTCGCGCCGCTGTAGTTCCGGTCCGGCGCGACGACGGTGAGCGGCGCGATGCCCTCGAGCGCCTCCCGCAGAAAGCGCAGCCCCTCGGCCCGATAGCCGTCGTCGTTGGCGAGCAGGATCTTCACGGTCCGGTATTCCTTGCCGGCCGCGCGCGGCGCGACCGGGCCGCACTATACTGTAAGGCCCGCCGCCGCGGCGCATCGACGGGAGCTGCCGCCATCAAGGACGAGGATCGCGCGCTGTTTCGCGCCGCCGTTCGCGACGTGAACCCGCTCCGGCAGGCCAAGCGGCCGCCCGAGCGCGAACGGCGCCGGCCGCGCGCGTCGTCGCGCCGGGCGGACGACGCCCGCGTCCTCGCGGATTCGCTCGCCTTCGACGCCCATGACCTCGACGTGGAGTCCGGTGACGAGCTCGGATTCCGCCGCGAGGGAATATCCGAGTCGGTGCTTCGGCGCCTGCGGCGCGGCGAGTACGCGGTCCGCGACGAGCTCGACCTGCACGGCATGACTCAGGACGAGGCGCGGGCGGCCCTCGGCGCATTCCTGGCGGAAGCCGCGCACCACGACCGCCGCTGCGTGCGAGTGATCCACGGCAAGGGCCGCGGTTCGGGGCATCGCGGACCCGTGCTCAAGTCGGCCGTGAACCGCTGGCTGCGGCGGCACGCGGCGGTCGCCGCCTTCTGCTCCGCGCGCAGGAACGACGGCGGCACCGGCGCGCTCTACGTCCTGCTGTCGCGCTAGCCTGCGTCGCTGTCCGTTTCCGGCACGCGCACGTCGACGATCTCGCGCAGCAGGCTGGTCGCGAAGGCGCCGCGGGGCAGCTCGAAATCCAGGTCGAGCGTGTCGCCGTCGAGCCGGTGGCGCAACTCCCGGGGACGCAGCACGAGCGCGCGCCGGTCGCCGCGCATTCCGATCGTGGCGAGCAATGCCGGGATCGGCGCGACCGCCGCGAGGGCCGCATTCTCGACGCGCGCAGCCTCGCCGCCAGGAAGCACCCCGCCCGCGCCGCACAGCGGCCCGGTCGGCGATACGTCACCCTGCTCGAGACGGCGCTGCAGGCCCTCGTCGGGGAACTCGGCGGAAAAGACCGAGCGGCTGCCCGCCAGGTTCACGACTTCGCCGGGGAGCAGCCGGTTCCACGTGCGGCCGCCCACTCTTGCCGAGAGAACGGCGTTGAACGCCAGCGAGCGGGCGGAAGACAGCACATAAGCCCGCGGCTCGCGTTTGCGCGGCAGCTTCCCGCTGGACAGCCATTGCCGCACGCGTCCGAGATTCGCACCCTCGCGGCCGAAGCGCTGGCCGCCGTAGTAGTTCGGCACGCCCGATGACTCGAGATGCGCAACGCGCGCGGCGATCGCGCGGGCGTCGCCCTGGAGGCCGCGCACGCGTATGTGGAAGCGGTTGGCGGCGAGGCTGCCGCGCCGCAGCTTGCGCGAGTGCGGGTGCTCGGCCAGAACCCTGAAGCCGTCGCCCGAATAACCGACGAACGAGGCGGTATCACGGGTCGCCGGCACCGAGAACCACTGGCGCGCCACGGCCCGCCGGTCCTTCTGTCCCGCGAAGCCGATGTCCGCGGCCGGCCGCCCGGCGCGGACCGCGAGCGCCCGCGCGACGAAAACCGTATTCGCGCCCGACTTCTCCACGAGCAGCAGCCGGTGCGCGTCGCCGCCGTCCGGCTCGAAGCCGAGACGCTCCTCGACGTCGAAGTCGGAGAGTTCGACCCGGAGCGCCCCCGACACGGGCGTCTCGCCCCAGGCACGCGGCGGATCG
>DATEEF010000202.1:0-2986 GCA_035281265.1 Steroidobacteraceae bacterium
CGGCTCGCCATTCCCTCGGTCCTCGTCGCGCTCGCCCTCCTGGCGGGCCTGCCCCAGACGCTGGGCGCGGCCTCCCCGCCACATTATTTCTATGCGCTCGTCGCCTGGTTCGCGACCGGCGTCGTCTGCATCGGGCTGCTCAAGCGCCGCTGGCCGAGCCTCGAGGCGCAGGCCTTCATCCACGTCGCCTTCGACATCGCCGCGGTGACGGCGCTCCTCGTGACGAGCGGCGGCGCTGCGAGCGGCGCGGGGCTCCTGCTCATCATGCCGGTCGCGGGCGTGAGCCTGCTGCTGCCGAAGCGGATCGCGACCACGGTCGCCGCATTCGCCGCGCTCTGCGTGCTCGGGCAGCAGATCCTGCTCTGGTTCCGGGGCGTGTCCGACTCCTCGGACCTGACTCAGGCCGGGCTCCTCGGTGGCGTGATCCTCATCGCCGCGCTCGCGGGCGCGCCGCTCGCGGGAAGGCTGCGCGAGAGCGAGGCGCTCGTGCGCCAGCGCGACCTCGACCTCGCGAACCTCGCGGAACTGTCGCAGTACATCGTCGAACGGCTGCGCGAGAGCCTCGTCGTCGTCGACGAGCAGGATCGCATCCGCCTCATCAACGACTCCGCGCGCCAGATCCTCGGCGGCGATGCGACGGCGGGCGCGCTGCTCGGCGAGGTGTCGCCGCGCCTCCTGTACCTGCTCACGATGTGGCGCCAGACCGGGCCGGAAACGGATTCGTCCGGCGGCAACCTGCTCGCGGTGGACGGGCTGCGCGAGGTGCGGCCGCACTTCGCGCCGCTCGGCAAGGCCGCACCGGCGCCGGTCCTCATCTTCCTCGAGGACCTCACCGCGCTCGACGACCGCATCCACCAGACCCGGCTCGCCGCACTCGGCCGGCTGTCGGCCTCCATCGCGCACGAGATCCGCAATCCCGTCGGTGCCATCAGCCATGCCGCCCAGCTGCTCGGCGAGGACGCGGCGCTCTCCAGCGCGAACCGCCGCATGAGCGACATCATCCGCGCCAATGCGGAGCGGGTCAGCACCATCATCGGCAACGTGCAGCAGCTCGCCCGGCGCGAGAGCACCCGCCCCGAGCGCTTGCCGCTTGGCGAATGGCTACCCGACTTCGTGCAGGAATTCGTCAGCACGGGCGGCCACGAGCCGGGGCAGCTGACCGCGGAGGTGCCCGACCCGGAGCTCGAGGTGCGCATCGATCCCTCGCACCTGCGCCAGATCCTGTGGAACCTGTGCGAGAACGCCTTCCGCTATTCGATCAAGGCGGCCGAGGACACGGTGGAGCTGCGCATCGGGAGGCTCGCGGGCAGCCAGCGGCCTTTCCTCGAGGTGCTCGACCGCGGCCCGGGCATCGACTCGACGATCAGCGACCGCATCTTCGAGCCCTTCTTCACCTCGCGCGCGAGCGGCACGGGTCTCGGCCTTTTCATCGCGCGGGAGCTCGCCCAGTGCAACCGCGCCCTCCTCGTCTTCGAGCCTCGCACGGGCGGCGGCAGCGTCTTTCGCATCGTGTTCGCCGACCCGCAGCGCTGGGAACAGGGCTGAGAACCCGTGGCGAACCCGCGCGCACTGATCGTCGACGATGAGCCCGACATCTGCGAGCTGCTGTCGCTGACGCTCGCCCGCATGGGCGTCGACTCGACCGCCGTGCACGACCTCGCCTCGGCGCGGCGCGAGCTGCAGGGATCGCGCGACTACGCGCTGTGCCTGACCGACCTGCGTCTGCCGGACGGCGAAGGCACCGGGCTGATCGAATGGATCCAGAGCGAGGTCCCGGAGCTGCCCGTCGCCGTCATCACCGCGCACGGGCACGTGGAGTCCGCCGTGCTCGCCCTGAAGCTCGGCGCCTTCGACTTCGTGCGCAAGCCCGTCGACATCGCCGACCTGCGCAAGCTCGTCAACCAGGCGCTGAAGCTCTCCGACAGCCGCCGGGGTGCCGACGGCGGCCGGCGCCTGCTCGGCGATTCCGAGCCGATGCAGCGGTTGCGCGCGATGATCGGCCGTGTGGCACGCAGCCAGGCGCCTGTCCACATCACCGGCGAGTCGGGCACGGGCAAGGAGCTGGTCGCGCGCCTGATCCACGAGTCCGGTCCGCGCAAGGACGCGCCCTTCGTTCCGGTCAGCTGCGGCGCGATCCCGTCCGAGCTGATGGAGAGCGAGCTGTTCGGCCATCGCCGCGGCAGCTTCACCGGCGCGGTCGCCGACAAGCTCGGCCTCGTGCAGGCCGCAGAGGGCGGCACGCTCTTCCTCGACGAGGTGGCGGACCTGCCCTTCGTCATGCAGGTGAAGCTGCTGCGCCTCATCCAGGAAAAGACCGCGCGGCCTGTCGGCGACCAGCGCGAGCAGCCGGTCGACGTGCGCATCCTCTCGGCGACGCACCGGGACCTCGGCGAGCTGGTGGCGGCCGGCCGCTTCCGCGAGGACCTTTATTACCGCATCAACGTGATCGAGATGCGCGTGCCGAGCCTGCGCGACCGCCTCGGGGACATCCCCGAGCTCGCGGCGGCGGTCACCCAGCGCTTCGCGGCGCGGCTCGCGATGACGCCGCCGGCGATTTCGCCGGATGCCATGCAGCTCCTCGCGAGCCACGACTATCCGGGCAACGTGCGCGAGCTGGAGAACGTGATCGAGCGGGCGCTCACCCTCTGCGACGGCGCGACGATCCGACCGGCGGACATCGAGCTGCGCGGTCCGCCCAGCTTCGAGGAGACGGTGCCCCCGCACCGCCCGGGAACGCTCCCGCAGACGCTGGAAGACATGGAGCGAGTTTCGATCCGCAAGGCGCTCGAGGATGCGCGATACAACAAGACGGCGGCGGCACGAGCCCTCGGCATCAGCTTCCGCGCGCTGCGCTACCGCATCAAGAAACTGGGCATCGAGTGACGCGGCACGTCACTTTGTGACGCAGCACGTCGCAGGGCCCGTCGCAAGATCCCGACGATCTTCTGACAAGCAGCGAAAAAGACTGCCAAGTCCGTCACTTACG
>DATEEF010000203.1:0-3421 GCA_035281265.1 Steroidobacteraceae bacterium
ACTCACGTCGCCTTGCTCGAGCACGATTTCCGCGAGCCGCGTGCGCGCCTCCTCGTGACCCGGGTCCAGGGCGAATGCGCGCTCGTGGAAGGCAAGCGCCGCTTTTCCGTCGCCGGCGCGCAGCGCGAGGTCGGCTTCGGTGAGGAGGCGCCAGCGCGACAACTCCGGGTCGCTCCCGGTCTGATCGCCGAGCGCGGCGATCATGCGGCGCCCTCGTCCGACCGAGCCGGGGCCCGTGAGCGACGCGGCCAGGCAAATGGTGCCTGTCTGCAGCGCACCGGTCGCGAGGACCAGGCGGCATTCGCCACGCGCACGTTCGAACTGGCCCGATAACAGGAAGAGGTTCGCACTCATCAGGCGCGCCTCGAGATCGCGCGGATCGGCCGCCAGCAAGCGATCGAGTCCGGCACGCGCCTCGGTGAACTCGTGGCGAGACTGCGCCTCGTCCGCCGCCGCGATCGCCGCGCGTTCCGGCACCGCCGACCGGTGCCGATGCGATTCGTGGCCTGCCGCTGGCGGCGCCTGCAGGCTGGCAGCCGCGGCCAGGGCCGCGGCTGCCAGGAATCGCCGCGCGCTCGCAAGTGCTGCGGCAGCCATCACTCGCCCGATCCCGGGAACGGCGTGCGCAGGTACGGGAACGCCGTGTCGAAGTCCGCCGCGCTGACCGGCGCGCCGTCGGTGAACGGCGCCGTGCCGACGGGCGCGTCGCCCGGCTCGCACAGGCCGAGGTCGACACTGTTGCCACCGATCGTCAGCGGGTGGCAGAGCCGTCCCATCGCGACGCGCAGCTCGATATCCACGACGTCGTCGCCGGGACGGCGGCCGTTCGGGAACCCGGCCAGGTCGCCGCCCGCCACGCCGAAGGCGCTCTGCTGCGCAGCCGGCGTCGCCGGGATCGCCGTGTTGAGCCGAATCATCTCCGACGGCGTGACCGTCGCCTGCTGGTTGACGCCCGCGAAGCCGGTCAGGAAAGCCGTGACGAGGTCGAGCCGCGGCAGGTTGGACGGCGCGAGGTTCGGGATGCTGGTCCCGAGCGTCGCGTTGACCGCGTCGCGGAACAGCACGTCGAGCAGCGCCGGCAGCGTCGGGTTGGTCACGTAGGTCGCGAACTGCCCGTCGTCCTTGGGCTCGCTGGCGTTGAACCTGTCCTTATCGGGCAGTCCGATGACGACCTCGTTGACGAGGGGATTCGACAGCCGCGACACCTGCACCCAGGGTCCGGATCCGGTCTCCGGCTTGCCGCCGGCGACTGTCGCACTCGCGGTTCGCGTCTCGCGTATCGAGGCCGACGTCCAAGCGCCGATCACGCCGTTGCCGGGCCGGCTGACGCAGCGCCTGGGCAGCTCGAGCGCGATCGTCGTGATGTTCTTGTCGGCGATGATGTCGTTCGCGGCGTCCTGCTGGATGCCGCCGGGAAACTCGCTGCCGTCGACCGGGACGAGGTTCACGAGGTCGAACACTTTGCCCAGGTTCACCGCGAAAGGCTCGTCGCGCTGGCCGACGAAGACGCGGCCGCGCTGGCTGCAGCCCGGGATCTCGATGTCGTAGATGAACTTGCGCGCGTAGCCCTCGTACTCCTCGACGCTGCCGAAGGTCTTGGTGCCGACAAAATCGTAGGGCTTCGCGAACACGCGGGATCCGTCGCTGGCGCGCGTCACGTCGTAGGCGTGCGTGGTGCTGCGGCGGTCGCCGCGCACGACGCGGATCGTGTACGACTCGCGGAAATTCAGCAGCGACGGGTCGGCTTTCGACACGGGCCCGATGTTCTTCAACGGAACGGCGACGGTCTCGCCGCCGATGTCGAGGGCGAGGCCCTCGCCTTCGTTGCCCAGGCGGTTGCGGAAGCGGAACTGGAAGCTCAGGTCCTCGCGTGCGTCGCCGTCGCTGTCGAAATGAATCTCGTACTGAGCGCCCTGGTCGAGCGCGAAGTAGTTGGGGCCGCCGTAAGGATCCTGCAGCGGCACGTAGTTTGCCAGCACGGTGACGTAGTTCTCCCGGCCGGGCTCGTAGCTGTTGAAGAGGTAGAAGTCCGTGGCATCCACCGCCGGCAGGCGCGTGATGTTCGGCGCCTCGCGGTGACTGGAGGCCTGGCTTGCGCCGGCTGCGAGGACCGCGGCGACGGCCGCGGCGACGATCCGAATGGGCTTTCTCATGTCAGTCTCCCGGCTCCGCTGGAGCGCGTTGTGTCGTGGTGCGCTGTAGATACGCGGGAAACGGCGAACCGGATGCACCGGAAGCGGGCGGGCTGCATCCGGGCAGGGAGTGCCTGCGTATACTCGATCAGATGGGTACGGAAACCGGTCGCAGCACCGACGGCGAGGTCGCCGGGCTCCTGGCCGCTTGCGCGCGCCAGGATCGCGACGCCTTCCAGCGCCTGTACGCGCAAACGGCGCCGCAGCTGCTCGCCTGCCTGGTCGGGATCCTGCGCCACCGGCCGCTCGCCGAGGACGCGCTCCAGGACGTGTTCGTGCAGGTGTGGAAGCGTGCGGGCCAGTACGACGCCGGCCGCGGCAGCGCCTGGGGCTGGCTCGTCGCGATCGCGCGCTACCGCGCGATCGACCTCAAGCGCCGCGAGGGACGCCAGCCGGTCGGCACGGTCGACGGCCTCGATGACATCCCGGTCGAGGACGAGGCGTTCGAGGCTTCGAGCCTCGGCTTCGGCGAGCAGGCGACGCGCCTGCTCGCGCACTGTCTCGGCGCGCTCCAGCCGCGGCAGCGCGACTGCATCGTGCTCGCCTACCAGGGCGGCCTGTCGCACGCCGAGGTCGCGGGCGAGATCGGCGAGCCGCTCGGCTCCGTGAAGAGCTGGATACGCCGCGGGCTCGCGGCTCTGAAGAAGTGCCTCGAATCATGAAGCGCGACATCCCGGAGAACGTGGACCTGCTGGCGGCCGAGTTCGTGATCGGCACGCTCGTCGGCCGCGCGCGCAGGAGCTTCGAGCGCCGGATCGCGCGCGATCCGTTCATCGCGCGGCGGGTGCGCGCCTGGGAAGACCGCTTCGTGCTGCTGGCGCTGCGGCTCGTGCCGGTCGCGCCGTCACCCGCGGTGTGGGAGGCGATCGCACGCCGGACCGCGGGCGGCTCGCGCAGTGGCGGATGGCGTGCGATTGCCGCGGCGCTCGCGGCCGTCGCGGTGCTCGGATTCGGCTGGATCGTCTGGCAGGAACTGCGCCCGCGCGAGCCGCAGGCAATGGCCGTCGTCGCGACGGAAGGCGGCGCGCCGCTGTGGCGAGTCGCGCTCGCTGCCGACGGGGATTACCTCGAGGTCGAGGCGGTGGGCGAAGTGAGCTACCCGTCGGATCGCGCGCGCGAGCTGTGGGCGCTGCCCGGCGAGGCCGCTCCGGTGTCGCTGGGCCTGATGCCGGCCTCGGGCCGCGTGCGCATCGCGCTCGACGAGCGCAAGCGCGCCGCGCTCGCGATCG
>DATEEF010000204.1:0-19742 GCA_035281265.1 Steroidobacteraceae bacterium
GCGGCGGTGCCGGCCGGCACGGCAGCAATGCGCGCGAGCGCATCGCGCGTCCGCGGCCTCGCCACCGCGAGCTCGTAAATCGCCGCATCGGGAAGGACCCAGCCGCGCGGAAGGTCCCGCGCCATGGCGCGCCGCTCGCGCCACTCGGCGAGCGCGCGGGCCGCCGCGAAGGCTTCCGCGTCGAGCCGCTCGCCGCCCTTGAGGCGGCGCCAGGCCTCGGCCGGGTCGACGCGATAGAGCGCCGGGTCGCGCAGCGCCGCGGATTCCTCGTCGAGCCAGGCGCGCCGTCCGGCGGCGACGAGGCGCGCATCGAGCGCGTCGGCGAGTGCCGGCAGGTGGCGGACGTCGTCCGCGGCGTAGGCGAGCTGCTCCGGCGACAGCGGACGGCGCGTCCAGTCGGTACGCGCGTGGCCCTTGGCAAGCTCGATGCCGAGCACCTCGCGCACGAGATCCGCATAGCCGACCTGGGCGGGAAACCCGAGCAATGCCGCCGCCTGCTGCGTGTCGAACACCGGCGCCAGCGGCTGCTGCGCGAGCGGCAGCAGCGCCTCGATATCCTGCCGTGCCGCGTGCAGCAGCTTCGGACGGGACGGGTCGACGAGGAGCTTCGCGAGCGCGCCGCCGTCCGGGATTGCGAGCGCGTCCACCAGCACGATGTCGCCGCCGAACGCGACCTGAACGAGGCACAGCTTCGGGTAGTAGGTACGCTCGCGCACGAACTCGGTGTCGAGCGCGAAGGCGCCGGCGGGCCAGGATCCGACGCGGGCCGCGAGCGCCGCCGGGTCGCGGATGGGTGTTTCGCGGGAGCTCATCGCCACCTTATTATGCGCAAGCCGCTACGGGGTCCCAAGGCAGCATGACCGGATTGTTGAGATCGCTGGCCGACATCGCGCTGCTCCGCGGCGACCCGAGCGGGCTGCCGTCGTCCTGGCCCTCGGTGGCGGTCTTCGTGCTCGCCTATGCCATCGCCGACTTCGTCATCGCCCGCATCGGCGGCGTGCAGCCGATCCTGCCGCGGACGGCGGTCGACCTCGGCCTGACGCTGCCGTCCTTCTGGCTGCTGCTCTCCGTCACGCGCCGCAGCCACCGGTTCCCGCAGACGGTCAACGCCGCGCTCGGAACCTACGTCATCCTCGCGCCCCTCATCGTCGTGCTGTTGCTGCTCAGGGGGCCCGCGCGCTCGAGCGAGGCGCTCTCGCTGCTCGTGACCGCCAGCTTCACGGCACTCATGATCTGGTACCTGCTGATCCTCGGGCACATCCTGCGCAGCGCGCTCGACACGGGCCTCGTCACGGGCTTTGCGATCGCCGTGGCCTGGCTGGTCGCGAGCGTCGCCATCTCGCGCAGCCTGTTCGGTCCCGTCGCCTGATGCACCTGCACATCCTCGGCATCTGCGGCACCTTCATGGGCGGCATCGCGGCGCTCGCCCGGGCCGCGGGTCACCGGGTGACCGGCTCCGACACGAACGTATACCCGCCCATGAGCACGCAGCTCGAGGCGCAGGGCATCACGCTCATCGAGGGCTACGATCCCGGGCAGCTCGATCTCGCGCCGGACGTCGTCGTCGTGGGGAACGTCATGACGCGCGGCAAGCCGGTGATCGAGCGGCTGCTCGACAGCGGGCTGCCCTACGTGTCCGGCCCGCAGTGGCTCGCGGAGAACGTGCTGCGCGGGCGCGAGGTCGCCGCGGTCGCCGGCACGCACGGGAAGACGACGACCTCCTCGATGCTGGCCTGGATCCTGCAGGACGCCGGCCGCGATCCGGGCTTCCTGATCGGCGGGATTCCCGCGAACTTCGGCGCCTCCGCGCGCGCGGGCAGCGGCGCGCCATTCGTGATCGAGGCCGACGAGTACGACACGGCATTCTTCGACAAGCGCGCGAAGTTCGTGCACTACCGGCCGCGGCAGCTGCTGCTCACGAATCTCGAATACGACCACGCGGACATCTACCCCGACCTCGCCTCGATCCAGCGCCAGTTCCACCACCTCGTCCGCACCGTGCCGGCCTCGGGCCGGATCACGTGGAACGCGTCGGATCCGGCGCTCAAGGCCACGCTGGCGATGGGTGCCTGGACCCCGCTCACCGAGTTCGCACGCGAGGCGCAGGCGGAGTGGCGCGCGCGCCTGCTATCGCCCGATGGCAGCGCGTTCGAGGTGCTGCACCGCGACGCGCCCGTGGCCATCGTGCGCTGGCCGCAGATCGGCCTGCACAATGTCGAGAACGGGCTCGCGGCGCTCGCCTGCGCGGCGGGCATGGGGGTGCTGCCGGCGCAGGCGGCGGCGGGGCTGGCGCGGTTCGCGGGCGTGAAGCGCAGGCTCGAGCTGCGCGGCGAGGCCGGCGGCATCCGCGTCTACGACGACTTCGCGCACCACCCGACCGCCATCGCGATCACGATCGACGGCGTGCGGCGCCAGGGCGGCGATGGGCGCATCGTCGCGGTGCTCGAGCCGCGCTCGAACACGATGCGGCTCGGCGTGCACCGCGAGGAGCTCGCGGAGTCGCTGGCGGGCGCCGACAGCATCTGGCTCTACCAGCCCACCGGCCTCGACTGGAACCTCGACGACGTCGCCGCGGCACTCGGCGGGAAGGCGCGGGTCCTCGGCGAGGTGCCGGCGCTCGTCGACGCGCTGGCTGGCGAGCTGCGCGCGGGAGATCGCGTGCTCGTCATGAGCAACGGCGGATTCGGCGGCCTGCACGAGCGACTGCTGGCCGCGCTGAGGGCGCGGGCGGCGTGAACGCCGAAGTCCGCGAGCTGCCGCTCTTCCCGCTCAACACGGTGCTGTTTCCGGGCGGCCCGCTGCCGCTGCGGATCTTCGAGCCGCGCTATCTCGACATGGTGAGCCGCTGCATGCGCGAGCAGTCGGGATTCGTGGTGGTGCTGCTGGGCGAGGGCGAGGAAGTTTCGTCCGCGACCTCGTTCGCAGCGACAGGCACCGAGGCCCGCATCGTCGACTTCGACCGGCTGGAGGGCGGCTTGCTCGGGATCAGCTGCCTCGGCCGCGAGCGCGTGCGGGTCGTCGAGGCCTGGCGCGAAGCGGACGGGCTGAACCGCGGCCGCATCCTCGACATCGCGGCGGATCCCGTGGTGCCGGTCCCGATCGACCTCGACTGGCTGAAGGATGTCGTCGCCCGCGTACTGCCGGAGGCCGGCGACGCGTACAGGCACGTCGAGATGCGCGACGACGCCGCCTGGGTCGCAAACCGGCTGGCGGAGCTCCTGCCGCTGTCGCTCGCGGACCGCCAGTCGCTGCTCGAGCTCGCCGACCCGCTCGAGCGCCTCCAGGTGCTCGAGCCCGCCGTCACGCGCGGCCGCGCCTAGGGCGCCGGCGCGGGTGTACCGCGCAGCCAGCCCCGCCAGCAGGCGACGGCGATCAGCACCGCGGCCCAGCCCGCGACGAGCCAGCCGGTGTAGCCGTCGAACCGGCTCACGAGCTGCGGGATCGGGGACGGCTCCGCCTCGATGCCGATGGTGAGCGACGCCTTGATCACGCAGACCCAGCCCATGTGCAGGCCGATGCAGGCGGCGATCGCCCCGGTTCGGCGGCGCACCATCGCGAGCAGGAGCCCCACGAGCGTCAGCGTCACGAACGAGTCGATGATCGTGAGCGGGTGGGTGAAGTGGGTGAGCGCGCCGGCGAGCAGCCGGAAGCCGCTGTCCCAGGCGACTTCCTCCGCCGGGATCTTCACGCGCGCGAAGAAATGGATCGAGGCGTAGATGAGCGCCGTGCACCAGGCGGCGGCCGCGAAGCCGGACTCGCGCTCGATCGCGCGGTACATCAGGCCGCGGAAGAAGGTTTCCTCGACCACGGCGACCGCGAGCCCGATCGCCGCGCCCTCGAGCACCGCCACGGCGAGCAGGGCGGCGTCGAACTCCGGGCGCAGCACGTGCAGGCCGAGTGCGTGCATCGCGATCGACATCGGCAGCATCGTCGCCAGGCCGATCGCGAGGCCCGCCCCGAACTGGCGCAGGAATGCGGGCCGCGGCAGGCCGTAGCCCCAGTCCGCCCGTCCGCGCAGGCGCAGCGCCCGCATCGCGACGAGGAGGGCGGCGAGCAGCACGAGCTGCCAGAGCCGGCTCACGACGCGGTGGAACGGCCAGTCGGGCTCGAGCGCATGCACGAGGTTCCAGGCCGGCCAGCCCAGCAGCGCCGCGAGCAGCAGCGTGCCGAAAATGACGCCGACGAAGCCGAACGCCGCCCGCATCAGCGCTCGCGCGCGATGCCGGCAAAGACGCGGCGCGCCGCCGCGATCGTGGCGTCGATCTCGGCCGCGCCGTGCGCGGCGCTGACGAAGCCCGCCTCGTACGGCGAGGGCGCGAGGTACACGCCCGCCTCGAGCATGCCGTGGAAGAAGCGCCGGAAGCGCGCGGCATCGGTCGCCATCACGCTGCGGAAATCGGTGACCGGGCCGTGCGCCGTGAAGAAGAGGCTGAACATCCCGCACACGCGGTTGGCCGCGACCGGAATGCCGGCGTCGCGCGCAGCGGCCGTGAGTCCGTCGACGAGCCGGTCGGTCACCTCCGCGAGCCGCGCGTGGAAGCCGGATCGGGAAATGCCGGCGAGCGTCGCGAGTCCGGCCGCCATGGCGACCGGGTTGCCGGAGAGGGTGCCCGCCTGGTACACGGGCCCGAGCGGGGCGAGGCGCTCCATGACGTCCCGCCTGCCGCCGAAGGCGCCGACGGGCATGCCGCCGCCCACGATCTTCCCGAGCGTCGTCAGGTCGGGCGCAATGCCGTAGAGCGCCTGCGCGCCACCGAGCGCGACGCGAAAGCCGGTCATCACCTCGTCGAAAATCAGCAGCGCGCCGTGGCGCGTGCATTCCGCGCGCAGCGTCTCGAGGAATCCCGGCGCCGGAGGGACGCAGCCCATGTTGCCCGCGACCGGCTCCACGATGACGCAGGCGATCTCGCGGCCCGTCTCGGCGAAGCAGCGCACTACGGCGGCCGCGTCGTTGTACGGCAGCGTGATCGTCGCGGCGGCGATCGCCGCCGGCACGCCCGCCGAGTCCGGCACACCGAGCGTCAGCGCGCCGGAGCCCGCTTTCACCAGCAGCCCGTCCGCGTGACCGTGGTAGCAGCCCTCGAACTTGACGAACCGGTCGCGGCCCGTGAACCCGCGCGCGAGGCGGATCGCGCTCATCGTCGCCTCGGTGCCGGAGCTCACCATGCGCGGCCGCTCGATCGAGGGCACGAGCTCGGTGATACGCCGGGCGAGCTCGGTCTCGATCACGGTGGGCGCGCCGAAGGAGAGGCCGTCGGCCGCCCGCCGCGTCACGGCCGCGATGACGTCCGGGTCCGCGTGGCCGAGGATCATCGGGCCCCAGGAGCCCACGTAGTCGATCAGCCGCCGCCCGTCCTCGGTCTCGACGTGCGCGCCGCGCGCGCGGCGGATGAAGGGCGGCTCGCCGCCGACGCCGCGGAATGCGCGGACCGGCGAGTTCACGCCGCCGGCGATGTAGCGGCTCGCTTCCTCGAATCTGGACATCGTCGCGGTCAACGCCGCTCGACCTCGTAGCCGCGCTTCTCGAGGAGGGCGGGCAGGCCGCGCTCGCCGACGAGGTGCATGGCGCCGACGACCACGAGGACGTCGTCGTCGCCCGCGAGCATGTCCGACACCTGTTCCGCCCAGCGTGCGTTGCGGCGGTAGATCAGCGCCTCGGCCAGCTCCGGATAGCCCTCGAAGTCCTCCTCGAGGCTTTTTTCCAGGCCCGCCTCGTCGCCACGGCGCCAGGCGTCGAGCATCGGGCCGATCAGCGCCTCGATGTCGTCGGCTTCCTCGAGCGCCTGCAGGAGGATCTCGTTCTGCAGCTTGCCGGGCAGCGAATCGAGCATGCCGAGCTGCCCGTCGAGCGTCTCGAGCCCGCAGGACGGCTTGCCGGCCTTGCTCGCTTCGGCCTGGATGATCTGCTCGACGCCGTGCTGGACGTCGTAGCCGTGCGCCTGGATCGCCATCAGCGAGACCGTGAGCCCGGCGAACCAGGGCTCGAACATCGCGAGCGCATCGAGCGGCACGCCCGCTTTCCCGGCGGCCTCGCGCACTTTGTCCGCGTCGGCGCCGAGCAGCTCGAAGAGGTCACGGCCCTCAGGGTCGACCGCGCGCGCGAGCGTGACCGAGGTGGTCGCGGCCTCGTCCTGCCCGCTCGGGTCGATCTCGAGGCAGACGCGCTCCGCGCCGTCGATGGCTTTCCCGAGCGCATTCCCGATCGCGAATCCGCCTTCCGGCAGCAGGTGGACGGACCCGAAGAGCCACACCGTGTTGTCGCCGCCCGTCACCTTCCAGAGCGCGGGCTCCGCGCGGGCCGGCGCCACCGCCATGCAGGCGGCGGCGGCCGACGCGAGCAGCCAGCCGCGCAACTCACGCATATTCGTCCACCCATTCGATGCCGGTCTCGATCCCGCCACCCGGCTCGAGCTCGATCCAGCGATAGGCGGGCGGTCGTGCGTCGATCTCGAACTCGTCTGTATTCTGGGCGAACTGCATGCAGGTGGACGGCGTGCCCATCAGGCGGATGCGCCCGTGCATGCCCTCGAACGGCTGGTGCGTGTGCCCCCAGCAGATGCCGCGCACGCCGGCGTGCCGCGCGAGCAGGTCGAAGAACTCGCCGGCATTGGCGAGCATCAGCTCGTCGAGCCAGGCGCTGCCGTGCGGGACGGGATGGTGGTGCAGGCAGACGAGCGCGTGCGCGCCGGGCTGCGTCGAGAGCGCCTCGTCCAGGCGGGCGAGCTCCGAGGCGTCGAGGCGCCCGCCGTGCTCGCCGGCGATCGTGCTGTCGAGCATGACGATCACCCAGTCCCCGTAGCGACGAGCCAGGTCGTGCACGAACGGCGCGCCGTCGAGCCCGGCCCGCACGGCCGCGGGGTCGTCGTGGTTGCCCGGAAGGCAGTGCACCGGCGCGCCGGCGTCCGCGAAGTGGTTTTTCAGCAGCACGTAGCCCGCCGAATCGTCATGCGCGAGGTCGCCGGTCAGCAGGACGGCGTCGCGCCGCGGGTGGCGGCGCCGCGCATGTTCGATGCAGCGGGCGAGAGTCGCTGCCGTTTCGACGTCGCGGACCCGCATCTCCGGCGATCCGGCGAGATGCGGGTCCGTGAACTGCAGTACCTTCACCGCGCCGCGGTCAATAGCGGTAGTGCTCGGGCTTGAACGGCCCGGACGCCGGTATGCCGAGGTAGCGCTCCTGCTCGGCCGTCATCGTCGTGAGCTTCGCGCCGATGCGGTCGAGGTGCAGCCGCGCGACCTTCTCGTCGAGCGCCTTCGGCAGCACGTAAACGCGGTGCTCGTACTGGTTGCCGTGCGCGAACAGCTCGATCTGGGCCAGCACCTGGTTCGTGAACGAGTTCGACATGACGAACGACGGGTGCCCCGTCGCGCAGCCGAGGTTCACGAGCCGGCCCTCGGCGAGGACGATGATCCGCTTGCCGTCGGGGAAGATCACGTGGTCCACCTGCGGCTTGATGTTCTCCCAGCGGTACTGGCGCAGCGAGGCGATGTCGATCTCGCTGTCGAAGTGGCCGATGTTGCAGACGATCGCCTGGTGCTTCATCCGGCGCATGTGGTCATGGCTGATCACGTTCACGTTTCCGGTCGCCGACACGAAGATGTCGGCCTTGTCGCAAGCCTCGTCCATCGTGACGACGCGGTATCCTTCCATGGCGGCCTGCAGCGCGCAGATCGGGTCGATCTCCGTGACCCAGACGGATGCGCCCAGGCCGCGCAGCGATTGTGCGCAGCCCTTGCCGACGTCGCCGTAGCCCGCGATGACCGCGACCTTGCCGGCGATCATGACGTCGGTGGCGCGCTTGATGCCGTCCACCAGGGACTCGCGGCAGCCGTAGAGGTTGTCGAACTTGGACTTCGTGACCGAGTCGTTGACGTTGATCGCCGCGAACGGCAGGCGACCCTCGGCCGCCATGCGGTAGAGCCGCTTGACGCCCGTCGTCGTCTCCTCGGTGACGCCGCGGATCTCCGCGAGGCGCGCCGTGTACCAGCCGGGCTGGGAGTCGAGCCGGCGGCGGATCGACGCGTAGAGCGCGACTTCCTCCTCGTTGGCGGGCTTCGCGATCACCGACGCGTCCTTCTCGGCCTGCGCGCCGAGGATCAGCAGCAGCGTCGCGTCGCCGCCGTCGTCGAGGATCATGTTGGCGTGCTTGCCGCCGGGCCAGTCGAAGATGCGGTGCGCGAATTCCCAGTACTCGTCGAGCGTCTCGCCCTTGTGCGCGAACACCGGGATGCCGGCCGCGGCTATGGCGGCGGCGGCGTGGTCCTGCGTGGAAAAGATGTTGCAGGACGCCCAGCGCACCTCGGCGCCCAGCGCGGCGAGCGTCTCGATGAGCACCGCCGTCTGGATCGTCATGTGCAGCGATCCCGCGATGCGGGCGCCCGCGAGCGGCCTCGCCTTGGCGAACTCGGCGCGCACCGCCATCAGGCCCGGCATCTCGGTCTCGGCGATCGCGATCTCGCGGCGGCCGAAATCGGCCTGGCCGATGTCGGCCACGCGGTAGTCCTTGAATTCCCTGTTGATCACGGCATTCATGGTCGTTTCTCTCCTTTGCGAGCGAGAGCGCCGTTGCCTTCAGCGTTCCTCGAGCCTGGCGGGCGGGCGCCCGTTGCAACGCTCCTCGGAGAACGCGGGGACTGTCCCCTTTTCCGCGAAGCGGAAAAGGCGGACCGTCCCCTCCTAAATTCCCGCGGCCTTCCTCAGAGCCTCGGCCCGGTCGGTCCGCTCCCAGCTGAAAGCGGTGAACCGGTCCTGGCGGCTGCCTCCGCCGCGGGCGTCATCCTGCCAATCGTAGTCCATCTCGACCGGTGCGCGCCCGAAATGCCCGTAGGACGCCGTCTCGCGGTACATGGGGTGGATCAGGTCGAGCATGCGGATGATGCCAAAGGGGCGCAGGTCGAAGTGCGCCGCTACGAGCTTTTCGAGACGCACGTCCGGTATGCGCCCCGTCCCGAAGCTGTTCACGCTGACCGAGGTCGGGTGCGCCACGCCGATGGCATAGGACACCTGTATTTCGCAGCGGCTGGCGAGGCCCGCCGCGACGATGTTCTTGGCCACATATCGCGCGGCATAGGCGGCCGAGCGGTCGACCTTGGACGGGTCCTTGCCGGAGAACGCGCCGCCGCCGTGACGGGCCATGCCGCCATAGCTGTCGACGATGATCTTGCGCCCGGTCAGGCCGCAGTCGCCGACCGGGCCGCCGGTGACGAAGCGCCCGGTCGGATTGATGTGGTACTTCGTGCGGCGGCTGAGCCAGCGCGCGGGAAGCACGGGCTTGATGATCTCCTCCATCACCGCCTCGCGCAGCGCCTTCTGGCTGACGTCGGGCGCGTGCTGCGTCGAAAGCACGACGGCTTCGATGCCGACCGGCCGATGGTCGCGGTACGCGAACGTGAGCTGACTTTTCGCGTCGGGCCGCAGCCACGGCAGCTTCGACTGCCGTCCCTTGCGCACACGCGCCTGGCGCTCGACGAGCTTGTGCGCGTAGTGGATCGGGGCGGGCATGAGGGCGGACGTCTCGTCGCTCGCATAGCCGAACATGAGGCCCTGGTCGCCGGCGCCCTGGTTCTCCGGCTTGCCGCGGTCCACGCCCTGGGCGATGTCGGGCGACTGCTTGCCGATGATGTTGACGACGCCGCAGGTCCGGCCGTCGAAGCCGACTTCGGAGGAGGTGTACCCGATGTCGCAGATGACGCCGCGCACCAGGGACTCGAGGTCCACCCAGGCGGTCGTCGTGACCTCGCCCGCGACCACCGCGACGCCGGTCTTGACGAGCGTCTCGCAGGCGACGCGCGCCTTCGGGTCGCGCGCAAGGATCGCGTCCAGCACCGCGTCGGAGATCTGGTCCGCAACCTTGTCCGGATGACCCTCGGAAACGGACTCCGAGGTGAACAGGTAATCGCCTGACATTCGAAAAATTATACGCCATGGGCGACAATGCGCGTTTCCCGCCGGAGTGCCCCGATGCCGAGTCGCCGCGAACTTGCCAATGCCGTCCGTGCCCTCAGCATGGACGCCGTGCAGCGCGCCAACTCCGGCCATCCGGGCATGCCGATGGGCATGGCGGACATCGCCGAGGTGCTCTGGCGCGATTTCCTGAAGCACAATCCCGGTAATCCCGCCTGGGCCGACCGCGACCGGTTCGTGCTCTCGAACGGACACGGCTCGATGCTCCTGTATTCCGTCCTGCACCTCACCGGCTACCCGCTCGGGCTTGACGAGCTGCGGAATTTCCGGCAGCTCGGTTCGCGCACGGCGGGTCACCCCGAGCGCGAGATCGAGATCGGCATCGAGACCACGACCGGGCCGCTGGGCCAGGGACTCGCGAATGCCGTCGGCATGGCGCTCGCGGAGAAGAAGCTCGCCGCGCACTTCAACCGTCCGGGCCACGAGATCGTCGACCATTTCACCTGGGTCTTCCTCGGCGACGGCTGCCTGATGGAAGGCATCTCGCACGAGGCCTGCTCCCTCGCCGGGACCTGGGGACTCGGCAAGCTGGTCTGCTTCTACGACGACAACGGCATCTCGATCGACGGCGAGGTGCAGGGCTGGTTCACGGACGACACGCCGAAGCGTTTCGAGGCCTATGGCTGGCAGGTGATCCGCGCCGTCGACGGCCACGACCCGGACGCGGTCGCGCGCGCGATCCGCCGGGCACGGCGCGAGAAGGACAAGCCCACCCTGATCTGCTGCAAGACCATCATCGGCTACGGCGCGCCGAACAAGCAGGGCAAGGAGGAATGCCACGGCGCGGCGCTCGGAGCGGACGAAGTCGCGCTCGCGCGCAAGACGCTGGGCTGGCCGCACGAGGCCTTCGTCGTGCCCGAGGAGATCCGCGGCGCATGGGATGCGCACGCGGCGGGCAAGCGCGCGGAGGGCCGCTGGCGGCGCCGCTTCAAGGCGTACGAGGCGGAGCATCCCGGGCTGGCCGCGGAATTCCGCCGCCGCATGGATGCGGGTCTGCCCGCGTCGTTCGACGACTGGATCCGCGAAGGCGCGGCCGCCGCGCAGGCGGCGGGCCAGGCCGTCGCGACCCGCCAGAGCTCGCAGGCGGTCATCAACGGGCTCGGTCCGAAGCTGCCGGAGCTTCTCGGCGGCTCCGCCGACCTGACCGGCTCCAACAACACGCGCATCAAGGGCACCGAGCCGTTCTCGGCACGGCAACCGGCCGGCGATTACCTGCACTACGGCGTGCGCGAGTTCGGCATGGGCGCGATCATGAACGGCGTCGCGCTGCATCGCGGCTACGTGCCGTTCGGCGGCACCTTCCTGGTGTTCTCCGACTATGCGCGGAGCTCCTTGCGCATGGCGTCCATCATCGAGGCGGGCAGCATCTTCGTGCTGACCCACGATTCCATCGGGCTCGGCGAGGACGGGCCGACGCACCAGCCGGTCGAGCACCTCGCATCGCTGCGCATGATTCCCCGCATGGAGGTCTGGCGGCCCTGTGACACGGCGGAGACCTGGATCGCCTGGGGCGCGGCGATCCACCGCCGCTCGGCGCCGACCGTGCTCGCGCTCACGCGCCAGTCGTTGCCCCAGCAGCCGCGCAATGCCGCGCAGCTCGCGGCCATCCGCCGCGGCGGCTACGTGCTGCTCGACGCGGGCGGGGAGCCCGACTGCATCCTGATCGCCACCGGCTCGGAAGTCGCGCTCGCGGTCGAGGCCGCGAGGGAGCTCGCCGCGCGCGGCCGCAAGACGCGCGTCGTGTCGATGCCCTGCGCGAGCGTCTTCGACGCGCAGGACGCCGCCTGGCGCAATGAAGTCCTGCCGCCCGCGGTGACCGCCCGCGTCGCGATCGAGGCTGGCGTCGCGGAGGGCTGGTGGCGCTACGTCGGTCCGCGCGGCCGCGTCGTCGGCATGCGCAGCTTCGGCGCGTCGGCGCCGGGCAAGGACCTGTTCAGGCATTTCGGATTCACGCCCGCCGCCGTCGTGGAGGCGGCGGAGTCAACGTTAAACGGAGAGTAGGCACCATGGCGATCAAGGTAGGCATCAACGGGTACGGCCGCATCGGGCGCAACATCCTGCGCGCGCTGTACGAGGGCAAGCGCAAGGGCGAGATCAGCATCGTCGCGATCAACGACCTCGGCGACGCGAACACGAATGCGCACCTGACGCGCCACGACACCGCGCACGGACCGTTCCCCGGCAAGGTCGCCGTGGACGGCAGCCACATGGTCGTGGACGGCGACCGCATCCGGGTCCTCGCCGAGCGCGACCCGGCGAAGCTGCCCTGGGGCGAGCTGGGCGCCGAATTCGTGCTGGAATGCACGGGCCTCTTCGCCAACAAGGAGAAGGCCGGCAAGCACATCGCCGGCGGCGCGAAGAAGGTCGTCGTCTCCGCGCCGGCCGACGGCGTGGACGCAACCATCGTCTACGGCGTCAACGACTCGACGCTGCGCAAGGACATGACCGTCATCTCGAACGCGTCGTGCACGACGAACTGCCTCGCACCGCTCGTGAAGGCGCTGCACGAAGGCCTCGGCGTCGTGTCCGGCATCATGACGACCGTGCACGCGTACACCAACGACCAGGTGCTGACCGACGTCTACCATTCGGACCTGCGCCGCGCGCGCTCGGCCACGATGTCCATGATCCCGACCAAGACGGGCGCCGCGGCGGCCGTCGGGCTCGTGCTGCCCGAGCTCAAGGGCAAGCTGGACGGGTTCTCGGTGCGCGTGCCGACGATCAACGTCTCGTTCGTGGACCTGACGTTCATCGCGAAGCGGGCGACCGCGGCCGCGGAGGTCAACGACATCCTGAAGAAGTCATCCGCAGGCGCGCTGAAGGGCATCCTCGAATACACCGAGGAGCCTCTCGTGTCCGTGGACTTCAACCATAACGCGGCCTCCGGCACGGTCGACGCCCAGCTCACGAAGGTCATCGACGGCACGCTCGTGAAAGTCTGCGCGTGGTACGACAACGAGTGGGGTTTCTCGAACCGCATGCTCGACACGACGCTGGCCTGGGCGAAAGCGGGCTGAGGCGGGCCCGGTGAAGGCGATCCGCATGGCGGACCTCGCGCTCGCGGGCAAGCGGGTGCTGATCCGCGAGGACCTCAACGTGCCGGTCGCCGACGGACGGGTGACGAGCGACGCGCGCCTGCGGGCCGCCGCACCGACCATCCGCGCCGCCGCGGAAGCCGGCGCGCGCGTCATCGTGATGTCGCACCTCGGGCGCCCGAAGGAGGGCGAGCGCGACCCGGCGCTGTCACTCGCGCCCGTCGCGAAGTCGCTGGAGGGAATCCTCGGCATGCCGGTGCGCCTGCACGAGGGCGAGCTCGAGGATGCGACGGCCGCGCCCGGCGAGGTCGTGCTGCTCGAGAACGTGCGCTTCCTCAAGGGCGAGAAGAAGGATGACCCGTCGCTCGCCGCGCGCATGGCCTCGCTCTGCGACATCTTCGTGATGGACGCTTTCGGCACGGCGCACCGCGCCGAGGCCAGCACGCACGGCGTCGCGCTCGCGGCACCCGTCGCCAGCGCCGGACCGCTGCTCGTCGCCGAGCTCGACGCGCTCGAGCGCGCGCTCGGGAACCCGCGCCGGCCGCTGGTCGCGGTGGTCGGCGGCTCGAAGGTCTCGACCAAGCTCGAGGTGCTCGAGAGCCTGATCGCGAAGGTGGACCGGCTCGTGGTCGGCGGCGGCATCGCGAACACCTTCCTCGCTGCGACGGGCCTGCCGGTGGGCAAGTCGCTGCACGAGCCCGACATGATCGACGTCGCAAAGCGCCTGCTGGCGCAGGCGAAGCAGCGGGGCGTCGACATCCCGATCCCGACGGACGTCGTGGTCGCGCGCGAATTCGCGCCGACGGCGAAGGCCGAGACGAAGCCGGCGGCGTCTGTCGCAGCCGACGAGATGATCCTCGACATCGGGCCCGATTCGGCGCACGCGGTCGCCACCGTCGTCGCCGCGGCCGGCACGATCATCTGGAACGGGCCGCTCGGGGTGTTCGAGTTCGACCAGTTCGGCGGCGGCACGCGCGCACTCGCCGAGGCGATCGCGGCGAGCCAGGCCTTCTCGATCGCGGGCGGCGGCGACACGCTCGCCGCGATCGAGAAGTACGGCATCGGGGACGAGGTCTCGTATATTTCCACCGGCGGCGGCGCCTTCCTCGAGTTCGTCGAGGGCAAGACGCTGCCCGCGGTCGCCGCTCTCGAGCGGCGCGCCGCCGGGCGCTGAGCCGCCGCCGCGGACGCAGGAGGGCCGATGGCCAGGCGCACCAAGATCGTCGCGACGCTCGGGCCCGCCACGGACGCGCCGGCCGCGCTCGCCGACCTGATCGCCGCGGGCGTGGACCTCGTGCGCGTCAACTTCTCCCACGGCAGCTTCGACGAGCATGCGCGCCGCATCGAGCAGGCGCGCGCGGCGGCCGCGAAGGCGGGGCGGGTCGTCGGCGTGCTCGGCGACCTCCGCGGCCCGAAGGTGCGGATCGAGCGATTCGGCACCGGCCGGGCGACGCTGATGGAGGGTGAGACCTTCACGCTGGACCCGTCGCACGACCCCGTGGGCGGCACGGACCGGATCGTGGGCGTCGCTTACGAGTCGCTCCCGAGGGACGTGCGCGCGGGCGACACCCTGCTGCTCAACGACGGCCTCATCGCGCTCGAGGTCACGGGCGTCGAGGGCACGCAGGTGCGCACGCAGGTGGTGACCGGCGGCGAGCTCTCCGACATGAAGGGGCTCAACAAGCTGGGCGGCGGGCTGTCCGCGGGCGCGCTCACCGCAAAGGACCGCGATGACATCCGCATGGCCGCGAAGCTCGGCGTCGACTACCTCGCCGTGTCCTTCGTGCGCGACCGCAACGACATCGCGGAGGCCTGGGACCTCCTGCGCGCGGCGGGCGGCGAGGGGCGCATCGTCGCGAAGATCGAGCGCCGCGAGGCCATCGACAACCTGGAGGCGATCATCGACGAGACGGCGGCCGTGATGGTCGCGCGCGGCGACCTCGGCGTCGAGCTCGGCTACGCGGAGCTGACCGGCCTGCAGAAGCGGATCATCTCGCTTTCGCGCGCGAAGAGCCGCCTCGTGATCACCGCGACCCAGATGATGGAGTCAATGATCCACGCCCCGGTGCCGACGCGCGCCGAGGTCTCGGACGTCGCGAACGCGGTCATGGACGACACGGACGCGGTGATGCTCTCGGCGGAGACAGCGGTCGGGCGCCATCCCGGCCGCGTCGTACGCGCGATGGCGCAGGTCATCGAGGGTGCCGAGAAGTGGCAGCTGTCGAACCGTCCCGAGCTGCGCTCGGACGGCTACTTCCAGCGCACCGACGAGGCCATAGCCGGCGCCGTGATGTACACGGCGAATCACCTCGACGTGCGCGCAATCGTCGCCCTCACCGAATCCGGCTCGGTCGCGCTGTGGATGTCGCGCATCCGCTCGGACATCCCGATCTACGCATTCACGCGCCACGCGTCGACGCAGCGGCGCGTCACGCTGTACCGCGGCGTCTACCCTGTGGACTTCGACGTGACGCACCCGAAGCCGGAGCGCATGTATGCCGCGATCTTCGAGCGGCTTCTCCGCGACGGGCTCGCCGCCGAGGACGACCTCATCATCCTGACCAAGGGCGAGTTCTCGGGCATCTCCGGCGGCACGAACTCGATGAAGATCCTCCAGGTCCAGCGCCAGCCCGCATGAGCCGGGCCGCCCGGATCCTGGCCTGGTCGCTCGGCACGCTGGCGGCGCTCGCAGTGGCCGCTGTCGCGGCTGCCTGGTTCGCGCTGCGCGCAAGCCTGCCTCAGCTCGAGGGCAGGGCGGAGCTGCCCGGTCTCGGCGCGCCGGTCGCCGTCGAGCGCGACGCCGCGGGCGTGCCCGTGATCCGCGGGAAGACGCGAACCGACGTTGCGCGCGCGACCGGATACGTGCACGCCCAGGACCGCCTGTTCCAGATGGACCTGCTGCGACGCACGGGCGCCGGCGAGCTCGCGGCGCTCCTCGGCGCCGGCCTGCTCGACGTCGACCGGAAAATCCGGCTGCACCAGTTCCGCGCGCGCGCGCTGGAGGCCGTGGCGGCGCTGGAGCCCGGCGAGCGCGCGTTGCTCGAGGCGTACGCAGCGGGCGTGAACGCGGGAGCAGCCGCTCTCGGCGCGCGGCCCTTCGAATACCTGCTGCTCGGCCAGTCGCCCGAGCCGTGGCGGGCGGAGGACTGCATCCTCGTGGTCCATGCGATGTGGCTCGACCTGCAAGGCCTCGTGGCCGCCCGCGACGAGCTGCGCCGCGACCGGCTGGCGGCGGTGCTGCCCGAATCGGTCTACCGGTTCCTCGTCGAGCCGGAAGCCGCGGCGGAGGCACCGCTCGATGGCAGCCGCCTGCCGCAGATGCCGATTCCGGCCCCGGAGGAGTACGACCTGCGGAAGCTCGATCGCGGGCTCTTCGACCGAGTCGAGCGCCAGCGCGAAAAGCGGCTGCAATCGGCGCTGGTTTCCGACGGGCGGAGGCTCGCGGTCGGCAGCAACAACTGGGCCGTGGCCGGCTCGCGTTCGCGCGCGGGCGGCGCGCTGCTGGCGAACGACATGCACCTCGGGCTCAACGTGCCGAACATCTGGTTCCGCCTGCGCCTCGTCGTCGAGCCCGAAGGACTCGACGTTGCGGGCGTGAGCCTGCCGGGCGTTCCGCTGGTCGTCGCCGGGAGCAATCGCCATGTGGCCTGGGGATTCACCAACAGCTATGGCGATTTCCAGGACGTCATCCGCCTGGAGCCCGGACCGGACGCGGACAGCTATCTGACGCCCGCCGGGCCGCGCCGGTACGAACTCGCGAACGAAACGTTGGCGGTCTCGGGAGGCGACCCTGAAACGCTCGTCATCCGCAAGACGATCTGGGGACCGGTCCTCGAGTCCGAGGAGGACGTCGAAGGAAAACGGATCGCCGTGGCGTGGACCGCGCATCGTCCGGGCGCCACCGACATGGAACTGCTCCGGCTCGAACGCGCGACGGACCTGGACGCGGCCGCCGCGATCATCGGCGGTGCCGGCATGCCCGCACAGAACGTGATGATCGCGGACGAGCATGGCCGCATCGGCTGGGTCCTTTCCGGCCGCCTGCCGCGACGCCAGGGGATCAATGCCTTGCGTCCCTCCGCCTGGCACGTAGAGGGCGCTGGCTGGGACGGGTGGGTGCCGCGCTCGGAATCCCCGCGCCTGCTCGACCCGCCGGCGGGCATCGCCTGGAGCGCCAACGCGCGGGTGATCGGAGGAGCGGCGTTTGCGCTGATTGGAGACGGCGACTATGCGGCACCCGCACGCGCGCGCCAGATCCGCGACCGTCTCGCGGCGATCGAGCGTATTTCCCTCGCGGACATGTTGGCGATCCAGCTCGACGACCGCGCCGGCTATGTCGCGCTCTGGCAGCCGGTCCTGGAGCGCGCGCTCGAGCGCGCCGGCGAGAGCGAGGCGGCGAGGCTCGTCGCCGGCTGGAGCGGCCATGCCGCCGTCGACGACGCGGGCTATCGATTGCTGAGCCAATTCGAGCAGGAGGTGACGGCCCGCGCGTTCGAGACGATCGCTGCCGCGGCGATCGCCCGCTGGCCGGATTTCCGCTGGCGGACTCCCGAGCCCTTCGGCGACGTGGCCCTGCGGCTCGTGCAGGAGCGGCCGGTCAACCTGCTCGATCCGCGATTCGCGGACTGGGATGCCTGGCTTGCGGATGTCGCGACCGACACGGTGCGCGAGCTGCCCGAGCAATGCGTCGATCTCGCGGGGTGCACCTGGGGCAAGGTCAACACCCTCGAGATGAGGCACCCGATCAGCGCGGCATTGCCGATCGGCGCGGCCCTCCTCGACATGCCGCGGGTCGCCCTGCCGGGCGACTGGTCGACGCCCCGCGCCCAAGGGACGGGATTCGGCGCGTCCGAGCGTTTCGCCGTCGCGCCGGGACGGGAAGAGGAGGGGTACCTGCACATGCCGGGCGGCCAGAGCGGCCATCCGCTGTCGCCCTTCTATCGCGCGGGGCACGCCGACTGGGTCGCGGGACGCGCGACGCCGTTCCTGCCCGGGCCTGCCGAGCATGTGCTCGCGCTACAACCCGCCGGCTCCTGAGCGGGCGTGGCGCGCTATCATCCACCCGACCTGAAATCGGGGAGGGGACCATGCGACTGAACCATGTGTTTCCCGCCGCGCTCGCGGCGGGCTCGATCCTGGTGTGCGCCGCGGCGGCTGCCGGCGAGCCGTCGCCCGAAGCCGCGCGCGGCAAGTACCTCGTGCAGATCGCCGGCTGCAACGACTGCCATACCGCGGGCTATGCGATGGCGAACGGCGCAATCGAGGAATCGAAATGGATGACGGGAGACGCGCTCGGATGGCGTGGTCCCTGGGGCACGACATACGCGGCGAACCTCAGGCTTTCGGCCGCGGGCAAGTCGGAAGCAGAATTCGTCGCACTCGCGCGCAGCCCGCTCCGGCCGCCGATGCCGTTCTTCAACATTCGCGCAATGACCGATGCGGACGTCAAGGCGATCTATGCATACCTGAAGCACCTCGGGCCCGCGGGTGAGCCGGCGCCCGCGTACGTGCCGCCCGACAAGGAACCGGCGGGACCGTACGTCAGCTTCCCCGCGCCGCCGCCGGCGGGCTGATCCGCCCGGCCGTCACCGAGGCATCTCCCATGCAGTACTCACGCCGGGCCCTGGTCCTCTTCTGCCTGTCCGCGGCCTTCGCCGTCCACGCCGAGACGGTGGTCCTCGAAGCGGACGGCTACGTCGACGTGGTCGCGGGACGCATCGTGTCGCCCGCCGTCATCGTCGTCGAGGGCGAACGCATCGCCGCGGTGAATCCGGCTGCGAAGCCGGCGGGCGCGAAGACGATCGCGCTGCCGGGCCTCACGCTGCTGCCCGGTCTCATGGACGCGCACACGCATCTCAACTACATCATCGGCGAGGGCTGGGAGACGGAACCGGTGCGGTTTACCACCGGCGACTTCGCGCTGCGCGCGCTGCCGCATGCGTCGAAGACGCTGCTCGCCGGATTCACGACGGTGCGCGACCTCGGCACCGGGCTCGGCTTCTCGGACGTCGCATTGATGCACGCGATCGACAAGGGCTGGGCCGTCGGCCCGCGCGTGATCCCGGCGGGCCATGCACTGTCGGTCACGGGCGGGCACTGCGACCAGTCGACGGGGCTCGGCCCCGGCATCGCGCCGCCCGAGTTCAGCTCCGGCACCGCCGACGGCGTCGACGAGGTCCTGAAAGCCGTGCGCTACCAGATCAAGCACGGCGCCAGGGTCATCAAGATCTGCGCGACGGCGGGCGTGCTCTCGTTCGAGGGCCCGGCCGGCGCGCAGCAGTACACGATCGAGGAGCTGCGCGCGGCGGCGGACGAGGCGCACCGGCACGGGCTTCGCATCGCGGCGCATGCGCACGGCACGGAAGGCATCGTCGCTTCCAGCGAGGCCGGCATCGACAGCATCGAGCACAACTCGATGATGACCGACGAGGCCGCAGCCATCCTCAAGAAGAACGGCAGTTTCGTCGTCCCCAACATGCACCTCATCGACACGCTGAAGACGACCGAGCTGCCGCCGGCGCTCGCGGCGAAGCAGGCTTACCTGGGCCCGCTCGCGATCGAGAGCTTCAAGCGCGCGCTCCGCAATGGCCTGAAGGTCGCCTTCGGCACCGACGCCGGCGTGTTCCCGCACGGCGACAACGCAAAAGAACTGACCGCGCGCGTGCGCCACGGCGATACGCCACTGCACGCCATCCGCAGCGCGACCATCGTGAATGCCGAGCTCTTCGGCACGCCCGACCGCGGCA
>DATEEF010000205.1:0-3987 GCA_035281265.1 Steroidobacteraceae bacterium
GAAAGAAGCCGGGGACATCCCCGGCTTTTTTTTATACCTTTCCCCCATGAAGGGGTCAGACCCCTTCATATTCGCGAAGGGGCCTGACCCCTTCATCTCGGTTCCACGAGGGAGGGGATCATGAGCCTGATTGCGGAATTCAAACAGTTCGCCATGAAGGGCAACGTGCTCGACATGGCGGTCGGCGTCGTGATCGGCGCGGCCTTCGGCAAGATCGTCGCGGCCTTCGTCGACGCGATCATCATGCCAGCGCTCGGCTGGGTCATAGGCGGCGCGGATTTCTCGAGCCTCGCGATGACGCTCGGTACGAACGCGGTGACCGGCGAGCCGGTCACGATCGGCTACGGCAGGTTCATCCAGGCGCTCGTGGATTTCCTGATCATAGCTGCTGCGATCTTCATGGCACTGAAGGCGATCAACCGACTGAAGGCGCCGGCACCCGCCGCGGCACCGCCGCCGCCGCCCGCCGACATCCTGCTGCTGACCGAGATCCGCGACCTCTTGCGCCAGCGCTGAGAATTGAAGGGGACGCACCCCTTCATATTCGCCGAGTTCTGCCCTTCCCGAATATGAAGGGGTGCGTCCCCTTCAATTCTTTTCAGGCGGAGCCCGCGAACGCCTCGCGCGTGAGGTTGCGCGGGCTGCCTGGCTGCGCGACGACGTTGTCCTCGACGCGGATGCCCCCAAAGGGGCGCAGAGCCTCCACGCGCTTCCAGTCGATCGCATCCCCGCGCCCGTCGGCGCGCGCGGCTTCGAGCAGCGAGTCGATGAAGTAGATCCCGGGCTCGATCGTCACCACGAACCCCGGCTCGAGGTTCCGGGTGAGCCGCAGGTACGGGTGCCCCTCGGGCTTCTCCCGCGTGCCGCCGTCCGGCCGCGCCGCGAAGCCCGATGCATCGTGGACCATGATCCCGAGCAGGTGGCCGATGCCGTGCGGGAAGAACACGGACGTGATGCCTTCCTCCACGGCCGCCTCGGCCGAGCCCCTGACGATGCCGTGCTTGACGAGGACGTTGCCCAGCGAGCGGTGCGCCTCGAGGTGGATGTCCCGGTAGTCGACGCCCGGTCGCACGCGGTCGGCGAGCTTCTGCTGCACCGCGTCGACCGAGCGGATGAGGTCGAGGAACTCGCCGCCGTCCGCGGAATAGGTGCGGGTGATGTCGCAGGCATAGCCCGCGTGCTGGGCCCCGGCGTCGATCAGGAAGGACTTCACGCCGGCCGGCCGCGCCCGGTCGAGCAGCTGGTAGTGCAGCACCGCGGCATGCCGGTCGAAGGCGATGATGTTGTTGTACGGCAGCTCCTCCTCGCGTGCGCCGGCCGCGGCGCAGTAGGCGAGGTGGATCTCGTATTCGGACGCCCCATCCCGGAACGCCCGCTCGGCCGCGCGGTGGGCCCGCACGCCCGCGACCGTCGCAAGCGTCATGCACTCGATCTCGTACGGAGACTTGATTGCCCGGGCATAGTCCAGGGGCCCGGTCACGGACGGCGGGTCGTGGTCGCCGAGCCCCTCGGTCGCCGCGGCGGGCTCACCCAGGACGGCCCAGCGTCCCGGCCCGACTTCCCCGCGCAGCGCCGCGGGCGACCGGACTATCTTCAGGTCGAACTGGTCGACCCAATAGCCCTCCGGCGCTTCCGGGGGCAGGAACCAGTAATCATCCGGCTGGTGGAAGACCAGCTTGGGACGGCTGCCCGGCCGGTAAACGACAAAGGAATCCGGGGTGGCGTCGGGCAGCCAGGCCCGGTAGCGCGGGTTCGCCCGGAAGGGATACGTGGAGTCGTCCAGGTAGTAATAGACCTGACTTCCGGAACTTATGATCAATCCATCGTAAGCGCCCGCAACCAAAGCCTTGTCCGCCCGCGCCATGAGCCCCTGGACGTGGTCGCTGTACAGCTCGCCGAGTGACTTCTTGGCCATGTCCGATACCCCGAATGCCCGGCGGAAAGCGTACCTGCGCGGCGCGAGTGTCGCAAAACTGCGACCTTTGCTTGCAAATCCATTACCGCTAGAATTCATGCACGCGACAGGCCTGCAAAGCTACAAATTGAGCGGTCCCGATCGCGCAAGTGCACTTGTAACTCTCACTTACGTACTGGGGTAACTGACGATGAATGCAAAGATCTGGGGCGCCATTGCGGTTGCCCTCGTGCTGGGCGCCTGTGGCGCCAAGAAGGATGAGGCTGCCGACGCTTCCGCCGACGCCGCCGCTTCCGCCGAGGCTGCTGCCTCTGACGCCGCCGCTGCTGCGGACTCGGCTGCCGACGCCGCTGGCGATGCCGCTGCCGGCGCTGCCGCCGACGCGGGCGCTGCTGCTGCCGACGCTGCTGCCGAGGGTGCGGACGCCGCTGCTGACGCTGCGAACGCCGCCGCCGACGCCGCCAAGGAAGAAGCTCCGCCGTCGCAGTAAGCGATTGCTGTAAGTTGGCCTGAACGGCCGGGCGGACGAAGCGGAGAACCCGCGACTTCCCCCGGCCGTTCCCTTTCCGGGACAGGGAATGCCGATCACAATCCGAGAAGCGCGCGCCGCCAGGGCCGACCGCGACTGGATCGAAGACACCTACGGCGAATACCTCGCCGACCTCAGCGCCGACACGACCGGCGTGTTTCCCTCGCTCACCGTCACCGGGCAGAGCGTCTCCGAGATCATCCAGGGGTGGTTCCACGACGACCGCTGCACCGCGTTCATCGTGCTGCGCGAGCAGGAGCCGGTCGGCTTCGCGGTCGTGCAGCGCAGCCCCTCAGGCAGCGGTGACGCGAAGCGCCATTACCGCCTCAGCGAGTTCTTCATCAGGAAGCCATTCCGCAACCGGGGCGTCGGCCGCGGCGCCGCGATGCTGATCTTCGCGCGCTATGCTGGTGAGTGGACGGTGCCCGAGCAGTCGCGCAACCCGCGCGCAATCAGGTTCTGGCGCCGCGTCGTCAACGAGTTCACGAACGGCAAGTACCGCGAGAAGAGCGGCCAGGGCGAGGTCGCGCACTCGTTCACGAGCGCGGGGCCGGTCGGGGCCCTGGGGCGCTGACGCTCAATCCTTCCGGACCGCGACCTTCACTTTCCGCGGGCCGGCCACCTCGAACAGCAGCTCGACCTCGAAGGCCTGGCCTTCAGTCAGCGGCTGCCTGAGCCCCGTCAGCATCAGGTGCATGCCGTTCGGCGCGAACTCGAGCGTCTGGCCCGGGTCGACGTGCAGCACGGCCACTTCGCGCATGCGTGCCATGCCATCGAGGATCTCGGTGCGGTGCACCTGCACCTTCGAGGCGACCGGCGTCGTGATCCTGAGCAGCCGGTCGGACTTGCCGGTGTCGTTCTTCAGCGTGAAGTAGGCGACGCCGACGGTGACGCCGGGCGGCGTCGAGCGCGACCACGCGTTCGTGATCGAGAGCTCGCCCGCGAGGGCGGGCAGGGCGGCGAGCGCGGCGAGCAGCGCCGCGAGCAGGCGGATCCGGTTCATGCGGCCTTCTTCCCCCGCGCGAGCACGCGCTTCAAATAGCGGCCGGTGAAGGAGTCGCCCGCCCGCGCGAGCTGCTCGGGCGTGCCCTCGGCGACGATGCTTCCGCCGCCATCGCCGCCCTCGGGACCGAGGTCGATCACCCAGTCCGCCGTCTTGATCACGTCGAGGTTGTGCTCGATCACGATGACGGTGTTGCCCTCGTCGCGCAGGCGATGCAGCACGGCGAGCAGGTGCTTCACGTCCTCGAAGTGCAGACCCGTCGTCGGCTCGTCCAGCATGTACAGAGTCCGTCCCGTCGCGCGCTTGGAGAACTCCTTGGCGAGCTTCACGCGCTGAGCCTCGCCGCCGGAGAGCGTCGTCGCGTTCTGGCCGAGCTTCACGTAGGAGAGCCCGACGTCGAGCAGGGTCTGGAGCTTGCCCGCGACGACCGGCACCGCGGCGAAGAAGACCGCCGCGTCCTCGACCGTCATGTCGAGCACCTCGTGGATGTTCCTGCCCTTGTAGTGCACGTCGAGCGTCTCGCGGTTGTAGCGCCGCCCC
>DATEEF010000206.1:0-6364 GCA_035281265.1 Steroidobacteraceae bacterium
TGTGACCGGCAATTACACCATTCCTGTTGGACTATCGGGGCTGGGAGTCATCTTAATCGGTATCTCCGGCTGGCTCGGCGGTGAAATGGTCTTCAAACATGGGGTAGCCGTGGACCAGCAGGATGCGCGCGTCGCCGGTCTCGGCAATCTCCGGCAGGTAGCGCTGGGCGATCGCATAACGGCCGCCGCCGTCGGTGAGCGTCTCCAGGATGACGCGGGTGTTCGGGTCGCCGGCCGTGACCACGAAGATGGAGCGTCCCCCCATGCCGTCCAGCGGCTTGAAGACCGCGCGGCCGTGCTCGCCGAGGAAACCCTCCATCGCGGCCATGTCGCGGGTGATGAGGGTCGGTGCGCAGCATTCCGGAAACCAGGCCGTGTAGGCCTTCTCGTTCATGTCCCGCAGCCCCTGCGGCCGGTTCACCACCAGCGTCCCGCCGGCCTCGGCACGCTCGAGCAGGTATGTCGACACGATGTACTCCATGTCGAACGGCGGGTCCTTGCGCATCAGCACCGCATCCACCGTCGCAAGGTCGCAGACCGCGGGCTCGCCGGTGCGGTACCACGCCGTCGCATCGCCCGTGAGTTCGAGGGGCGTGAGGCGCGCGAACGCCCGCCCGTCCCGCGCCCACAGGTCTGCCTGGCCGAACACGAGCGTTTCGAGGCCGCGCTTCGCGGCGGCCTTCAGCATGGCGATCGTCGAGTCCTTCGCCGGCTTGATGGTTTCGAGCGGGTCCATCAGCACGGCGAGGCTCGGTCGGGTCGGCATCTAGGGGCCCCCTGCGCGGGCGGCGTGGAGCGCGTTGCGCGCGCGCCGCGCGGCCACCAGGCGCGACCGACGAAGCGTGCTGAATGCACGCGAGGAGAGAGCAACGCCGTGGCCGCGCGGCCCGCGCGCAACCCTCCGGGGCCGGGCGGATTGGCGATCGGGCGGCGTCACTCGTCGCTCATGTATCCCGATACACATCGCTCCTCGTTCCTTGCCGGATCGCCAATCCGCCACGGCCGCGCCCACGCCGCCCGCGCAGTGGGCCCCTGGGACCTCCGGCCGATTGGCGGGAATGTGACGCGGATACTGCACGTCAGGGGGCCTTGTCATAGTACACCTGTCATCGGTCCCGACCGCCTGCGCGGCCGGTGCTCGCGGCGTGGCGGGGGGTGGACCGATATGTTAAAAGGTGCTCGTCCCCGGAGGAACCGATGGAAAGTGCAGCGGCCGTTCATGACGGGCACCGCCTGAGCGGGCTGAAAGTGCTCGTCATCGACGACAGCAAGACGATCCGGCGCACGGCGGAGTCGTTGCTCGCCAAGGAAGGCTGCGAGGTGTTCACGGCCGTCGACGGGTTCGACGCGCTGTCGAAGATCGCCGACCACCAGCCCGACATCGTGTTCGTCGACATCATGATGCCGCGTCTCGATGGCTACCAGACCTGCTCGCTGATCAAGCACAACAAGGTCTTCCGCTCCATCCCGGTGATCATGCTGTCTTCCAAGGACGGGCTGTTCGACCGGGCACGGGGCCGCATCGTGGGTTCCGAGCACTACCTGACGAAGCCCTTCACGCGCGACGAGCTCCTGTCGGCGATCGAGCGGCACGTCAGCAAGGAATGACGGGGAGGACGGCAATGGCGCTCATCCTGATCGTCGACGACTCGCCGACCGAGGTATTCCAGATGCGGCGCATGCTGGAGAACCACGGCTTCGAAACCGAGGGTGCGACCGACGGGGCCGAGGGCATCCGCAAGGCGCGCGAGATCCGCCCCGACCTCATCCTCATGGACATCGTCATGCCGGGCGTCGACGGCTTCCGCGCGACGCGCACGCTCGCCAACGACCCGGCGACGCGCAAGATCCCGGTGATCATGGTGTCGAGCAAGAGCCAGGAAACCGACCGCATCTGGGGCATGCGCCAGGGCGCGGTCGATTACCTCGTCAAGCCGGTCACGCCGGCGCAACTCGTGGAGAAAGCGCAAGCCGCGCTGCTCGCAGGTTGACGGGATGCAGGCCGAGCCGACCCTGAGGGCCCTGCGCGACCGGCCGTTCGAGCTGCTGCTGGCACTGGAATCCCGCGCGCGCGACGTGGCGGCCGGCCAGCGCGAGGGCGCCGCTGCCCAGGAATGGATCGGGGTCGCGTTCCGCATGGGAGGCGAGACCTTCCTGGTCGAGCGCGACGAGGCGCGCGAGGTCATGGGCCTGCCGGCACCGGTCACGCGCGTGCCGGGCGCGCGGCCGTGGATCCTGGGCCTCGCGAACGTGCGGGGTCAGCTCCTTCCGGTAATCGACCTGAAGCAGTATCTCGGCAGCGGCGAACTGACGGTGGGAAGGAACACGCGCGTGATCGTCGTCAACCACCGCGAGATTCCGGCCGGGCTCGTGGTGGACGAGGTGCTGGGGTTCCGCCGTTTCGCCGAGCGCGAGTTCACGGCGGAGGCGCCGCCGACGATAATCCGCTGCGAACATTACCTCGCCGGGTCGTTCCGGCGGGGGAGCGAGGCCTGGCCGGTATTGAGCCTGCGGACGCTGGTGGAGAGCCCGGCGTTCCTGCACGGGTCGAGCTGAGGCGGGGGGAACAGGGGTCCGGATGGTCAATACGACGGAAAGCTTGGCGATCACGAAGTGGATGCCGGCGCTGCTCGTCGGCGGACTCGTAGCCGCACTCGTGGCTGCCGTGCTGGTCGTGCTCGCGAGCCGCGCCGAGACCGCCGACCGCGGCTACCGCGAGCACCTTTCGGAGCTGACGGTCCTGGCCGGCAGCATGCCGGCGCAGGCCGCGGACGCCGCGCGCGGCGATGCCGCCGCGTTCGACCGCCTGGCCGCCTCGCGCAAGTCGCTCGAGCGCGTGCTCGGCGAGATCGACGCGGGCCGCTCGCCGTTCGCGGCGCTTTCGTCCGAGAGCGCGAAGCGGCTCGGCGGCGAGCCCGCCTGGAACACCGTGCTCGATTCCTCGCAGCAGGTCCTCGCGGCGCGCACGGTCGCCGGGGAGCTGGGCAAGTCCGCCGCGCAGTCGCGTGTGATCCTCGGCCGCGTGCTCGCGGCGACGGGCAATGCCGTATCCGCCCCGGGCGGCCTGACGGCCATGCGCGTGCTGCCGCGGTTCGAGACCGTGGCGCAGCGGACCGCCGACGACCTCGGGCAACTCGAGTCAGCGGTCAACCCGGCAGAGGTCTCGCGCCGGATCACCGAGAGCACGGCGCTTCTCGCCCAGTTCCTGGCGGGACTCGCCGGAACCGACGCGACCGCCGGCGTGCCGGCGGTCCAGGGCGAGGCGGCAAAGCGGCTGGGCGACGTCCAGGCGGCGTTCGCGGACTACGAGAAGCAGCTGCAGGGCACGCTGCAGGGTGCGGGCGCGCTCGCGACCGCGCGGGCCGCCGCGGCGGACCTCGCGAAAGCGGCGGAGACACTGTCGAAGTCGCTGCAGGCGCAGTCGGCCGAGGAGGGCGGCGGCACCGGGACGCTGCCCGCGCTCATCGCCCTCGCGATCGCTGTCCTGTGCTTCGCCGGCGCGCTCTGGGGCTGGGCCTCGCAGGCCGGCGTCCGGCGCATCGCCAGCCTCGAGTCGGAGCGCAACCGCCGCAACCAGGACGCGATCCTGCGGCTCCTCGACGAGATGTCGAGCCTCGCCGACGGCGACCTCACCGTGCAGGCCACGGTCACGGACGACATCACGGGCGCCATCGCCGACTCCATCAATTACGCGATCGAGGCGCTGCGCGAGCTGGTCGCGACGATTAACGACACCGCGATGCAGCTCGACCAGGCGACGCGGCAGACGCAGGCCGCGGCCGGCCACCTCGCCAAGGCCAGCGTCGCGCAGTCGCGCCAGGTCGCCGCCGCCACCGATGCGGTCAGCGCGATGGCGTCCTCTATCGAGGAAGTCTCCGGCAACGCCGAGCGCTCGGCCGACGTCGCGCGCCACGCCGTGGACGTCGCGCACAAGGGCGGCGATGCGGTGCGCCGCACGATCGACGGGATGAACACGATCCGCGAGAACATCCAGGACACCAGCAAGCGCATCAAGCGGCTCGGCGAGAGCTCTCAGGAGATCGGCAACATCGTCGAGCTGATCAACGACATCGCCGAGCAGACGAACATCCTCGCGCTGAACGCCTCGATCCAGGCCTCGATGGCGGGTGAGTCAGGCCGCGGCTTCGCGGTGGTCGCCGACGAGGTGCAGCGGCTCGCCGAGCGCGCGGGCCACGCGACCCGGCAGATCGAGGTCCTGGTCCGCACGATCCAGTCGGACACGAACGAGGCGGTCGTCTCCATGGAGCGCACGACGACGGACGTGGTCGGCGGCGCGCTGCTGGCGGAGAACGCCGGCGCCGCGCTCGGCGAGATCGAGGACGTGTCCAACCAGATCGCGCAGCTCGTGCAGAACATCTCGGCCAGCGCGCGCCAGCAGGCGGCCACGTCCTCCCACATCTCGCGCACGATGCAGGTGCTGCGGGAGATCAGCCAGCAGACGGCCGACAACACGAGCGCGACCTCGGCGGCGATCGGGCGCCTGGCCGACATGTCGGCGCAGCTGCGCAAGTCCGTGTCCGGGTTCAGCCTGCCGCAGGCGCTGCCGGCCGCGGGCCGCAGGATCAAGCCCGCCCCGGCGCCGGCCGCAGCGGAGAGCGCGGAGACGAGGCGCGCCGCGAGCGGCGCAGGCTGAGGACGGCCCTGGCCATGGCGGGTTTCCCCTCGGTCAACGAGCAGGCACTGCATCTCGTCGCGCGCGAGCTCGCGGCGACGCTCAACGACGTGCGCATCGCGCTCGAGGCGGCGGCGGAGTCGCCATCGGACAAGACGCACATCGCGAAGGCCGCGGAGCTCATGCGCTCGGCGCGCGGCGTGCTGCGCGTGGTCGAGGTGTACGGCGCCGCCCTCCTCGCCGAGGAGATGGAGCTGACCTCGCGGTGGATGGCGGGCAGCGACACGGACGCGCGCCAGTACATCGAAGGCCTTGACGCGCTCATGCGCTCGAGCGTCCAGCTGCCCACCTACCTCGAGCGCGTGCTCGGCGGCGGGCGCGACCTCGCGCTGGTCCTGCTGCCGCTCCTCAACGACCTGCGCGCGGTGCGCGGCGCGCCGCTCCTGTCCGAGGGGACGCTGCTCTCGCTGAACCTCAGTTCCGAGATGGCGCCGGTGGCGCGCGAGCCGGGTGCGCCGGAGCCCAAGCTCACGGTGCCGCAATGGGCGCGCCGCCTGCGGCCGAAGTTCCAGGCCGGGCTGCTCGCGCTGATCCGCGGCGAGGGCCAGGACCGCGGGCTCGGCGCGCTCGCCGAAGTCGCGAACCGCATGGAGTCGATCGCGACGTCCGCGCCGCTGTACCAGCTGTGGTGGGTCACTGGCGCGCTCGTCGACGCGCTGCGGGACGACGGGCTCGAGGCGAGCGTGACCGTCAAGCGCCTGCTCGGCCACGTGGACCGCGAGCTCAAGCGGCTGTACGCGATGGGCGAAGAGGGCTATGCGGGCGCGCCGCCGATCGAGCTGCTCAACAACCTGCTGTTCTATGTCGCCCGCGCGACCAGCAGCGGCGAGCGCATCGACGCCGTGCGCAGCTCGTTCCGCCTCGGCGAGCTGCTGCCGCTCGACGAGTCGGTGGAACAGGAGCGCGAATCCCTGTCCGCGCCGTCCGTGCGGCTGATGCGCACGGTCGCCGCGGCGATCAAGGAGGACCTCGGCCGCGTGAAGGACGCCCTCGACCTCTACACGCGCAAGGGCGGGCCGCCGGAGGAGCTGGCCCCGCAGGTCGATCTGCTCAAGAAGATCGGCGACACGCTCGCCGTGCTCGGCCTCGGCTCGGTGCGCGAACAGGTGCAGGGAGAGCTCACGCGCCTTGCCGACATCATCACGCGCCGCGCGCCGGCCGAGCAGGACACGCTGATCGCGATCGCGGCGACGCTGATCGGGGTCGAGGACGGCCTCGACGACTCGCTGGTGCGCCTCATCATGCCGCCGGGCGCGCCCGCCCCCGGCGCCGAGACCGACCCCGACTTCCGGCAGGTCACCGAGACGGTGCTGCGCGAGTGCATCGTGAACCTAGCGCGCATCAAGGAGCTGCTCGGGCACGCGGTCGATCCGACCAGCGATCCGGCCGGGCTCGACGCCGCGCCGGCGCTCGCGCGCGGCATCACCGCGGGACTCCTGCTGCTCGGGCGCAACCGGGCGATGGAGGTGATGCGCCGCATCGCGGAGCATGTCGCCGCGCTCCTCGGCCCCGGCGTCCTCGCGCGCAACGACGAGTACATCGACCGCCTGGCGGACGCCATCGTCGGCATCGAGTACTACATGGAGACACTGCAGGCCGGCCGCGGCGATCCCTGGTACATGCTGGACAACGCGGAGCGCTGCCTGGCGGCGCTCGACGCCATGCGCTCCA
>DATEEF010000207.1:0-7173 GCA_035281265.1 Steroidobacteraceae bacterium
GGCGCGCGCTCCTCGCGCAGCATGAAGAAGAGCACGACCGCGAGGTTGACGGCGAGCAGGAAGCCGATCGCGATCAGCGCGACCGGCAGGCGGCGGTCTTCGCGCGCGACGGGGAAGTCCGCCATGCTCGGGCCGCTCTGGCGCTGGCGCTCGATCTCGGACTTCCGGAGCGCGTCGAGGATGAAGCTCATGCGCCCGCCTGCGGCCCGGCCTGGGCGAGCGTCGGAGTGCCGGGCCTGCCGAGCGCGGCGTCGAGCACGAGCTGCGTCTGCAGGCCCGCGACGCCGTCCACCGCGAGGCGGCGGCTGCGCTGGAAGCTCTCGACGAGCTGCTGCAATGACGCGTCGAAGAAATCGCCGTCCGGCGATGAGGGCAGGCCCGAAACCTGCTCGAGGCTCTGGCGCAGCCAGAGCACGTCGTCACCGCGCATGCCGGCGCGCAGCGGCCGTGGTCCCGCGGCCTGCGGGCGCCACAGCACGAGGTACTCACCGAACCAGAAATCGGACAGCTCCGTGATCGGCACGCGAGTCTCGCGATCGCCGAGGCGCAGCCGGGCACCGTCGCGGTCGAGCGAGGACAGCACGACCTGGTGTGCGTTGCCGTCCTCGTCGACGAGCGAGAGGATCGCCGGCCGGTTGATGAGCTTCAGCTGCGCGAGCGAGCCGCGCTGCCAGACGCAGGCGAGGCCCTGCGCCATCGCCTGGTCGCAGGCGATTCCCTGGCCGGGCTGGAACGCGGCGCCCCAGAGCGTGAACAGCGTGCCGAAGGCGGCGTCGGCCGTGGTCGAGGCCGCGTCCTTCGCGAGCGCCGTGCCGAGCGGCTCGCGGGGCGGCGGAGCCGGCTCGGGTTTTGAGGGAGCCTCGACCGCGGCGGTCGCGACGGCAGCCGGCGCATCGTCGCCGCCGATCGCGGGCCAGGCCTGCCAGAGGACAAGGCCGAGCAGCAGCGCGCCCGCGGCGGTGCCGCCGACCGCGAGCCAGCGCACCCAGGGCGCGAGCACCGGCCGGCCGTACACCTCGGACGCCGCGCGCCGCACCAGCGCGCCGTTCACAACCGGTTCCTCGAGCGTGTAGGCACCGAGCAGCGCGCGGTCGGCGATCACGTTGATGATGCGCGGCACGCCGCCCGACAGCCGGTGCAGCTCGCGCTGCGCGCCCGCGGTGAACAGGTCACGGGTCGCGCCCGCGACGCGCGCGCGATGCCTGAGGTACGCGATGGTCTCGTTCCTGCGCAGCGCCTCCAGGTGGTAGCGACCGGTGATGCGCTGCGCGAGCTGGCGCAGCTCCGGCCGCGCGAGGACCTCGCGCAGCTCCGGCTGGCCGATCAGGATGATCTGCAGCAGCTTCTGCGTCGCGGTCTCGAGGTTCGTCAGCAGGCGCACCTGCTCGAGCACGTCGGCCTCGAGGTTCTGCGCCTCGTCCACCATCAGCACGATGCGGCGGTTGCGCCCGTGCGCGTCGAGCAGGTAATGCGTGAGCAGGTCGACGAGCGCCTTGACGCTGCCCGCGGCCCCCTCGGGCACCTTGACGTGCAGCTCGTCGCAGATCGCGAGCAGGAATTCGGCTGGCGTGACGCGCGGGTTGAGGATCAGCACGACGTCGCAATGCGGCGGGAGCTGCTGCAGGAGGCTGCGCAGCACGGTCGTCTTGCCTGTGCCGACCTCGCCGGTGAGCTGGATGAAGCCGCCCGCCTCGCTGATCCCGTAGGCGAGGTGGGCAAGGGCCTCCGTGTGCCGCTCGCTCAGGTAGAGATAGCGCGGGTCCGGCGTGATCGCGAACGGCTTTTCGTTCAGCCCGAAGAAGCTCGTGTACATGGCGCGGACATCATACTACTGCGAAGTCAATGGGTTATCGGAGGGGTCAGACCCCTTCACGAATATGAAGGGGTCTGACCCCTCCAGTGGGACCCCTTCAGTGATCGGTGGCGCGGTGGATCGCGTCGTCGCCGAAGCGGTCCTGAATCCGGTCCAGCGCGTCGTCGAGGCGGCCGGCCTCGGAGAACGCGGGCGTCGCGAAGAGGTCGAGCTGCGTCTCGGGCTCGAGGTCGCTCACGCCGACGCCGAGCAGGCGCACCGCGGCGCGCGGCTGCTCGGCGAGCCAGTGCTCGAGCAGGTCCGCCGCCACCTGCGCGATGAGGCGTGTCTCCTGCGTCGGCGGGTTGAAGCTGCGCTGCCGCGTGTAGGTCTCGAAGTCGCGGCGCCGCACCTTGATGCTGACCATGCCCGCCTTGAACTGCCGCGCGCGCAGGCGCGCGGTCGTGCGGTCCGCGAGCTGCGCGAGCCGCTCCTGCATCTCCTTGTGGTCGCGGATGTCCGTGTCGAAGGTCTCCTCGGAGCTGATCTGCTTCTCCTGCGCGTCGGAGACCACCGGCCGCTCGTCGATGCCCGCGGCGCGGTCCTGGAACGTGCGGGTCTCCTTGCGCAGGAGCGGCCACAGCAGCGACTCCGGCGCCGTGCGCAGCTGCCCCAGCGTGAAGATGCCCTGCTCCTCGAGCCGCGCCGCCGTCTTCGGCCCGACGCCGTGGAGCCGCCCGACCGGCAGCGGGTCCAGCATCCCGTGCACGTCCTGCGGCCGGATCACCGTGAGGCCGTCCGGCTTGTGCATCTCCGATCCGAGCTTCGCGAGCAGCTTGTTGTGCGACACGCCGACGGACGCAGTGACGCCCGTCCGCTCGCGGATGCGGCGCTTGATCTCGCGAGCCATGTCCTCGCCGCTGCCGAAGAGGCCGGTGCTGCCCGTGACGTCGAGGTAGGCCTCGTCGAGCGAGAGCCCCTCGACGAGGTCGGTGAACTCGCGGAACACCTCGAACACCGCATTGGAGACTTCGCGGTAGCGCCTGAACCGCGGCGTCACGACGACCGCCTGCGGGCAGCGCCGCAGCGCCTCGCGCATCGGCATCGCCGAGTGCACGCCGAAGCGCCGCACCTCGTAGCTCGCGGCGGCGACGACGCCGCGCGCTCCCGCGCCGCCGACCACCACCGGCAGGCCCGCGAGCTCCGGCCGGTCGTGCTGCTCGACCGACGCGTAGAAGGCGTCCATGTCGACGTGCAGGATCGTGCGCCGCGTGTCGCTCACGAGAGTCCGTACATGGTGTAAACGAGGCCGCCGAGCATCGTGATGCCGAGCAGCACGAAGTAGATGGCCGAGATCGTGAAGAACTTGAGCAGCGTCAGCGCGCGGCCATTGCCATAGACGACGCGCATCGACCGGTAGACGTAGTAGGGCAGCCAGCACCACAGGAGGAACATGACGACGTTCAGCGCGCCGGACAACGGAGACTCGAGCTCGGCAATCTCGTTAAGGATCGCGGTGACGGCGAGCAGCAGGTACGTGAAGGCGTGGTTGTGCAGGAAGAGGACGAGGTGCTCGGCGTACAGTCGCCGCGGCCGCCAGTAGAACAGCATCGCCACTCCCGCCATGAGCGGCAGGAACACGAACATGAGTTTCGGGGCGTTGGCGGCGAATCGTTCTGCGAGCAGCTTGCCGCCATCGCCCTTGATCTGCTCGCAGGCGCGGCTAAGCGTCCGCTCGACGTCCGTGGAATTGGGCTTGTCGCCGAAGATGCTGACCTTGCAGCTGTCGTCATTGGCGAGCGCCTTGTCGATGTCCTCCTGCGCAACACCCTCCGCGGCGAGCTCCCTGCGCAACTCGCCCGTGACGTCCTTGAGCTGCGCCGGTGGCTTGCGTTTCGTAGCGGCCGCTTCGTCCCTGCCGCCGAGGACAACCGGCGCGACGACGCCGCGCTCGTCGGGCGGCGTCGCGTCCAGGTCGAAGAGCCCGGATTCCGGCAACAAGGCCGACAGCGCGAAATACAGGATGCTGATCGCGAGGTAGAGCCGGAACGGGGGGATGTACTGCTGGTGCCGTCCGGCGATGAACTCGCGCGTGAGCTCGCCGGGCCGCCGCACGAGCAGCCGCAGCGTCCGCCAGACGCGGCTGTCGAGGTGCAGCAGCGAGTGGGTGACGTCGCCGGCGACCTCCTTGATGGAGAGCACATGGACGTCCGCGGCCTGGCCGCACTGCGCACAGTGCCGGCCCTCGGTCACGGTGCCGCAATTCAAGCAACGCTGCGACTCGCGCGACGGTGGGGCCAGCTCCTGCCGCGGCTTGAATACCCGCCTCTCGCAACGCAGGCGCGCACCGAAGCGCTGCGCCGTCTCGGTGCGCAGGCGCGTCGCATGGTTCTCCAGATAGTGGTCGAGCGCGGCGGCGCTCTCCAGGCGATATCGCACCCGGCGGCGCGGGCGCTCGCCCGCAGGAGACTCAGGCGCCTCGATGCTGGCGCCCTGGAAACCCGGGCAGGCCAGCACCTCCCGGACATGCCCGGGGAGCCAGGCGTCATAGTCCGCGACGATGTCGGGCTCGAGTTCGCACTCGACTTCGTAGGTGAGGGTTGCCGCCACGGGTGGCTCGCGTCAGACGACGCCGAATTCTAGCCCACACCCCATGGCAGCAGGCGCCTATGGCGACTAAGCTCGGGAGAGCAACAGGCAGGTGCCAGCAGTGGCCAAGAAGAAAGCGGGGACGCCACGCCCCAAGCGGGGCGGCGGGGGCAGGCAAAAGACTCCCTCTGAGGCCCGATCCCGGCCGAAGGCGGCCGTCCCGCCACGGGTACCGGTTTCTTCGGCGCAGCCGCAGCAAGCCAAGCGCGAGGAGTCCGGCGTCGTCGTCGTCGGCATCGGCGCATCGGCGGGAGGCCTGAAGGCGCTCCGCGATTTCTTCGCCAGCGTGCAGGAGGACAGCGGCCTCGCCTACGTCGTCGTAGTGCACCTCTCGCCCGAGCACGAGAGCCACCTCGCCGACCTGCTCCAGCCGCACTGCCCGATACCCGTGCTGCAGGTCGCCGAGACGACCGCGCTCGAGCGGAACCGCGTGTACGTGATTCCGCCCAACGCCAACCTCGAGGCCATCGACACGCACCTGCGGCTCTCCCCGCTCGAGAAGAGGCGGTCGGAGCGCGCGCCCATCGACCATTTCTTTGCGACGCTCGCGGAGCAGCACGACGATCACGCGATCGGCATCGTGATGACCGGGACGGGCTCGGACGGCACGCTGGGTGTCAAGGAGATCAAGCTGCGCGGCGGGCTCACCGTCGCGCAGGATCCGAACGAGGCCGAATACGACGGCATGCCGCAGAGCGCGATCGCCACCGGGTTCATCGACCTCGTGCTGCCGGTCACCGCGATGCCCCCGGCGGTGCTGCGCTACGCGCGGACCTCGCCGCGCGTGCCGGTCACGCCGGACGGCGACGTCGCCGAACCGGACCACCGGCAGCTCCTGCAGAAGGTGCTGACGCAGGTGAGGGCGCGCACCGGGCGCGACTTCTCGCGCTACAAGCGGTCGACGGTCATGCGGCGCATCCAGCGCAGGATGCAGCTGCGGTTCATCGAGGAGCTCGACGCCTACCTGACCTACCTGCGGCAATCGCCGGACGAGGTCCGGGCGCTCTCCGAGGACCTGCTCATCACCGTCACGAGCTTCTTCCGCGACCCGGCCGTCTTCGAGCATATCGAGCGCGAGATCGTGCCGCGGCTTTTCACAGGGCTGGGTCCGGATGACGAGATCCGGGTCTGGTGCGTCGGCTGCGCGACCGGCGAGGAGGTGTACTCGGTCGCCATGCTGCTGCTCGAGGCGGCGGGTTCCGTCGGCGGCGGGCTCGCGCCCAAGCTGCACCTGTTCGCGACCGACCTGCACGAGCGGTCGCTCGAGATCGCGCGCGAGGGCTTCTACCCCGGCGACATCGCCTCGGAATTGTCGCAGGCGAGGCTGCGGCGCTTCTTCACGGAGGAAACCGGCGGCTTCCGCATCCGCAAGGAAGTGCGCGAGGCCGTGGTGTTCGCCCCGCACAATCTCCTGAGCGACCCGCCCTTTTCGCGGCTCGACCTGATCCTGTGCCGCAACCTCATGATCTACCTCCAGCGGGACGTCCAGGACGACGTGCTGCGGATCTTCCACTACGCGCTGAAGCCCGGCGGCTTCCTCGTGCTCGGCACGTCGGAAACGACCGACGACGCGGAGCTCTTCCGCACGGTCAGCAAGCCGCTCTCGATCCATCGGCGAGGCCTCGCCGACCCGCCCGACCCCCGCCTGCCGGTATTCCCGATCGCGGCGAAGAAGGTTCCGCTGTCGGAAATCGGGACCGCCGGCATCCTCGAGCCGCGCCACTACGTGACGATGCACGCCATGCTGGTCAGCACGTTCGCGCTGCCGAGCGCGCTCGTGGGTCCCGACGGACAGCTCGTGCACCTGTCGGAGAACGTGGGCCGCTACCTGGTGCACCCCGAGGGCCGGCTGACGACGAGCATCGCGAAGCTCGTGCGCAAGGAGCTCGCGGCAGACCTGCTGGCGGCACTGCACGTCGCCGCGAAGGAGCGACGGGCGACCCACACGCGGCCGGTACCGGTCCGGTTCGACGGCGAAACGCGCCCGGTGGTGCTGCACGTCCACCCGTCGGCCGACGCGCAGAGCGAGGGATACACCCTCGTCATCTTCGAGGAGCTCGACGACAGCGTCATCTACTCGCGCACGGCGGGCGAGCCGCAGGACCGCGCCGAAATCTCGAACCTCACCACGGAGCTCGATACCACGCGCGACCGCCTGCAGACGATCATCGAGGAGTTCGAGTCCAGCCAGGAGGAGATGAGGGCCTCGAACGAGGAGCTGCAGTCGGCGAACGAGGAGCTGCGATCGACCATGGAGGAGCTCGAGACCAGCAAGGAAGAGCTGCAGAGCATGAACGAGGAGCTCCAGACGGTGAACCAGGAGAACCGTCACAAGGTCGCCGAGCTCGCGCAGCTCACGGGCGACCTCCAGAACCTCCTGGCCGCGACCGACATCGCGACGCTCTTCCTCGACCGCGAGCTGCGGATCCTGCGCTTCACGCCCCGGATCGCCGACATCTTCAGCATGCGCACGACCGACCGCGGCCGTCCCGCGGCGGACCTGACCCACCGGCTGGGCTATCCGGGCCTCATGACCGACGCGGAGCGCGTGCTGGCGAACCTGCAGCCCCTCGAACGCGAGATCCAGGACGAGCAGGGCCGCTGGTACCTCACGCGGCTGCTGCCGTACCGGAGCTCTGACGACTACATCGCCGGGGTAGTGATCACGTTCGTGGACATCTCGCGCCGCAAGCAGAGCGAGGAGGACCTGCAGGCGCTGAGCCGCGACCTCG
>DATEEF010000208.1:0-8221 GCA_035281265.1 Steroidobacteraceae bacterium
GTTGCGATTGATCATTGTGTTCATGGCTCTCTCCTCGCTCTCCGTTCCGAAGCGGCCATTGCCGCCTCTGTCCTAGATAGAGCAAGTGCCGTGCCAACTTGCCATGAACACTCGTAAGGTATTGATCTTTAAAAGTTTATAGTTTTCTGGAGCTGGTAAGGCCGCCTGTCCGATACGGCCAAGCGGACGTCCGCATCCCGGTCATGGGACACACCGGACGGACACCGTCCCACGAACGGGACGAAGCGGAACGAAGGGGTCTGACCCCTCGAACGAAGGGGACGCACCCCTTCGCGAATATGAAGGGGTGCGTCCCCTTCGCTTTCGGTCAGTGGTTGCCGAAGTAGGGGATCGAGGCAGACGACGGCGCCGATTCTTCGGCGGGCGCCGGCCCTTCGGAATTCGGCTCGGCCACGCGCGGTGGCGGCACGGCGTCGTTTTCCACCAGGGTCAGCGTGGTCTCGCCGGCTTCCGCGCTCGAAGCGGCCTCGGCGGGCGCCGGGGCATTTTCCGCGTAGTAGGCCTCGGGCTCCTCCGAGCGGCGGATCAGCTCGCCTGCGAGCGCGAGGTAGGCGAGCGCGCCGCGCGAGTCGCGGTCGTGCAGCATCGCCGGCACGCCGAAGGACGGCGCCTCGGCGAGGCGGACGTTGCGCGGGATGATCGTGCGGAACACGCGATCGCCGAAGTGCGAGATCAGCTGCGCCGCGACGTCGTTCGAAAGGTTGTTACGCGGATCGAACATCGTGCGCAGGATCCCCTCGATCTCGAGCCTCGGGTTCACCGAGTCGCGGATCTGCTCGATCGTGCTCATGAGTCCCGAGAGTCCTTCCAGGGCGTAGTACTCGCACTGCATCGGCACCAGGACGGAGTCCGCGGCTGTGAGGGCGTTCACCGTCAGGATGTTGAGTGCCGGAGGGCAGTCTATAACCATCACGTCGTAAAGGTCTTTCACCGGCACCAGCGCCTTCTCGAGGCGGTGCTCGCGGCCGGCGAGGAGCGTCAGCAGGCGCACTTCCGCGGCCGTCAGGTCCTGGTTCGCCGGCAGGAGGTCGAAGCCCGCAGCTTCGATCGTGACGATGGCGTCCACGATGTTCACGTCGCCGAGCAGCACCTCGGTCACGGATCGCTCGAGGGTTCGCTTGTCGACGCCGCAGCCCATGGTCGCGTTGCCCTGGGGATCGAGGTCGATCAGCAGGACGCGGCGCTGCGTGGCGGCGAGCGAGGCGGCGAGGTTGACCGCCGTGGTGGTCTTGCCGACCCCGCCTTTCTGGTTCGCGACCGCGATGATCCGCTTCATCAAGGCTGAACCCTACCAAGTTCGACGACACAGCGCTCGGCATCGAGTCCGGGAACGGCGACAGGGTGCACGGCGATCGCCTTCCAACCCGCCGGCAGGGCGTCGATCTCGGCTTGCGGGACCTTGCCCTTCATCGCGAGGAGGCGCCCGCCTTGTCCCGGCAGGTGCCCGGCCACCCGCACGAACTCGGCGAGCGATCCCAGCGCACGGGAGACGACGCTGTCGAAGGGCTGCCGCGGCCGGCAGGACTCCGCACGCACCGCCGCGACCTCCACGTTCGGGAGTTCCAGCCGCGCGATCACGTGGTTCAGGAATTTTGCCTTCTTTCCGGTGGATTCGATCAGGCAGAAACGCCGGTCGGGGTCCGCGATTGCGAGCGGCAGGCCCGGGAAGCCGGCCCCCGAGCCCACGTCCGCGATGGCGAGGCCACGCAGGTGCGGCAGCACCGAGAGCGAGTCGAGGACGTGCTTGTCGACGGCCTCGACCGGGTCCCGGATCGCCGTCAGGTTGACCCGCGTGTTCCAGTCGGCGAGCTCGGCGAGCAGGGCTGCGAGCGCACCGACCTGCGCCGGGGCGAGCGTGAGCCCGAGCGCGTCGAGGCCCGCCGAAAGCCGCGCCGATACCGCGGGATCCACGTCAGGAAATCTGGACGACCGTGCGGCCTTGGATGCGGTTCTTCACGTAGCCGTCGAAGGCCGCGGGCAGCTCGTCGAAGCGGATCGTCCGCGTGACGAGCTTGTCGAGGTGGCGCGGCTTCAGGTCCGTCGCGAGCCGCTTCCAGATGCCGAGGCGCACGTCGCGCGGCATCGCGGAAGAGTTGACGCCGAGCAGGCTCACGCCGCGCAGGATGAACGGCATGACCGTCGTCTCCAGCTTGTGGCTGGCCGCGAGCCCGATGCTCGCGATGTTGCCCCAGCTGTCCACGGTGCGCGTGAGCCAGGTGAGGATCTCGCCGCCGACGTTGTCGAGCGCGCCGCCCCAGAGCGCGGTCTCGAGCGGCCGCTTGCCGAGGTCGATGTCCTGGCGGCGCAGGATCCTCGCCGCGCCGAGCGACTTCAGCAGCTCGTCCGCCTCCGGCTTGCCGCTGACGGCGACGACCTCGTAGCCGAGCTTCGAGAAGAGGTCGACCGCGATCGAGCCGACGCCGCCGGAGGCGCCGGTCACGACGATCGGGCCCATCGAGGGCTTCTGCCCGTTCTGTTCCATGCGATGGATGGCAAGACCGGTCGTGAATCCTGCGGTGCCGAGCGCCATGGCCTCGAACAGGCTCAAGCCGGCGGGGAGCGGGATGACCGAATCGCCCTGCGCACGCGCGTACTCGGCGTAGCCGCCGTCCAGCGTCTCGGAGTGGCCGCAGCCGGTGACCAGCACGGACTGCCCGGGCTTGTAGCGCGCGTCCGTGGACGAGACGACCTCGCCCGACAGGTCGATGCCGCCGTTGAGCGGATACTTGCGCAGGATCTTGCCTGCGCCCGTCGCCGCGAGCGCGTCCTTGTAGTTGATGCTCGAATACTTCACGCGGATGACGACGTCACCCGCCGTCAGCGCGTCCACGGCCATGCTTTCGAAGCCCGCCGCGATTTTCCCCTCGCGCTCGTGGATGCGGAACGCCTTGAATGAGCTCATGTCAGGTCCTGTCCAGCCAGTTCTCGATGCCCTGGCAGTTCAGCTCGACGTCATCGTCGAGTAGCCAGTGGCGCTTTCGCTCGTCGCGCGGGAAGCCGTGCGCGTCGAGCCAGGTTCCAATCATCGCAAACATTCCATGCCGAAGCTTGCTCGAGCGCTCCGGGGCATCGCGGAAGCGCAGCCCGAGGTCCGCGAAGGCGAGGACACGTTCCTTCATCTCGCGCGCGAGCCGGTCGAGCTCGGTCACCTCCGCGTAATGCGTCAGGAACATGGATCGCGGCCGGTACGACATGAGCCGGTCGACAGAATGGCAGAGCGCCTCCGGGTCGAAGTGCACCGGCGTCGTGGTCGGGAAGATGAAGGCCCGGCCGTCCACGTCGAAATCGCGGTAGGAAAGGCCGAAGGTATCGCCGGAGAAGATGGCCGCGTTCGCGCGGTCGACGACGCAGTAGTGGTGCAGCGCATGCCCGGGCGTGTGGATCAGCTCGAGCTCGCGCCCGCCGAGCATGATGCGGGCGCCGTCCAGCGCGGTGAAGACGCGCGACTCCGGGATCGGGACGATGTCGCCGAAGAGCGCGTGGAAGCGGTCGCGCCCGAACACGACCTTCGAGCCCTCGATCAGCTTCGAGGGCTCGACGAGGTGGCGCACGCCGCGGGGGTGGATCGCGCAGCGCGCATTCGGCAGCTGCCGCATCAGCGCGCCGGCGCCGCTCGCGTGGTCGAGGTGCACGTGCGTCGTCAGCACCCAGTCGACGTCGGCGGGCGCAAGGCCCTTGACCTCGAGTGCGGCGAGGAGCGTCGGCACCGAGTGCGCGGTGCCCGTGTCCACGAAGGCCGCGCGTCCCCCGTCGACGACAAGGTGGGCGGCCGCGAGGCGGGGCCGCACGTGGTCGCAGTCGATCGCCGTGATGCCGGCGCGGAAATCGGAAAGCTTGGAGTCGATTGCCGTCATGCGGGCCCTCCGTCCCGCATGATCGCATGCCGCGCGACCCTCGCTGTCGCCAGCCTGTGGCAATCTACGGGCCCGGAGTTCCGACGGAGCCGAAGATGACCCGCCTGATCGTCGCCATGATGGCCCTCTTGTCCCTGCACGCCTTTGCCGCCGACGTCGAGCGCGTCACCCGCGGCAACCTCGCGATCGAGGGGATTCCCGAAATCCCGCAGGAGCTGGTGCAGCGCCTGCGCCGCTACCAGTTCGCGCGCGGGGCGACATTCGCGGGCTGGACGCCCGAGGGCGCGCTCACGGTATCCACGCGCTTCGGCAACACGAACCAGCTCCACGTCGTGGACCGGCCACTCGGCGCGCGCCGGCAGATCACCTTCTTCGACGAGCCCGTGTACGCGGGCAGCTGGTCGCCGACCGGCGCGCGCAAGGGCGTCGCCTACGTGCGCGACGTGGGCGGCGACGAGAACTACCAGCTCGAGTACCTCGACCCCGCGACACTTACACCCGTGCGTCTGACGGATGGCCGCGGCCGCGCCGAGACCGGCGTGTGGTCGGCCGACGGCACGAAGCACGCATTCTCCTGGACCGTCCGCACCGGCGTGAACTCGGATATCTATGTGGACGACCCGATGGACCGGATGCCGCCGCAGCTCGTGTACGAGGCGCCGCATCCGGGCTGGGATCCCGTCGACTGGTCGCCGGACGGCAAATCGCTCCTGCTGCTGCGCTTCGTCTCGGTGAACGAGTCGTACGTGTACGTCTACGACATCGCGCAGAAGAAGCTCACCGAGATCGAGCCGGCCAAGGTGAAAGCCGCGCGCGGCGCGCTCTTCGCGCGGGACGGGAAAGGCGTCTACATCACCTCCGACCTCGGCACGGAGTTCCGCACGCTGCGCTACGTCGAGCTCGCGACCGGCAAGGTCACCGACCTCACGCGCGACCTCGTCCGGTGGGAGATCGAGGACATCGCGATCTCCCGCGACGGCCGCTACCTCGCCTACCTCGTGAACGAGGACGGCGCGAGCCGGATCGGCGTCATGGACCTGGCCCAGCATGCCGACCTGGTCCCCCCGGAGCTTCCCTTCGGCGTGATCGGTGCAATGGGCTTCGACCCCGCCAGCAAGCGGCTCGCCTTCAGCCTGCAGACGCCGGCCTCGACCCCGGACGTCTGGGTGTGGACGCTCGGCGACGGCGGCTTCGAGCGCTGGACGGCGAGCGAGGTCGGGCCGCTCGACGCCTCGCGGTTCGTGTCGCCGACCCTCGTGCGTTATCCGACGTTCGATCAGTTCCAGGGCAAGCCGCGCCAGATTCCCGCCTGGGTGTACAAGCCCGCGGGCTCCGGGCCGCATCCGGTGCTCATCAACATCCATGGCGGGCCCGAGGGCCAGGCGCAGCCGGTCTTCAGCATGAACGTACAGCAGTGGGTGGGCGAGCTCGGCTACGCCGTCGTCCTGCCGAACGTGCGCGGCTCATCGGGCTACGGCAAGACCTACGTCGCGCTCGACAACGGAATGAAGCGCGAGGACTCCGTGCGCGACATCGGCGCGCTTCTCGACTGGATCGCGACGCAGCCGGACCTCGACGCGAAGCGCGTCGTCGTGATGGGGGGTTCCTACGGCGGCTACATGACGCTCGCCTCGATGACGCACTTCAACGACCGGCTGCGCGGCGGTATCGATGTCGTCGGCATCAGCAACTTCGTCACCTTCCTCGAGAGCACGGCCGAGTACCGCCGCGACCTGCGGCGACCCGAGTACGGCGACGAGCGCGACCCGAAGATGCGCGAGTTCTTCGAGAAGATCTCGCCGCTCAACAACGCCGGCAGGATCACGAAGCCGATGCTGGTCGTGCAGGGGCAGAACGACCCGCGCGTGCCGGTGACGGAGTCCGACCAGCTCGTCGCGAAGATCCGCGCCAACGGCGGCGAGGTCTGGTACCTCGTCGGGCTCAACGAGGGTCACGGATTCGCCAAGCGCGACAACATCGACTACTACCAGTGGGCGGTCGCGATGTTCCTCGAGAAGATGAAGCAGTAGTGAGCAAGAAGGGACAGTCCCTAGGCGCGCAGTTCCGCCCAGTCGGGGTGCCGGTTGAAGAGCGCGACGACGAACGGGCAGGTCGGGTGGATCCTGAATCCCTCGCGGCGCGCGTCGGCCACCATGTGCTCGACCAGGATGGTCGCGATCCCCCGCCCGCGGAGCGCGACGGGCGTCAGCGTGTGGTCGGCGACGAAGAGTCGTGGATTCGGGCGCTGGAACGTCAGCTCCGCTTCGGCGTCGTGGCCCGCGATCCTGCCGACATAGCGCCCGTGCGTCGGCTCGAGCTCGCGCGTGACGGTGACGTTCGTCATGACTGCGCCACCCTCAGTCGTGCTTCAGCGTGACGAGGCCTTTCTGCCCGGAGAAGTATTTCGCCAGCGCGCGGATGTCGTCCTGCGAGAGCTGCTGCGCGAAGGGCTGCATCAGCGGATTCTTGCGCTTTCCGAGGCGATAGTCGTTCAGGGCCTGGGCGATATAGTCGGCGTGCTGGCCGGCGAGGTTCGGGTATTCGTCCATGGTGCCGATGCCGGTCTTGCCGTGGCAGGCGACGCAGGTTCCGGCCTGCTCCGGCGGCGTGCCAACCGGCTCCGCGCTCGTGACCTTTCCTGCCACGCTGAAAAACGCGGCAAGGTCGGCACGATCCTGGTCCGTGAGCGCGGTCGCGAAGCCGCGCATCGTCGGATGCCAGCGCGCGCCCGACTTGTACCCTGAGAGCGCCGCGACGATGTACGCCTGGTGCTGGCCACCCAGCTTCGGCACGGAGTACTTCGGGTAGGCGTTCTTGTAATTCTCGATGCCGTGGCAGCCCATGCAGGTGTAGGCGAGCTTGGCGCCGCGGGCGATGTCGCCGTCCGCGTGGGCGGCGATCGACGCGAATGTGAGCGCGGCGGCGGCGATGCAGGATTTAGCGAAGCGGTTCAAGGGGTTCGAACTCCGGTTGAGCGCCCGGAATGTTAAGGGTCGCCGGTCCGAAATGCCACCGCGGGCCCCGGCGCGCCTCTCTTACGGCGAGGCCGGGAGCCGGCGTGTCATCGTCACGATGCCGCGGGCCCAGTCCTCGGAGCCGGCGGGAGACTGCTCTTCCACCACGCGATAGGTATCGGGATCCAGGAAGCTCACGCGCAGGCGCCGCCGCATGGCGGGATCGCCGCCCGCGATGCGGTCGATCACGACGTCATCGCCTTCGTTCCGCCAGCGATAACTCGCGACGCGCCCGTTGCTGAGCACGTAGGTTTCGACCCATTGCGCGCTATCGGCTTCGACATAGCCGAGCGAGCGGAAGCCGAAGGCGCCGTCCGCACCGGTGAAGACCTGCAAGAGCGCGCAGTCGCCCGCCTCCAGCGTCGTGTCCAGGCGCCCGCCGAGCTCCTCGCCGGCCTCGGTGACCGCGAATTCCTGCCAGCTGCCGACGAAGCGGCGCGCGAGGTCATAGGGAGCGCCGGTGCAATGCGTCGCGGGCTGCGCCCCCGCGCCTGCGGCGAGCAGTGCGGCCGCCGTGCCGGCCGCTGCCAGGGCGGCGCGCATCTACAGCGCGGAAGCGATGTCGTTCATGAGGCCGCTGTCGCGCGGCTTGGTCGGCGGCGAGTAACGCGCGAGCAGACTGCCGTCGCGGCCGATCAGGAATTTCTCGAAATTCCACTCGATCTCGCCGGGATGGCCGTTCGCGGGATCCGTGAGCCATGCGTAGAGCGGATGCCGTCCGGCGCCGTTGACCTCGAGCTTCGCGCTCATCGGGAACATGACGCCGTACGTCGTCGAGCAGAAGGTCTGGATGTCGGCGTCGCTGCCCGGCTCCTGCGCGCCGAACTGGTTGCAGGGAAAGCCGACGACCGTGAAGTTCTCGCCGGCGAGCTCCTCGTGCAGGCCCTCGAGGTCCGTGTACTGCGGCGTGAGGCCGCACTGGCTCGCGACGTTCACGGCCAGCACGACCTTGCCCCGCAGCGTGCCGAGCAGGTCCGGTCGCCCGTCGATGCGTGTCACGTCGAAATCGAAGAAAGACTGCATGGCGGAAGGCTCCAGGGAAGCCGCTTCGATGATAGCCGCGAGCGGGCCCGTCGTGTCGCGCCCCTAGAACCGGTGCTGCATCGGGAATTCCCCCGCGTCCCGGTAGACCCCGGGGCGCGGAGGAATCTTTCGATCAGTCGCGATCGCGCCAGCCGCGACGCGCTGCCTCGGCATGGCCGCGCGAATCACCGAACCAGCCGCCCTGGCTGCGTCCGCGGCCACTGCGGCCGCCCCGGCGACTGTTGTCGTCGTCGCTCATGAAGCGGCCCTGCTCGTCGCGCTCGCGGCCGAAGCCGCGCTCCTCACCGC
>DATEEF010000209.1:0-9223 GCA_035281265.1 Steroidobacteraceae bacterium
CGAGCGCGCGTCGGACTACGGCATCCCGCGCAGCGACATCGTCGTCGACCCGCTCGTCATGCCGATCGGCGCCATCAACCAGGCCGGCAGCCAGGTGATGCGCCTCGTGCGCCGCCTGCACGGCGAGCTGAAGGTGAACACAACCTGCGGCGCCTCGAACGTGAGCTTCGGCCTGCCGAACCGCGGCGGCATCAACAGCGCCTTCCTCACCATGGCGATCGCCTCGGGCCTCACCTCGGCGATCACGAACCCGCTGCACGTGGAGACGATCCAGGCCTGCATGGGGGCCGACGTCATGATGGGCCACGACCCGCATTGCGAGCGCTGGATCTCGCGCTTCCGCGAGGCGCCGCCCCCGGGCGCGAATGGCGAGGCCATGCGCGGGCGCCGCGAGCGGGGCCGGAGGCCCCGGCCGAACGCCTGAACGAGCCATGACCGCCCGCGACCCGCTCGTCGTCTTCATGCCCTCGGGCAAGCGCGGGCGCTTCCCCGTCGGCACGCCGCTGCTCTCCGCCGCGCGCACGCTCGGCGTCGACGTGGATTCCGTCTGCGGCGGCCGCGGCATCTGCGGCCGCTGCCAGGTCGTCGTCGCCGAGGGCGAGTTCGCCAAGCACGGCGTGCGCTCCGGCAGCGCGAGCGTTTCCGCGGTGAGCGAGACCGAGCAGCGCTATGCCCGCCGGCGCGGGCTGCCCGACGGGCACCGCCTGTCCTGCTCGACGACCGTGCAGGCCGACGTCGTCGTGGACGTGCCGCCCGGCAGCCAGGTGCACCGCCAGGTCGTGCGCAAGGATGCCGATTCGCGGGAGATCGAGCTGAATCCCGTCGTGCGCCTGCACTACGTCGAGGTGCGCGAGCCCGACATGCACGACCCGTCCGGCGACCTGCGCCGCCTGTTCGAGGCCCTCGAGCGCGAGTGGAAGCTCACCGGCCTCGGCTGCGATTTCTCCGTGCTCAACGCGTTGCAGGCGACGCTGCGCAAGGGCGAATGGAAGGTCACCGTCGCCGTGCACGACGCCGCGCAGGTCATCGCCGTCTGGCCGGGCTTCCACGACAAGGCCTACGGCATGGCGGTGGACGTCGGCTCGACCACGGTCGCCGCGCACCTCTGCGACCTCGAGACCGGCGAGCTCGTCGCCGCCGCGGGCACGATGAACCCGCAGATCCGCTTCGGTGAAGACCTGATGAGCCGCGTGTCCTACGCGATGATGAATCCCGGCGGCGCGGCGCGCATGACCGAGGCGATCCGCGGCGCCCTCGGCAGCCTTGCGGCCGAGCTCGCGCGCGAGGCCGGGATCACGACCACCGACATCCTCGAGATGACGCTGGTCGGCAACCCGATCATGCATCACCTGGTCCTCGGCATCGACCCGGTGGAGCTCGGCGGCGCGCCGTTCGCGCTAGCCGTGGACGCGTCGCTCACGGTGCCGGCCTCCGCGCTCGGCATTGCCGTGCACCCGAACGCGCGCGTCTACGTCCTGCCCTGCATCGCAGGCCACGTGGGCGCGGATGCCGCGGGCGTGATCCTCGCGGAGCGCCCCGACCGGCGCGAGGAGATCACGCTCCTGGTCGACGTCGGCACGAACGCCGAGATCGTGCTCGGCAACCGCGAGCGCCTGCTCGCCTGCTCGAGCCCGACGGGCCCCGCCTTCGAGGGCGCGCAGATCAGCTGCGGCCAGCGCGCCGCGCCCGGCGCGATCGAGCGCGTGCGCATCGACCCCGCGACGCTCGAGCCCCGCGTCAAGGTGATCGGCAGCGACCTGTGGTCCGACGACCCCGGCTTCGCCGCCGCGACCGCGCGGACCGGCGTCACCGGCGTCTGCGGCTCCGGCATCATCGAGGTCATCGCGGAGATGTACCTCGCCGGCATCATCACGCCCGACGGCGTGATCGACGGCGCGCAGGCCGGAAACAGCGACCGCATCGTCGCCGACGGGCGCACCTTCTCCTACGTGCTGCACCGCGGCGACGTGCCGATGAAAGTCACGCAGAACGACGTGCGCGCGATCCAGCTCGCGAAGGCCGCGCTCTACGCGGGCGTAGCCCTGCTGATGGACCACCTCGGCATCACGAAGGTGGACCGCATCGGGCTCGCCGGCGCGTTCGGCAGCCACATCGACACGAAGCACGCGATGGTCCTCGGCATGATCCCGGACTGCGACCTGCGAAAGGTCGCCTCGGTCGGCAACGCGGCCGGCGCCGGCGCGCGGATCGCGCTCCTCGATGCCACGGCCCGCGCGGCCATCGAGGACCTGGTCCGCAAGGTCGAGAAGATCGAGACGGCGATCGAGCCGCGCTTCCAGGCGCACTTCGTCGAGGCGATGGCGATCCCGCACAAGACGGCGGCCTATACTGAGCTGCGCAAGGTCGTGGCGCTGCCGGCAGCCCGCGAGTCCGCGGGCCCGCGCGCGGCGCGCGGGCACCGCGGCACGGGCAGGCGCGGGCGAAGGACGGTCGAAAGCTAAGGGGGGCGTGAAGCATGGGCGTCGTCGATACGGTCATCCTGTTCGCGTATCTCGCGCTCCTCATCGGCATCGGCCTCTACGCGCGGCGCGGCAAGCCCGACGTCGACGACTATTTCGTCGCGGGCCGGCGCATGGGCCCCCTCACCATCGCCTGCATGTGGGTCGCCGCCTGGATCGGCGGGGCCGCGATCGTCGGCACATCCGCGCGCGTGTACGAGCACGGCATCACCGGCATCTGGTACGTCCTCGGCATGGCGATCGGCTGCGCGCTGTTCGGCCTCACGGTCGCGAAGCGCGTCAAGGAGGTCGGCGACGGCGAGCGCCACCTCACCTACCCGGACTTCATCGAGCGGCACTACGACAACCGCACGCGCGCGGTCGCGACGATCACGACCGTGCTCGCCTATACCGCCTATTCAGCCGGCCAGTTCGCCGCGGCCGCGGCCATCCTCCAGGTGCTGATCGGCTGGAGCTACGGGAGCTGCCTGTTGCTCGCCGGCGCCATCGTCACGCTCTACACGGCGGCTGGCGGCTACCTCGCGGTCACGTACACCGACCGCGTGCAGGTCACCCTCGTGCTCACGGGCATCGTCGCGGTCGGCGTCCCCGTCGCGATCTCGCAGGCCGGAAGCTGGGGCGACATGCAGGCGACGCTCCCCGCCACGCACTACGATTTCGGGGCGCAGGGCTGGGACAAGGTCGCCGCGCTCGTGGTTTCCATGGTGCTGAGCTTCTTCGTCGCGATGGACAGCTTCTCGCGCAGCTTCGCCGCGCGCGATGCCGGGACCGCGCGGCGCGGCGCGCTCCTCGCGCCGCTCCTGATGCTGCCGATCGCGGTCGCCGTCGCCTGGCTCGGCCTCGCCGCCGCCGTGCTCTATCCGGACCCGGACGCCACCGCCAGCATCCTTGCCACCTTCGTCGTCGACCGCTTCCCGGTCGGCCTCAAGGGCCTCATGGTCATCGGCATCCTGTCGGCCGTGATGTCGGTCGCGTCCATCAGCGTGCTCACGGCCTCGGCGAACTACGCGCGGGACATCCACCAGCGCTACCTGCGCCCTGGCATCGCGCCTGCGGCGATGCTGCGCGTCGGAACGCTGGCCTCGCTCGGCGCGGGAGGCCTCGGCCTCCTCCTCGCCTGGAAGATGCGCGACATCATCGACATCCTCCAGTTCGGCTTCACGCTCAACTCGGCCGGGCTCTTCCTGCCGACCGTCGCGGCGCTGTGGACGAACCGGATCCCGGCCTCCGCCGCGTTCTGGAGCACGACGGCCTCGCTCGTCACCGTGATCGCCTGGCGCATCGCAGCCGATGCGGGCGCGGGCGGGATCTTCGCGATCGACCCGCTCTGGCCGGGCCTCGCCGTCTCGGCGCTGCTGCTCGTCGTGCTCTCGGCCCGCGCGCGGTGAGGATCCTCGTCGCCGAGATGCCCGAGGCCGAAGGCCGCGATCTCTCCATCGAGCGCCAGGCGCTGCCCGCCGCGGCGACCGTCGACACTTTCACGTACCGCGGCGATGCGGCGGCGCTCGCCGCGGCCTGCCGCGGCGCCGATGCGATCCTGACGGACTACGTGCCCTTCGGCCGCGCGGCGCTCGCAGCGCTCGACCGCTGCCGGGTCATCTCCGTGACCGCGACGGGCTGGGACTGCGTGGACGTCGCGGCCGCGACCGAGCGCGGGATCGCCGTCGCCGCTGTCGGCGAGTACTGCACGGACGAGGTCGCCGACCATACGCTGGCGCTCATCCTCGCCAGCGAGCGTCGCCTGCGCGACTACGACCGCCAGGTGCAGGCGGAATATGACTTTCGCTGGGACCAGGTGCGCGGCCTGCGGCGCCTCACCGGCCTCACGCTCGGCATCGTCGGCTTCGGGCGCATCGGCCAGGCGGTCTGCCGCCGCGCGCTCGGCTTCGGCCTTGCGGTGGTCGCGACGGACCTGCGCGTCGAGGACGAGGAAATCCGCCGCCACGGCGCGGAGCCGGCGGAGCTCGACGACGTCCTCGCGCGCGCGGACATCCTGACGCTCCACTGCAACCTCGACGCCGGCAGTCGCGGGCTGCTCGACGCCCGCGCCTTCGCGAAGATGAAGCGAAGGCCCCTGCTCATCAACGTCGCGCGCGGCGGACTGGTGGTCGAGGCCGACCTCGCCGACGCGCTCGACCGGGGCCTGCTGCGCGGGGCGGCCCTCGACGTCCTCGCGGAGGATTCGCCCGATCTCAGGCATCATGCGCTCGCGGGGCGTGACGACGTGCTGCTGACCCCCCACGTCGCGTTCTACTCGGAGACGGCATTGGCGGACCTGCGGCGCATCTCGGCGGCGAACATCACGGCGTTCCTGGAGGGCCGGCCGCGGGACGTGTTTCGCCTCGTGAGCCCGGCGGTGGCGTCGTGAGCATCGCCGCGGCCTTCGACGGCGCGCCGGAGCGCGGCACGATCAACTTCAGCGTCGGTCAGCCCTCCGCCGACCTGCTGCCGCTCAAGCTCCTCGCCGGCGGCAACGAGCGATTCTTCGCGGACGCCGCGCCCTTCGACCTGAACTACGGCCAGCGCCAGGGCGATGCCCGCTTCCGCAACGCGCTCGCCGGCTTCCTCGGCGCCGCGGGCGGCACGCCGGTCGACCCGGATTCGCTGATGCTGACCGGCGGCATCTCCCAGGCGCTCGATTTCATCTGCGGTCGATTCGCGCGCGCGGGCGACGTCGCTTTCGTGGAGGAGCCGAGCTACCCGTATTCGTTCCAGATCTTCCGCGACCACGGCCTCGAGGTCGTCGGCATCCCGATGGACGGCGCAGGGATGGACCTCGCCGCCTTCGAGCGCGAGCTTGCGCGGCGCAGGCCGAAGCTCGTGTACACGATCCCGTCCTACCACAACCCCACCGGACAGGTGATGGACCGCGCGAAGCGCGACCGTCTCGCGGCCCTGTCGCGCGAGCACGGCTTCCTGATCATTGCCGACGAGGTCTACCAGCAGCTCTACCACGGCGCCCCGCCGCCGCCGTCGTTCGGCACGTACACGGCCGCGGGCAACGTGCTGGCGCTCGGCACCTTCTCGAAGATCCTCGCGCCGGGGCTGCGCCTCGGCTGGATCCAGGCGTCGGCGGAGCCCCTCAAGACGCTGCTCGCGAGCGGGGCGCTGGTGAGCGGCGGCAACTTCAACCATTTCACCTCGCACGTCGTGCGCAAGCTGATGGAGGGCGGCGAGCTCGCCGCCTTCGTCGCGCGCCTGCGCGAGAGCTACGCCGAGCGCGCGCAGGCGATGGACGCGGCGCTGCGCAAGCACCTCTCCGGCGTCGCGCGCTGGCAGAAGCCGGGCGGCGGCTACTTCTTCTGGCTGGAGCTGCCCGACGGCGCGAACATTCCCGCGCTGGAGGCACGCGCCCGCACGGCCGGCACCGGCTTCCTGCCGGGCAGCTTCTGCTCCATGTGCGACGGCCTCGGGCACTGCATGCGCCTGTCCTTCGCCCACTACACGGTGCCCGACATCCACGAGGGCATCGCGCGCCTCGCACGCGCATTCGCGCCGTGACCGCGACGACCGAACCGACCGGTACGCTCGAAGTCGCGCTGAAGCACGCCGCCACCCTGCTCGCGCGCCGGCCCGAGCTCGCGGCGGAACAGGCGCAGGAAATCCTGAAGGCGGTCCCGAACAACGCGGCCGCGGCCTTTCTGCTCGCCCGCGCGAATGCCCGGCTGGGTCGTGGTGACGAGGCGATCGCGGCGCTGCAGCGGACCGTGCAGCTGCAGCCCCAGCATCCCGAGGCCTGGCGCCTGCTCGGCGACCACCTGACGGCCACCGGCGACGCCGAGGGTGCGGACGCCGCCTACCTGCAGCACGTGAAGGCGTCGACGCAGAACCCGGAGCTGATGCAGGCCGCGGCGGCGATGGTGAGGAAGAACCTGCCGCGTGCCGAGGCGCTCCTCAAGGCGTACCTCATGAAGGCGCCGACCGATGTGCCCGCGATCCGAATGCTCGCCGAGGTAGCGGGCCGCTACGGCCGGGATGACGATGCCCAGAACCTGCTTGAGCGCTGCATCGAGCTGGCGCCGAATTTCAAGCCGGCACTCTTCAACTACGCGATGCTGCTGCACCGGCGCAACGATTCCATGCGTGCACTGCCCGTCATCGAGCGGCTGCTGGCCGCGGAGCCCCGGCATCCCGGCTATCGCAATTTCCATGCCGTGCTGCTTGCCCGCCTGGGCGAGTACACGCGTGCGAGCCGGATCTACGGCGAGCTGCTGCGCGAATACCCCGGCAACTCCAGGGTCTGGCTCAGTTACGGCCACACCTTGAAGACCGAAGGCAGCCTGGAACAGGGCATCGACGCTTACCGGCGCAGCATCGCCCTAGAGCCCGCCTTCGGTGAGGCCTATTGGAGCCTCGCGAACCTGAAGACATTCCGGTTCGAACCGGACGAGATTGCCGCGATGGAGGCGAAGGTGGCGGACCCCGCGGTCAAGGACGTCGATCGCCTGCACTTCGAGTTCGCGCTGGGCAAGGCGTACGAGGATGCCGGCGACTGGGCGTCCTCCTTTGCACACTACGAGAAGGCCAACGCGCTGCAGCGCGCCAGCGTGAAGTACGACGCCGACAAGAACACCGAGCGCCTGCGCCGCCTGCAGGCGGTGCTGACCCGCGACTTCTTCGCGGCGCGCGCGGGCGCGGGCGACCCCTCACCGGACCCCATTTTCATCGTCGGCCTGCCGCGTGCCGGCTCGACGCTGGTAGAGCAGATTCTGGCGAGCCATTCCCAGGTCGAGGGCACGATGGAACTGCCCGAGATCATCGGGATCGCCCGGGAGCTGCGCGCCGAGTCCGAAACGAAGGCGGCCGGCGCCTATACCGACGTCCTGGCGACCCTGGATGCCGCCCGATTGCGCGAGCTGGGCGAGAGGTACATCGCGAACACGCGCGTCTACCGCAAGACCGGCCGCCCGTTCTTCATCGACAAGATGCCGAACAACTTCCTGCACATCGGGATGATCCAGCTGATCCTGCCGAACGCGAAGATCGTCGATGCGCGCCGGCATCCGCTCGCCTGCTGCTTTTCGAACTATCGCCAGCACTTCGCAAGCGGCCAGCGCTTCACCTATGGCCTGGAGGACCTGGGCCGCTACTACCGCGACTACGTCGCCTTGATGGCGCACTTCGACGCCGTCCTGCCCGGGAGGATCCACCGGGTCGTCTACGAGCGCATGGTCGAGGACACCGAGGCGGAAGTGCGGCGCCTGCTCGACTATTGCGGGTTGCCTTTCGAGGCCGCCTGCCTGCGGTTTTTCGAGAATGAAAGGGCGGTACGGACTCCGAGCTCGGAACAGGTCCGCCAGCCCATCTATCGCGAAGCCGTCGAGCAGTGGCGGCACTACGAGCCGTGGCTCGGCCCCTTGAAGGCCGCGCTGGGGCCCGACCTGGCCGCCGCTCCGACGGCGGCGGCCTCCTGATCGGGGCTGTGGCGTGGACGCCACGTTCGCTGCTGTTTTTGCGTTATTACCACTTTCTGCGTAGTCTTGCCGCGATTGGACCTCTCACTGGAGTAAGACAATGCCGGTTGTCCTTCCCAAGCGTCCTAATCTTTCCCTTGTCCGCACGCCGATCGCCTCCGCCGTCTTGCTGGCGCTCGCGAGTCCTGCGCTCATGGCGCAGGAAACCGCCACGCTCGGCGAAGTGATCGTCACCGCGCAGAAGCGCGCGGAAAGCCTGCAGGACGTGCCGATCAGCATCAAGGCGCTCGACAACGAGACGCTCGATGAGCTCAACATCCAGAACTTCAAGGACTACGTGCAGTTCCTGCCGACCGTGACGATGGCGGCGTCGGACGGCGCGGGTTCCGGCTTCAGCGCCGTGTACATGCGCGGCGTCGCGACCGGCGGCGACGGCCAGGCGACGACTTCGCAGCCGAGCGTCGGCATGTACCTCGACGAGCAGCCGATCACCACCATCCAGGGCAACCTCGACGTGCACCTGTACGACGTCGCGCGCGTCGAGGCGCTCGCCGGACCGCAGGGCACGCTGTACGGCGCGAGCTCGCAGGCAGGCACGATCCGCATCATCACCAACAAGCCCGACCCGTCCGGGTTCGACGCGAGCTATGCCCTCGAGACCAATTACGTCGACATGGAAGAGCCCGGCTACGTCGCGGAGGGCATGGTCAACCTGCCCATGGGCGACACGGCCGCCATCCGCCTCGTCGGCTGGTTCAAGCACGAAGCCGGCTGGATCGACAACATACAGAACACCCGGCTCTACGAGGGCGACCCGACGACCGACGCCGACGACTTCGTCGTCGACAATTCGGAATTCGCGGAGGAGAACTACAACGAGATCGACACGGTCGGCGCGCGCGCGCAGCTGCGCGTCAACCTGGGGGACAACTGGAGCGTCACGCCCAGCCTGATGTGGCAGCGGATGGACCAGGAAGGCTCCCGGGCCGACGACCTCGCCGACGGCGCTCCCGAATACGGCTACAACGTCCCGGGCTACCAGGCGGTCTCGCACTATCGCAAGGAATACGCGAACGACGAGTGGTACCAGATGGGACTGACGGTGGAGGGCTCGATCAGCGACTGGGACGTCGTGTATTCGGGCAACTTCCTGGACCGCGAGTTCGACGGACAGTTCGACTACTCCGAATACTCGTACTGGTACAACGTCGCGTACACCTATTTCACGGCCCTGTATCCCAACAACGCCGGCGAGATCATCGATCCGTCGCACGCGTTCTCCAACGACGACAAGTACGAGAAGACGAGCCACGAGATCCGCATCAGCTC
>DATEEF010000210.1:0-9002 GCA_035281265.1 Steroidobacteraceae bacterium
CGTCGACGGTCTCGATGACCGCGCAGGCGCCCGCGCGCAGGCCCGGTGCCGCGGCGAGTTCGGCCAGCTCAGCGATGGAGAACTCCGCGCTCAACTGGCAGTGACCCCGCGCGACGCCGAACCCGATGGCCGGCGCGGGCAGCGCCGGAAGGCTGCGTTCCCCGCGTCGCGATCCGAAGCGGTACACCGCCCAGTCGCCGGATGGCGCGAAGTTGAATTCGTGGTAGCTCTGGCTGGCATCGGGTCGCAGGAAGGCCTCGAAACACGTATGTTGCCAGAGACCGTCGCTGCGGCGTGCAAAGCCGGTCGCGGGCATCCGGATCCGGCTGACGTCCCCTTCGACCTGGAAGCGGACCCGCAGCGCGCGCGGCCAGGCTTCGTCATCGATCTCGATGCCGATCCGGCTCACCGCCTCGCAGGGGCTTGTCGGGTGTGGCCGAAGCTCGGCCGTGACCATGCTCATCGGATGCCACTCTAGACGGTAAAGTGTCGGCCGTGCAGTTCGACACCGTCATCGTCGGCGGCGGTTCCGCGGGATGCGTGCTGGCCAACAGGCTGAGCGCCGACCCCGCGCGGCGCGTCTGCCTCGTCGAAGCGGGTCCCGAGGATCGCTCGCCACTCATTCATATACCCGCCGGCATTCTTGGCACGATCCCGCGTCGCGGCATCAACTGGGCCTACCAGACCGAACCGCAGCCGGGGCTGGGCGGACGGCGCGGCTACCAGCCGCGCGGGCGGGTGCTCGGCGGCTCGAGCGCTATCAACGCGATGATCTACATGCGCGGGCACCGGTCCGATTACGACGACTGGGCTGCGCTCGGCAATGCAGGCTGGTCGTATGCCGACGTCCTGCCGGTTTTTCGCCATTCGGAGGACCAGGCGCGCGGGGCGGACGCCTTCCACGGCGTGGGTGGCGAGCTGCCGGTGGCGGATCTTGCAAGTCCGGTTGCTGCTTCGCGCGCCTTCGTCGAATCGGCGCTGGCCACCGGCCTTCCGCAAAACGACGACTTCAACGGCGCTGAGCAGGACGGTGCCGGCCTCTACCAGGTGACCCAGCGTCGCGGGCGGCGCTGCAGTGCCGCGGTCGCATTCCTCCAGCCGGTGCGCGGTCGGCCGAACCTGACGGTGCTGACCGGGCGCCGCGCCACCCGCGTCCGGCTCGAGGGCGCGCGCGCCACCGGGGTCGACATCGCCGGCCGCGGCGGCAGCGCCAGCATCGACGCGCGGGAGGTCATCGTGTCGGCGGGCACTTTCGGCTCGCCGCAACTGCTGCTCCTTTCCGGCATCGGCCCGCGCGAGGAGCTCGGACGCCACGGCATCCCGATGCGGCACGAGCTGCCCGGTGTCGGCGCGCATTTCGCCGACCACGTCGACCTCGCCCTCGTGTACCGCTCGTCCGACCGGAGCCTCATGGGAATCACCGTCGGCACGGCGCTGCGCGCGATACCGGGATACTTCGAATGGCGGCGCCGCGGCACGGGCCTGCTGACGACGAATTATGCGGAGGCGGGCGCGTTCCTGCGCACGGCGGCGCATCTCGCGCGGCCCGACATCCAGCTGCACTTCGTTGTCGGGATCGTGGACGACCACGCTCGGCGCCTGCATTACGGCTACGGCATGAGCTGCCACGTCGCGGTGCTGCGCCCGGGAAGCCGCGGCCGCGTGGGGCTGCGCTCGGCCGATCCGCTGGACGCGCCGCGCATCGATCCCGGCTTCCTCGCGGACGACGGCGACGTCTCCACGTTGCTCGCGGGCGTCAAGCGCGCGCGGGAGATCATGGAGGGCGCGGCGCTCGCGCCGCACCGCGGCGAGGAGATGTTCGCGGAGGAGGGGCAGTCGGACGATGCGCTCGTCGCACGCATCCGCAGGCGCGCGGACACGATCTACCACCCGGTGGGAACCTGCCGCATGGGCGCGGACGAGGGGGCGGTCGTGGACGCCGCGCTCCGGGTGCGCGGAATCGGCGGCCTTTCCGTGGTCGACGCCTCGGTGATGCCGACGATCATCGGCGGCAACACGAATGCGCCGACGATCATGATCGCGGAGAAGGCCGCCAGCATCCGTGCGGGCTGAGTACCTCGCAATGCGCGGCTGTCAGGCGGTAACATCCGGGCACCAGGGGATCCCGTCCATGCCCGATCGCTGCCGCCCGGCTCGCCTCGCAGCTGCCGTGGCCTCCCTCCTCGCGATCCTGGCGGCGCCGCTCGCGCTCGCGCAGGAAACCAGCAGCATCATCTCCGGACTCGTGCTCGGCCGCGACGGACTGCCGATCGCGGGCGCGCAGGTCACGATCGTCCACCTGCCGTCGGGCACCACGGAGTTCACGCTCACCAACGAGAGCGGCGGCTTCACGGCCCGGGGCTTGCGGGTGGGCGGACCGTACGACGTGACCGTGCAGGCCGCGGGCATGCAGCAGTCGGCCATCGAGGACCTGTTCACGCAGCTCACGAAGCGGACGTCGATCACCCTGTTCATGCAGCCGATCGAGCAGCTCGCGGACATCGAGGTCACGGGCTCGACGGCACGCGACGTGTCGATCGGCGCCGCCAGCCGCTACGGTGCGCACGAGATCGCGGAGCTGCCGTCCATCAGCCGCGACATCAAGGACATCGTGCGCATCGACCCGAAGGCCTGGGTCGACCCGACCAACTCCGATGCGCTCGAGGTCGCCGGCGTCAACAACCGCTACAACACGATCACGGTCGACGGCGTGCGGCAGAGCGACGACTTCGGCCTCAATGCGAACGGTTACCCGACGCAGCGCAGCCCGCTCTCCGTGGACGCGATCGAGGCCGTATCGGTGCTGACGGCACCGTTCTCGGTGGAGTACTCGGCGTTCCGCGGCTCGACGATCAATATCGTGACGAAGTCCGGCACGAACGAGTTCGCGGGGTCGGCCTTCTACTACAAGGGTGACGACGGCCTGATCGGCGACCAGACCGGGGATACCGAGGTGGACCTCGTGTTCGACGAGGAAACCTGGGGCGGCACGCTCGGCGGACCGATCCTCGAGGACCGGCTGTTCTTCTTCCTGTCCTACGAGAAGCTCGATCGCACGGCGCCACAGGACACCGGCGCGACCGGCTCCGGATTTCCCATCGAGATCCCGGGTGTCACCCAGGCGGAGTACGACGAGATCCGGAGAATCGGCCTCGACGTCTACGGATATGACATCGGCGTGACGCTGGCGTCCGCACCCGAGGAGGACGAGAAGATCCTCGCGAAGCTCGACTGGAACATCAACCGGTCCCACCGTGCATCGCTCGCCTGGCAGCGCACGGAAGGCAACGAGCTGGTCGTCAATACGACGAACAACAGCCAGGCCCTGTTCCGCCTCGGCGCGCCGTCGAACTGGTACGACCGCGCGATCCTGATGGAAACCGCGTCGCTGCAGCTGTTCTCGGACTGGAACGAGTCGTTCTCGACCGAGCTCAAGCTCGCGCGCAAGGAGGTCGACACCGCGCAGGTCTCCCTGTTCGGCACGGAGTTCGGGGAGATGCTGATCCGCACGCCGAGCGGCGGCACGCTGTACATCGGGTCCGACGAGTTCCGCCACGCGAACGCGCTCACGAACGACATCGACTCGATCAAGCTCGGCGGCAGCTACTACCTCGAGGACCACACGCTGACGGTGGGGTATGAGCGCGAGATGCTCGACATCGTCAATGTCTTCGTGCCGCGCAGCGAGGGGCAATGGACCTTCTCGAGCATCGACGATTTCGCGAACCAGGCCGCCGCGAGCCTCTCCTACTCGAACGCCTTCACGAACGATTCCAACGACGGGGCGGCGGCGTTCGGCTACGACGTGGACAGCATCTATGTGCAGGACGACTGGCAGGTGACCGCGGACCTCAAGATCCAGGCCGGCCTGCGCTTCGACACGTTCTCGGGCAGCGACAAGCCGCTCCTCAACGAGAACTTCACGGACCGGTACGGGTTCACCAACCAGGAGACGCTCGACGGGCGCGAGCTCCTGATGCCGCGCGTCGGATTCAACTGGCAGTGGACTCCCGAGACGACCGTGTACGGCGGCTTCGGCCTGTTCGGCGGGGGCACGCCGAACGTATGGATCTCGAACAGCTTCTCGAACGACGGCGTCACCGTGGTGCGCGCGGACATCGTCCGCGGCACCGGCAACGCGCTGGAGGATGCGCTCGACGGTGTCGACGGCTTCGAGATCCCGCAGGACGTGCAGGGTTTCATCGCGACCCAACGCAACGACGGCGCCGTGAACGCGATCGACCCGGATTTCGAGGTGCCGTCGCAGTACCGGTGGAACCTCGGGCTGACGCACATCCTGCCCTGGGACATCGAGCTCACGGCGGACCTGATCTACTCGCGGGTAAAGGACGAGGTCCTGTGGCAGGACATCCGCCTGGAGCAGGCTGGTACCGCGCCCGACGGCCGGCCGATCTACGCGCCGCGCGACGACGGCCGGACGAACCCGTTCCTGCAGGATATCCTGCTCACGAACACCGGCGAGGGAGAGGGCAGGGTCTTCACGATCGAATTCAGCAAGACCTGGCGCCTCGGTGCCGGGCGGTTCGACGCCTACCTCGGCTACGGCAACCAGGACATCAAGGACGTGAATCCCGGCACCAGTTCGACAGCCTCGTCGAACTGGGACAACGTCGCGGTCTCCGACCCCAATGACCCTGGCCTCGAAACCTCGAACTATGAGATCGAGCACCGCTTCAACGGCTCGGTCCACTGGACGAAGGCACTGTTCAGCGAGTACGAGACCAGCATCGCGCTCATCGGCGAGCGCCGGTCGGGCCGGCCGTACAGCTACACCTTCGGCGCCGGCTCGCCCGTATGGGGCGACCCGCGCCAGGCCGCGCGCCAGCGGCACCTGTTCTACGTCCCGGACGGCGACGTGATCTTCGAGGGCGCCTGCTCGGCGGCCGAAGTCGGCGTCGTGGCGGGCTGCACGAACGAGGGTGATTTCACGTCCAACAATGCCGCCGCGGCCCAGTTCGCCGCGGACATGGACGCCTATATCGAGGAGCAGGGACTGGAGAAATGGCGGGGCCGGATCATGCCGCGCAACTCGCATCGCAGTCCCTGGGTCACGTCGCTCGACCTGCGATTCGCCCAGGAACTGCCGATCTTCCGCAAGACCCGCGGCATCCTGACCTTCGACATCGAGAACTTCACCAACCTGCTCAACAGTGACTGGGGCCAGCTGCGCCAGGTCAGCTTCCCGTTCTTCACGCCGGTGGCCGACGCCAACCGGATCGAGACGTCAGGCTGTCCGGATGGCGCGGCCAGTTGCTACGTGTACCGCCCGAGATCGGGGACCACCGGTCCGGTACGGCCCTTCAACGCCATTTCCTCGCTGCCGTCGATCTGGCGCATGCAGCTCGGCTTCCGGATAGAGTTCTAACCATGCACATCAAATACTGGCTCTTCGGCGTCATCGCGGGCGTTTCCCTCGCGGCATCCGCGCAGGAGAACGAAACGGACCCCCGCCCGGCGCCGCCACGCGCAGAGGGCGAGGGTCCCTTCGAGCGCCTGATCATCCGCAATGCGACCGTGATCGACGGCACCGGCGCGCCGCCGCGCGGTCCCGTGGACATCGTCGTCGAGGGAAACCGGATCAAGTCGCTGTTCTCGGTCGACGCGGCCGCCGGCGACATGCGCGCCAGCGACCGGCCGCAGGGCGCGACGAAGGAGATCGACGCGAAGGGCATGTACGTGCTGCCGGGTTTCGTCGACCTGCACCTGCACACGGGCGAGACGCCGAAGACGCCGGAGGCCGAGTACACCTACAAGCTCTGGCTTGCGCACGGCATCACCGCCGGCCGCGGCGTTCCCTTTGCGTCGCCGGCGTTCTCGGAGAGCGAGAAGGCTCGCAGCGCGCGGAACGAGATCACCGCGCCGCGGATGTTCACCTATCGCCTCCCGCTCGACGAGTGGGAGGCGGACATCGAGAGCCCGGAGCTGGCACGCGAGTGGGTGCGCAAGGCGGCGGCGAGCGGCATCGACGGATTGAAGCTGAACGCGTATCCGCCGGAGATCATGGCGGCGGTCATCGACGAGGCCCGCAAGCACCATCTCGGCACGACCGCGCACCTGAGCCAGCAGGGCGTCGCGCAGATGAACGCGCTCGACGCCGCGCGCCTCGGCCTCGGGACGGTGACGCATTTCTACGGGCTCTTCGAGGCGCTCTACGACGGCCACGACGTGCAGCCCTGGCCGCCGGGCCACAACCACGCGGACGAGCAGCATCGCTTCGGGCAGGTGGCGCGGCAGTGGAACCTGATCCACGGTCCCGGCAGCGACGAGTGGAAGGCGCTGCTCACCGAGTTCAAGTCGCTGGACGTCATCCTCGACCCGACGATGACCGCCTACCTCGCCAGCCGCGACGTCATGTCCCGCCGCAATGCCGACTGGCACGAGACCTACACGCTGCCGTCGCTGTGGGACTTCTACCTGCCCAATCGCGCGAATCACGGCTCCTATTACTTCGACTGGACGAGCTGGGACGAGACGGCCTGGAGGAACTTCTACCGCGTCTGGATGACGTTCCTGAACGACTACAAGAATATCGGCGGCCGCGTGACGGTCAGCTCCGATGCCGGCTTCATCTTCAACACCTTCGGCTTCTCGACGATCGAGGAGATGGAGCTCCTGCAGGAGGCGGGCTTCCATCCGCTGGAGGTGATCCGCGGGGCGACGCTGCATGGCGCCCAGGCGATTTTCGAGCCGAAGGGCAAGCCGATCGAGTTCGGGGTCGTGCGTCCGGGGCTGCTCGCCGACCTCGTCATCGTGCCGGAAGACCCGATCGCCAACCTCAAGGTGCTCTACGGGACCGGCGCCGTGCGCCTGAACGAAGAGACCGGCAAGGCCGAGCGGGTGGGGGGCGTCAGGTACACGATCAAGGACGGCATCGTCTATGACGCGCGGAAGCTGCTCGCGGACGTTGCCCGGATGGTCGAGAAGCAGAAGCAGGAGCGCGGCCTCACGCGGCTGCCAGCCATCGAGTTTCCGTGACGGGACCGGAACGCCAGTGCGCCGACGCCGTGCTCATGGTGCGGCCGGCGCGCTTCGGCTGGAACCCCGAGACGGCCGACTCCAACCGCTTCCAGCGCAGCGGCATCGCGCCGGGCGATGCCGCTGCGGCGCTGGGTGAGTTCGACGGCCTCGCCGCGCGCCTCGACGAGGCGGGCGTGGAGGTCGTGGTAGCCAGCGATTCGCCCGAACCCGTGAAGCCGGACGCCTGCTTCCCGAACAACTGGGTCAGCTTCCACGGCGACGGCAGCGTCGTGCTCTACCCGATGATGGCGCCCTCGCGCCGGGCGGAGCGCCGGACCGAGCCGGTCGCCGAGGTCGAACGCAGGGGCTTTCGCGTCACGCGCACGGTCGACCTCGGCGTGCTCGAATCGCGCGGCGAGTTCCTGGAGGGAACGGGCAGCCTCGTGCTCGACCGCAGGCGCCGCATCGCCTACGCCTGCCGTTCCCCGCGGACGACGGCCGGCGCACTTGCGGAATTCTCGGCGGCGCTCGGCTACCGCATCGTGGCTTTCGAGGCGCTGGGACCCGACGGGAGGCCCGCGTACCACACGAACGTGATGATGGCGATCGGCGAGGGTTTCGCCGTCATGTGTGCCGACGCGATCCCCGACCCCGCGCGCCGCGCGGCGGTGCTCACGGAGCTGGGTCGCGACGGCGGCGAAGTGATCGAGATCGATGCGGCCGAGATGAATGGATTCGCGGGCAACCTGCTGGCGCTTTCCGCGCGCGACGGTGCGCCGCTCATCGCGCTATCCGGGACGGCGCTCGCCGCGCTCGCGCCGGGGAAACGCCGGCGGCTCGAGCGGCACGGCGCGATCGTCGCCGCCGACATCCCGACGATCGAGCGCCTCGGCGGCGGAAGCGTGCGCTGCATGCTCGCGGAAGTCTTCCTGCCGCGGGTCCCGGGACGCTGACCATGCTCGAGCTCGGCATCAAGCTGGTCGTCGCATACTTCCTCGGCTCGATCGTCGGAGCGCTCGTCATCGGCAGTTTCCGCGGCGTCGACATCCGCACCCTGGGGAGCGGCAACCCGGGCGGCACCAATGCGCTTCGGACGCAGGGACTCGCATTCGCGGCGGCGACGGTCGCGATCGATGTCGGCAAAGGCTGGCTCGCGGCGGGCTGGCTGCCCGCACTGGCGTTGCCGGGTGTTCCCGCCGATGCCGCGGTCGGTCGCGACTGGCTCGCCGCGTGTTGCGCGGCCGCGGCCGTGGCGGGGCATGTCTGGCCGATCTGGCACGACTTTCGCGGCGGCAAGGGCGGGGCGACGCTGGCCGGCGTCCTGCTCGCCGTGGCGCCCGTCCTGCTGGTGATCGCGGTCGCGACCTGGCTCGCATTCGCCGTCGTCTTCGGATTCGTGGGGCTCGCGACGGTTGCCGCCGCGGTATCCGTCCCTGTCGCGGTGGTGGTCGTGGGGCCGGGATCCGCGCCCTGGCTCGCGTTCGGCATCGGGGTGTCCTTGCTCGTCGCATGGGCACACCGCGGCAATTTCGCGCGCATGCGCGCGGGGCGGGAGCCGCGCGCTACGAGGCTCTGGCTCCTGGGTTCGCGGGGACCCCCGCCATGAGCGGGCGGGTCGAGCTGTTGCGCCTGCTCGCCGACGGCGCAGTGCATTCCGGCGAGGAGCTTGCCGCGGCGCTCGATGTCTCGCGCGCCGCCGTGTGGAAGCGGCTGCAGCAGCTGGAAGAATGGGGCATCGCGCTCGAGGCGCGCCCGGGCAGCGGCTACCGGCTGGAGGCGCCGATGAACCTGCTCGACGCGGCGGTCATCAAGGGCCGGCTGCCGCAGGCGGCACGCGACATGCTCCGCAACCTTGAAGTTCATGAATCGCTCGCGTCGACGAACGATCGTCTGCTCGCCGTCACCGACCTGCCGGGCGGCCGTTTCGACGCCTGCCTCGCGGAGTTCCAGAGCGCCGGCCGCGGGCGGCGTGGACGACAATGGGTCGCGCCCTTTGCATCCGGGCTTTGCCTTTCCGTCAGCTG